>NZ_AUFD01000014.1:0-172707 GCF_000426325.1 Streptomyces sp. CNS606
CACCCTGGACCAGGACCTGATCCTGTACCTGTTCGGTACGCCGGGTCAGGACCGGTTCTGGTTCATGTGGGACGACCTGGTGCGCGGTGCGATCGGTGCCGTGGTGCTGGTGGACACCCGCCGGCTGGCGGACTGCTTCCCGGCCGTGGACTACTTCGAGAACAGCGGTCTGCCGTTCGTGATCGCGCTCAACGGCTTCGAAGGTCATCAGCCGTACACACCGGAGGAGGTGCGGGAGGCGCTGCAGATCGGCCCGGACGCGCCGATCATCACCACCGACGCCCGGCACCGCGCCGACGCCAAGAGTGCGCTGATCACCCTGGTCGAGCACGCGCTGATGGCCCGGCTCCGCTGAGCGAACCCACCGATCCCCGCGGACACCGGACGGGCTCCGGCAGGGCCGAGCCCGTCCGGCGTCCGCGGAGGCGTGCAATAGGCTGAGGGGCGCACCCGCAGACGCCGAGCCCCAAGGAAATCCCCGTGCGCATCGCCCGCTTCTCCCTCGACGGCAACGTCGCCTTCGGCGTCGTCGAGGGCGACGAACTCGAGATCATCAAGGGCCACCCCTTCGCCGACTTCGAGCGCTCGGGCCACAAACTCCCCCTCGGCGCCGAACAGGTCCGCCTGCTCTCCCCGGTGCTTCCGAACAAGGTCGTGGCCATCGGCCGCAACTACGCGGAGCATGCCAGGGAGCTGGGCAACGACGTCCCGGACGTGCCGGTCGTCTTCTTCAAGCCCTCGACCTCCGTCGCCGGGCCCGGAGATCCCGTCGTCTACCCCGGCTTCTCGTCCGAGGTGCACCACGAGGCGGAGCTCGCCGTGGTGATCGGCCGCATGTGCAAGGACGTGCCCCGCGAGCGCGCGCGTGACGTGATCCTCGGCTACACCTGTGCCAACGACGTCACCGCCCGTGACGCGCAGCGCGCGGAGAGCCAGTGGGCGCGGGCGAAGGGCTTCGACACCTCCTGCCCGCTCGGACCCTGGATCGAGACGGAGCTGGACCCCGCCGACCTGGCCGTGCAGTGCACGGTCAACGGCGAGCAGCGCCAGCTGGGCCGCACCAGCGAGATGGTCCGCCCGGTGGAGGACCTGATCGTGCACATCACCGAGGCCATGACGCTGCTCCCGGGCGACGTCGTCCTCACGGGCACCCCGGCAGGGGTCGGCCCCCTCCACCCCGGCGACGAGGTCGCCGTCACCATCGAAGGCATCGGCACTCTCACCAACAAGGTTGTCAACCGTGGCTGACGCAAACGTACGCGTCCGATTCTGTCCCTCGCCGACCGGCAACCCGCACGTCGGGCTCGTCCGCACCGCGCTGTTCAACTGGGCCTTCGCCCGGCACCACGGCGGCACGCTGGTCTTCCGTATCGAGGACACGGACGCCGCCCGCGACTCGGAGGAGTCCTACGAACAGCTGCTGGACGCCATGCGCTGGCTCGGCCTGGACTGGGACGAGGGCCCGGCGGCCTTCGACGGCGCCTCCGGCGCGGAGGTCGGCCCGCACGGCCCGTACCGCCAGTCGCAGCGCATGGACCTCTACCGGGACGTGGCCGGGAAGCTGCTCGACGCCGGTCACGCCTATCGCTGCTACTGCACCGCCGAGGAGCTGGAGACGCGCCGCGAGCTGGCGCGGGCCGAGGGCCGTCCGTCCGGCTACGACGGTCTGTGCCGCGACCTGCCGGCCGAGCAGGTTGCCGAGTACGAGGAGGCCGGCCGCGCGTCGATCGTCCGCTTCCGGATGCCGGACACGCCGATCACCTTCACCGACCTGGTGCGCGGCGAACTGACCTTCCAGCCGGAGAACGTCACCGACTACGGCATCGTGCGCGCCAACGGCGCCCCGCTGTACACGCTGGTCAACCCGGTCGACGACGCGCTGATGGAGATCACGCACGTGTTGCGCGGCGAGGACCTGCTGTCCTCCACGCCGCGCCAGATCGCGCTGTACCGGGCGCTCGCCGAGGTCGGCGTGGGCGGCGGCACCGTACCGGCGTTCGGTCACCTGCCGTACGTGATGGGGGAGGGCAACAAGAAGCTCTCCAAGCGGGACCCGCAGTCCTCGCTCAATCTCTACCGCGAGCGCGGCTTCCTGCCCGCCGGTCTGCTCAACTACCTCTCGCTGCTGGGCTGGTCGATCGCCGAGGACCGGGACGTCTTCACCCTGGAGGAGATGGTGGCGGCGTTCGACGTGGCGGACGTCAACGCCAATCCGGCGCGCTTCGACCTGAAGAAGTGCGAGGCCATCAACGCGACCCACATCCGGGAGATGCCGGCCGCCGACTTCGCCGCCGCCTGCGCGCCCTGGCTGCGCGACCCGTTCGCGCCCTGGAAGCCCGAGGCGTTCGACCAGGAGGCGTTCGCCGCGCTGGCGCCGCTGGCCCAGACCCGGCTGACGGTCCTCTCGGAAATCACCCAGAACGTCGACTTCCTCTTCCTCGAGGAGCCGGTGCGGGACGAGAAGTCCTGGCAGAAGGCGATGAAGCCGGGGGCCGCGGACGTGCTGCGGTCCATCCACTCGCGCCTGGCGGAGCTGGACGGCCCCTCCTGGGCCGCCGACCCGCTCAAGGAGGCCGTGCTGGCCGCCGGCGAGGCCCACGGTCTCAAGCTCGGCAAGGCGCAGGCGCCGCTGCGCGTGGCCGTCACCGGACGCACCGTCGGCCTGCCGCTGTTCGAGTCGCTGGAGGTGCTCGGTCGCGAGCGCACGCTTGCCCGGGTCGACGCCGCACTGGCCCAACTCGCCGCCCAGCCCGAGGGCTGAGACCCGTGCCCGGCCCGGTGAGCGCCGGAGACGTCGTCAGGACGTCTCCGGCCCTCACCGGCGTACGGGCCCGTGGCCGACGGGGAACCCGTTTTGGAGCACGGTCGTCGATCGGGTAATGTTCTTCCTGTCGCCGAACGGGGCGGGCCGGAAGGCCGGACCACCGCGAGGCGGCCACCCGAACACAATCCCCCCAGGGGTTGCGTTTTGGTGGGCTATGGTGTAATTGGCAGCACGACTGATTCTGGTTCAGTTAGTCTAGGTTCGAGTCCTGGTAGCCCAGCGCGATCTCGCAGAGCAGCAGCTCCTCGCAGATCGATGCCCCCGTTGTGTAGCGGCCTAGCACGCCGCCCTCTCAAGGCGGTAGCGCCGGTTCGAATCCGGTCGGGGGTACGGATCCTCTTCGGAGGATCAGCGGTAAGCCCCCGTTGTGTAGCGGCCTAGCACGCCGCCCTCTCAAGGCGGTAGCGCCGGTTCGAATCCGGTCGGGGGTACACGGTCGCGAAGACCTCCCGCTCACCGAAGAAGCCCTCCCCCCGGGAGGGCTTCTTCGCGTTCCGCGGCCGGCCCCGGGGGCCGGCCGCGAGGCCTCAGCTTCCGCCGCTGCGCCGCAGCGACTCGCTCAGCCGCGCCGCCGCGTCCACGATCGCCTGCGCGTGCATACGCCCCGGGTGCCGCGTCAGCCGCTCGATCGGCCCGGACACGGACACCGCCGCGACCACGCGGTTCGACGGGCCGCGCACCGGCGCGGACACCGACGCCACTCCCGGTTCCCGTTCGCCGATCGACTGCGCCCAGCCGCGCCGCCGTACGCCGGACAGGGCCGTCGCCGTGAAACGGGCCCCCTGGAGCCCTCGGTGCAACCGCTCCGGTTCCTCCCAGGCCATGAGGATCTGCGCCGCCGACCCGGCCTTCATCGGCAGCGTCGACCCGACCGGGACGGTGTCCCGCAGGCCGGACAGCCGCTCGGCCGCCGCTACGCAGATCCGCATGTCGCCCTGGCGCCGGTACAACTGCGCGCTCTCCCCGGTGATGTCCCGCAGGTGTGTGAGCACCGGGCCGGCCGAGGCGAGCAGCCGGTCCTCGCCGGCCGCGGCGGCCAGCTCGCCCAGCCGCGGGCCCAGGATGAACCGGCCCTGCATGTCCCGCGCCACCATGCGGTGGTGCTCCAGCGCCACCGCGAGCCGGTGGGCCGTCGGGCGTGCCAGCCCGGTCGACCCGACCAGCCCGGCGAGGGTCGCCGGCCCGGACTCCAGTGCGCTGAGCACCAGAGCCGCCTTGTCGAGAACGCCCACTCCGCTCGTGGCGCCGCTACTGTTGTCCATGCGTCGATACTCACGTCTCAGAGTATGAAACGCAAGTTCAATTTCCTCCCGGACCCTCCAGTCTGGAGTGAGAGTCGCCACGCGCCCCCCGGGGCGCGTACGGGAGGCGAAGGGCAACGACATGTGCCCGGCGGCGCTGCCGGTCACGGAGGGAAAGCGATGGCACGGACACTCGCGGAGAAGGTCTGGGACGACCATGTCGTCCGGCGTGCGGAGGGCGAACCCGACCTCCTCTTCATCGATCTCCACCTGCTCCACGAGGTGACCAGCCCGCAGGCCTTCGACGGGCTGCGCAAGGCCGGCCGCCCCGTGCGCCGGACCGACCTCACCCTCGCCACCGAGGACCACAACACCCCCACGCTCGACATCGACAAGCCCATCGCCGACCCCGTCTCCCGCACCCAGCTGGAGACCCTGCGCAAGAACTGCGCGGACTTCGGCGTCCGGCTGCACCCGCTGGGCGACGTCGAGCAGGGCATCGTCCACGTGGTGGGACCGCAGCTGGGACTGACCCAGCCCGGCACCACCGTGGTGTGCGGCGACAGCCACACCGCCACGCACGGCGCGTTCGGCGCGCTGGCCTTCGGTATCGGCACCAGCCAGGTCGAGCACGTGCTCGCCACCCAGACCCTGCCGCTGGCCCCGTTCCGGACGATGGCGGTCACGGTGCGGGGTGAACTGCCCGAGGACGTCACCGCCAAGGACCTGATCCTCGCCGTCATCGCCCGCATCGGCACCGGCGGTGGCCAGGGCTACGTCATCGAGTACCGGGGCGAGGCCATCGAGAAGCTCTCGATGGAAGCCCGGATGACCATCTGCAACATGTCCATCGAGGCGGGCGCCCGCGCCGGCATGATCGCCCCGGACGAGACCACCTTCGCCTACCTGAAGGGCCGCGACCACGCCCCGCAGGGCGCCGACTGGGACGCCGCGGTGGAGTACTGGCGGACGCTGCGCACCGACGACGACGCGGCCTTCGACCACGAGGTCGTCCTGGACGCCTCCCAGCTGGCCCCCTTCGTCACCTGGGGCACCAACCCGGGACAGGGCGCCCCGCTCTCCGCGTCCGTGCCCGACCCGGCGTCGTTCGCCGACGACAGCGACCGGTACGCCGCCCAGAAGGCGCTGGAGTACATGGGCCTGTCCGCCGGGCAGCCGCTGCGCGAGATCCCCGTCGACACCGTGTTCGTGGGCTCCTGCACCAACGGCCGCATCGAGGACCTGCGCGCCGCCGCCGCCGTACTGGAGGGGCACCGGGTCGCCGACGACGTCACGATGCTGGTGGTGCCCGGCTCGGTGCGGGTCTCCCTCCAGGCCGTGGCGGAGGGCCTGGACAAGGTCTTCACCGCCGCCGGTGCCGAATGGCGGCACGCCGGCTGTTCGATGTGCCTCGGCATGAACCCCGACCAGCTCGAACCGGGGGAGCGCGCCGCGTCCACCTCCAACCGCAACTTCGAGGGCAGGCAGGGCAAGGGCGGTCGCACCCACCTGGTCTCGCCGCAGGTCGCCGCCGCCACCGCGGTGCTGGGCCGCCTCGCCTCGCCCGCCGACCTCGCCGACGTCCCCGCACTCCAGGAGGCCTGAGCCATGGAAGCCTTCACCACCCACACCGGCCGGGCCGTACCGCTGCGCCGCAGCAACGTCGACACCGACCAGATCATCCCCGCCCACTGGCTGAAGAAGGTCACCCGGGACGGCTTCGAGGACGGGCTGTTCGAGGCCTGGCGCAAGGACCCGGACTTCGTCCTCAACCAGCCGCGGTACGCAGGCGGCACCGTGCTCGTCGCGGGTCCCGACTTCGGCACCGGCTCCTCCCGCGAGCATGCCGTCTGGGCGCTCCAGAACCACGGGTTCAAGGCCGTCGTCTCCTCCCGCTTCGCCGACATCTTCCGCGGCAACTCGCTCAAGAACGGCCTGCTCACGGTCGTGCTCCCGCAGGAGACCGTGGAGCGGCTGTGGCAGCTGGCGGAGCGCGACCCGCAGGCCCCGGTGACCGTCGACCTGCAGCGGCGCAAGGTCCTGGCCGAGGGGGTCGACGCCGACTTCGAGCTCGACGAGAACGCGCGCTGGCGGCTCCTGGAAGGGCTGGACGACATCAGCCTCACCCTCCAGAACGAGACCGCCATCGCCGCCTACGAGAGCCGCCGCCCGGCCTTCAAGCCCCGGACCCAGGCCGCCTGACGGCTCCCGGCGAGGGCGGACGGCCGCCCACGCGCCCCCCGCCCGCAGGACACTGTTCCGCAGGCGGGGGGCGCGTCGCCGTGTTGGGTCCCCGCAAGGTGACAACTCACCTCAGGTGGCACAATCGGAACATGGACAGCGACGGTCAACTCGAGCTCTACGACCGACTCGCCGCCCGCCTGAAGGAGGCGCACACACGCGTACGCACCCTGCAAGTCCCGGAGGGCGTACGGGTGGCGCTGACGCGGAAGCTGCTCGTCGTCACGGCGGCCTCCAAACACGATCCGGCGGACGCCGAGCGGCGTCTGGCGCGGCTCATGACGGACATCGACGAGGGGCGGTTCCCGGCCGAGCGAGGCGGAGTGGGCGACGGGCAACGCCGCGGTGAAACCGGTGCGGCGGGCTCCGACGGGCCTTCCTGACGGTCGACTTCATTGCGGCACAAGGGTGATTCGCCCGTTTCGCGTTTGATTTGCGGTATATATCTGCCTACCGTGCGAAAAAGCTTGGACCCGATAGTTCCGGCACCGTCTGGTTGAAGGGGAAGACGTGAACAAGGCGCAGCTCGTTGAAGCAATTCAGGATCAGCTCGGTGGACGCCAGCAGGCCGCGGACGCGGTCGATGTCGTCCTGGACGCGATCGTCCGCGCAGTGGTCGCGGGCGACCGAGTGTCGGTGACGGGGTTCGGCTCCTTCGAGAAGGTCGACCGCCCGGCGCGATACGCCCGCAACCCGCAGACCGGCGAGCGGGTCCGGGTCAAGAAGACCTCGGTACCCCGTTTCCGGGCGGGCCAGGGCTTCAAGGACCTGGTCAGCGGGGCCAAGAAGCTCCCCAAGAACGACGTGGCCGTGAAGAAGGCGCCGAAGGGCAGCCTCTCCGGTGGCACTTCCACCAAGAAGGCCGCCACCAAGAAGGCGGCGGCGAAGAAGGCCACCGCCAAGAAGGCCACCGCGCGGAAGGCCGCGGCGAAGAAGGCCCCGGCCAAGAAGACCACCGCGAAGAAGGCGACCGCGCGCAAGACCACCGCGCGCAAGACGGCCGCCAAGTCCACGGCCAAGAAGTCGGCGGCGAAGAAGACCACCGGCAAGAAGGCCACCGCCAAGAAGGCCCCGGCCAAGCGGAGCGTCGCCAAGAAGGCCCCCGCCCGCAAGACCTCGGCCCGCAAGACGACCGCGAAGAAGACCACCGCCCGCAGGCGCTGACCGCGCACCCGGGCAGCAGGAACGTCTCCGCGCCGGGCCGGGCTCCCTCGGGGGAGCCCGGCCCGCGGGCGTTCCCCGGGACCCGGGCCCCGCCCGACGGCTCTCAGAGGGTCTGCAGCGTCACCAGGACGATCCGGCGCGCGTCGGCTTCGCCCTCGACCTCGATGCGCACCCGCTGGCCGGGCCGCAGCAGCCGCAGCCCGCCGGCGTCGAAGGCCGCCGCGTCGAACGGCAGCGGCGTGCCGTCGTCCAGCAGCACGCTGCCGGTTCTGGTCCCGGGGTCGTAGGTGTACGAGGTGGCCTGCATGGCCGGTAGCGTACGCGCCGCCGGCCCGGTCCGCGCGGCGGTGTGCCGCCCCACCCCGAGCCGCAGCGCCACCCGCAGGTCCTCCGCCGTGTCCACGTCCCGCCGTACGCTGGCCACCTCCCGGCCGTCCAGCGCCGCGGCGTCCAGTTCCACGGCCCCCGACGCCAGATGACGCCTCCGGGACGGGCCCCCGAACGCCGGTGCGAGCGGGCTGCCGGGCCGCGCGGCGAGCAGCGTCGTCCCCACGCCCGCGGCGTCCGCCACGAACGCCCGCGGATGCGCCGCGGCCGCGGCCAGCACCCGGCCCAGCTCCTCCGGGCGCAGCGCGGGCAGGTCGGCGCCCAGTGCGGCCACCGGGGCCTCCGCTCCCCCTGGGCCGGTCCGCACCGCCTGCGCGCCGTGGGCCAGCGCCGCGTTGAGGCCGCGCCCCGGGGCGTCCGGCACCGTGTCCGCGCCCAGCGCGGCCAGTTCCGCCGCCGCGCGCGGGTCGTCCGTGACGACCACCACACCGCGCACCTCCGGGCAGGCCAGCGCCGCGCTCACGGTGTCCTGGGCGAAGGCCAGGGCGAGGCCGGGCCGTGCCGCGTCGCCGGCCGTCGCGCCGAGCCTGCTCTTGGCCCGTGCCAGCGGTTTCAACGGCATCACCAGACGCCATCCGGTGCCGCCCGCCCCCACCACGTCGCCGTTCATCCCGCCCATTCTCCTCCGCGCCCCCGGTGCCTCCCCCGCCGCCCTCCGGGCCCGTGACCTCCCCCGGGCCCGTCCCGGCCCGAGGACCGCGGGGTTACGGTGTGCACGACAGCTATCCGCTCGACAGAGTGCGTACGGCGGCACCACACTTGGGCGGCTGTCCCGATCGGCCAAGAGGAGATGGTGTCCCGGTGTCCCGCCGCAAAATCGGCTTCTGGTACCGCCTAGCCGCGGTTTTGGTGAAACCGCCGCTACTGGTGCTGTTCAAGCGGGACTGGCGAGGAATGGAGCACATTCCGGCCGACGGCGGATTCATCGCCGTGGTCAATCACAACTCCTATCTCGACCCTCTCTCCTACGCGCACTACCAGTACAACACCGGGCGCGTCCCGCGCTTCCTGGCCAAGAACTCCCTCTTCAAGGGCGGTCCCATGGGCGGCTTCATGCGCCGCCTCGGCCAGATTCCGGTGTACCGGGAGTCCGCGGACGCGGTGGGGGCCTTCAAGGCGGCCGTGGAGGCCATCGACGAGGGCGAATGCGTCGCCTTCTACCCCGAGGGGACGCTCACCCGCGACCCCGACCTGTGGCCGATGACCGGCAAGACCGGTGCCGCCCGCGTCGCGCTGCTGACCCGGGCCCCGGTGATCCCGGTGGCCCAGTGGGGCGCCAACCACGTCATGCCGCCGTACGCCCGGAAGAAGCGGCTCCGTCTCTTCCCCCGCAAGACCCTGACCGTGCAGGCCGGTCCGCCCGTCGACCTCTCCGCGTTCCACGGCCGGGAACCGACGGCGGAGATCCTGCGGGCCGTCACCGACACCCTGATGGACGCCGTCGCCGCGGAGCTCGCCGACATCCGCGGCGAGAAGCCGCCGGCCGAACGCTACGACCACCGCAAGGCCGTCTCCGCACGCACCACCCGTGCCGTACGCACCCGACCGCAGCAGGACGCCGGGCTGCGCGCCGGCGAAGGGTCCGGCCCGGAGCCGTCCGCGGCGCAGCCGCAGCAGGCCGCGTCGCCTCGGGCCCCGCGCGCCGAGGAGGGGAGGAACGCGTGAGCCGCGTCGCCGTCTACGGAACCGGTTCCTGGGGCACCGCGTTCGGCATGGTGCTCGCCGACGCGGGCTGCGAGGTGACCCTGTGGGGCCGCCGCCCGGACCTCGCCGAGGCCGTGAACACCACCCGCACCAACCCCGACTACCTGCCCGGCGTCGAACTGCCGGCCGCGGTCACCGCCACCACCGACCCGGCCGAGGCCGCCCGCGACGCCGAGTTCACCGTCCTCGCCGTGCCCTCCCAGACCCTCCGCGAGAACCTCGGCCGCTGGGCGCCCCTGCTGCATCCGGAGACCGTGCTGGTCTCCCTGATGAAGGGCGTCGAACTCGGCACCGCCAAGCGGATGAGCGAGGTCATCGCCGAGATCACCGGCGCCGGCGACGACCGGGTGGCCGTGCTCAGCGGCCCCAACCTCGCCAAGGAGATCGCCGCCCGGCAGCCCGCCGCCTCCGTCGTCGCCTGCCGCGACGAGTCCGTGGCCCGCAGGCTCCAGGCCGCCTGCCACACCCCGTACTTCCGGCCCTACACCAACACCGACGTCGTCGGCTGCGAACTCGGCGGCGCCGTGAAGAACGTGATCGGCCTCGCCGTGGGCATCGCCGACGGCATGGGGCTGGGCGACAACGCGAAAGGCTCGCTCATCACGCGCGGCCTCGCCGAGACCACCCGCCTCGGGCTCGTCATGGGCGCCGACGCGCACACCTTCGCCGGCCTGGCGGGCATGGGCGACCTCGTCGCCACCTGCTCCTCCCCGCTCTCCCGCAACCACACCTTCGGCACCAACCTGGGCCGCGGCATGACCCTGGAGGAAGCCGTCGCCGCGACGAAGCAGACCGCGGAGGGCGTCAAGTCCTGCCAGTCCGTGCTGGATCTCGCCGGGCGGCACGGCGTCGACATGCCGATCACCGAGACGGTGGTGAGCATCGTGCACAAGGGCACGCCGCCGCTGGTCGCCCTCAAGGAACTCATGTCGCGCAGCGCGAAGGCCGAGGGTGTGTGAGGGTCCACGAGCCCTCCCAGACGGTAAAGTCGACGCGATATGAGCAGCGAGACCCCCAGCACCAGCCCCAGCGCCGGCGTGTCGAAGGCCGCCGGCGACAAGCCCCGCGTCGCCGTCGTCTTCGGCGGCCGTAGCTCCGAGCACGGCGTCTCCGTCCTCACGGCGGGCGCGGTCCTGCGCGCCATCGACCGCGAGAAGTACGAGGTGCTCCCCATCGGCGTCACCGCCGACGGACGGTGGGCGCTCACCAGCGACGACCCCGAGCGGATGGCCATCGCCGACCGCCGGCTGCCCGCCGTCGCCGAGCTCGCCGAGTCCGACGCGGGCGTCGTGCTGCCGGTGGACGCGGGGAGCCGCGAGGTCGTCCTCTCCGAGCCCGGCCAGGTGCCCAAGGCGCTGGGCGAGGTCGACGTCGTCTTCCCCGTCCTGCACGGCCCGTACGGCGAGGACGGCACCCTTCAGGGACTGCTGGAACTCTCCGGTGTGCCCTACGTCGGCGCGGGCGTGCTGGCCTCCGCGGTCGGCATGGACAAGGAGTACATGAAGCGGGTCTTCACCTCCTTCGGGCTCCCCGTCGGCCCGTACGTCGCGATCCGCCCCCGCGAGTGGGAGTCCGACGCGGCCGCCGCGCGCAAGAAGATCGTCGACTTCGCGGGTGAGCACGGCTGGCCGGTCTTCGTGAAGCCGGCCCGCGCCGGCTCCTCCATGGGCATCAGCAAGGTCGACGACCTCGCCGGTCTCGACGACGCGGTCGAAGAGGCCCGCCGTCACGACCCGAAGATCATCGTCGAGTCGCTGCTGCGCGGCCGCGAGATCGAGTGCGGAGTGCTGGAGTTCGAGGACGGTCCGCGCGCCAGCGTCCCGGCGGAGATCCCGCCGGTCTCGGCGCACGACTTCTACGACTTCGAGGCCAAGTACATCGACTCCGCGACGGGCATCGTCCCGGCGCCGCTCACCGAGGAGCAGACCGCGCGCGTCCGGGAGCTGGCCGTCGCCGCGTTCGAGGCCGTCTCCTGCGAGGGCCTGGTCCGCGCCGACTTCTTCCTCTGTGAGGACGGCGAGTTCGTGATCAACGAAATCAACACGATGCCGGGGTTCACGCCGATCTCCATGTACCCGCGGATGTGGCAGGAGGCCGGCATCGGCTACCCGGAGCTCGTCGACCGTCTCCTCCAGGCCGCGCTCCGCCGCCCCACCGGCCTGCGCTGACCGCCGCGCGCGCCCGCACGCCCGGCGCGCGCCGGGCGTGCGGGCGCGCCCCGTCGGGCAGGTCCGAGACCCGGGAGGTCAGGAGGCCTGGCGGGGGACGGCGGAGCGCACGGCGTCCGCGAGGCCGGTCAGCACGCCGATCTCCGGTGCGTACGCGGCCGGAACGGTCACCTCCACACGCGGCGCCCGCTCCGTCGTCGTGAAGCGGTATCCCTCGTCCTGCTCCTCCAGAAGCCAGGAGACGCCGTTCACCTCCGCCGCGTCGGAGGTGGGGTTGTAGTGTTCACTCCCGGGCCTGAGCACTTCGGGCTCCGCCACTCCGCACCGCAGCTCGACCGCCGGGTCGCCCCACGTGGCCGTGTACGGGGAGCTCTTCCGGGCCTCCCCGCGCTCCAGCCCGGCGACCCGTTCCGGCAGTGCCGCGTGCAGCGCCCGGCACGCCTCGGCGGCCTCGCCGGACGGGGCCGGGACGGCAGGGCCGGCGTCGTCCGTGGAGCAGCCCGCCACGGCCCCGCACAGGGCGAACGCGAGCAGCAGCCGCCCGTACACAGGGAGGAACCGGCGGGCTGCGCGACGGCGGTACGAGGCCGACGAGGCGGACGACAGGGACGATGCGGAACTCACCGCGCGAGCATACGGGGGAGCTAGAGATGAACGACCGGGCAGGTCAGGGTGCGGGTGATCCCCTCCACGCGCTGCACCTTCGCCACCACCAGGCGCCCGAGATCGTCGACCGTGTCGGCCTGCGCACGCACGATGACGTCGTACGGGCCGGTCACGTCCTCCGCCTGGATCACGCCCTCTATCCCGGCGACGACCTCGGCGACGGTGGACGCCTTGCCGACCTCGGTCTGGATGAGGATGTACGCCTGTACCACGGGACCTCCAGGGCGGCTGCGGCGACCGGTTCGCCGGTCGTTTCGGGGATCATGGTGGGGAAGAGGGAGGTTACGGTACCGCGCCGCCGCCGGTGCCGGGAGACCCACGGGGGTGCCGGCGCGGGCCGGCCGGCGCGTGCGGGCCGCCCGGTGGACGAGGACCGTGGAGCGCGCGCAGCGCGTGCGGAACGTGAAGGGGCAGAGGCATGCTGAGTTCTCCGGGGGGAAACCCCCACCACCCCAGCACCGTGGCCGAACTCGGCGAGTTCGGACTCATCCGGGAGCTGACGTCCCGCCTGGACACCACACCGTCCGTGCACCTGGGACCCGGCGACGACGCGGCGGTGGTGGCGGCTCCCGACCGGCGGGTGGTGGCGACCACCGACATCCTGCTCGAGGGGCGGCACTTCCGCCGCGACTGGTCCACAGCGTACGACGTGGGGCGCAAGGCCGCAGCTCAGAACCTGGCGGACGTCGCGGCGATGGGCGCGGTGCCCACCGCGTTGCTGCTGGGCCTCGTCGTGCCGGCCGAACTGCCGGTGAACTGGCCGACGGAGCTGATGGACGGCATCCGCGACGAGGCCCGCGTCGCCGCAGCTGCGGTGGTCGGCGGGGACGTGACCCGCGGCGACGTCATCACCGTGGCCATCACCGCGCTCGGCGACCTCCGGGACAAGGCGCCCGTCACCCGCTCCGGCGCCCGCGCCGGCGACGTGGTCGCCGTGACCGGCTGGCTCGGCTGGTCGGCGGCCGGGCACGCCGTACTGTCCCGCGGCTTCCGTTCGCCGCGTGCGTTCGTCGAGGCCCACCGCCGTCCGGAGCCGCCGTACCACGCGGGGCCGGCCGCCGCCGGGCTCGGCGCCACCGCGATGACCGACGTCAGCGACGGGCTGATCGCGGACCTGGGCCACATAGCCGTCGCGAGCCGCGTGCGGATCGACGTACGGTCCCGGCAACTGGACGTGCCGCTCCAGATGTCGGACATCGGCCAGGCGGTCGGCGTCGACCCGCTGCAGTGGGTGCTCACCGGGGGAGAGGACCACGCGATCGTGGCCACCTTCCCGCGCGACCGCAAACTCCCGGCCCGCTGGCGGGTGATCGGCGAGGTGCTTCGCCCCGCGGGCACGCCGCAGGTGACCGTCGACGGTGCGCCGTGGGACCGGGCCGGCGGCTGGGACCACTTCGGCCCGGGCCAGGACTGAGCCGCTGCGGCCGGGCCGGTACATTCGCAGCCATGACCACGCCACCGTCCGCAGCCGCGCCGCCCTGCGTGCTGACCGTCGCCGGGTCCGACTCCGGGGGCGGCGCCGGCATCCAGGCGGACCTGAAGACCATGCTGGCACTGGGCACCCACGGCATGAGCGTGCTCACCGCCGTCACCGCGCAGAACTCGCTGGGCGTCCAGGGCGCCTGGGACCTGCCCGAGGAGGCGGTCCGCGCCCAGTTCCGCAGCGTCGTGGACGACATCGGAGTGCGGGCGGTGAAGACCGGCATGCTGTCCTCCGCCACACTGGTGCGGACGGTGGCCGGCCTGCTCGCCGAGGTCACGGTCCCCGTCGTGGTGGACCCGGTGGGGGTCTCCAAGCACGGCGACGCGCTGCTCGCGTCCGACGCCCTGGACGCCGTGCGCGACGCGCTGCTCCCGGCCGCGACCGTCGCCACGCCCAACCTGGACGAGGTGGCGCAGCTCACCGGTGTGCGGGTGCGGGAGGAGGACGACCTGCGGAAGGCCGCCGAGGCGGTCCTCGCCCACGGACCGCGCTGGGCGCTGATCAAGGGCGGGCATCTTCGCGGGGACGCCGTCGACCTGCTCACCGACGGCGCGGAGGAACACTGGCTGCGCGCCCCCCGGCACGACAACCGCCACACGCACGGCACCGGCTGCACCCTGGCGAGCGCGCTGGCCGCGGAACTGGCGAAGGGCCGTACGGTGCCGGACGCGGCCGCCGCCGCCAAGGACTACGTCACCGGGGCGATCGCTGCAGGCTTCGCGCTGGGCGGCGGCATCGGTCCCGTCGACCACGGCTGGCGCACCCGCCGCTGAGCTCCGGCCGGCGACGCCCCGGGCCCGGGGCGCGTGCCTCCCGCACGTTCCGCGCACACGGGCGCGTACGTTCCGCGCACACGAGAAAGCCGGCCCGCCCTCGAGGCGGACCGGCTTCGCAGCAACCAGCAGGTGGCCGCGCTGACGTCAGCGCGAGACCTTGCCGGCCTTGATGCACGAGGTGCAGGCGTTGAGGCGCTTCGGCGTCCCGCCGACCACGGCACGCACGCGCTGGATGTTCGGGGTCCAGCGACGCGGCGTACGGCGGTGCGAGTGGGAGATGTTGTTGCCGAAGCCCGGCCCCTTGCCGCAGACGTCGCAGTTGGCAGCCACGGGTCACTCCAAAGACTTCAGATGCGCTTACGGTGAATCCCGGCGTCGCTGGTGCAGGAGCCTGACCGGCGGGGCCCGGGAAGAGTTCGCGCCCGACCACATCGGGCAACCGGAGCAGCATACAACGGTCCCGCGCGAACAGTGAAACCGGCTCCGCTCCCTCCGGAGCGGGAGGGGTGCAGGCGAGGGGCCGGTGCACCCGAGGCGGCGGTGCGCGCGAGGCGGCGGCGCGCGCCCCACGCGCCGGACAGGTCCTAGCATGGCGCCCGTCCCGTCCCCCCTCCCGAGGAGGCCGCCCCGTGCCGTCCACGCTCGATCCCGCAGCGGTACGGCACTGGTGCACCCGCGCCCTGGACGCGCTCCGGCGCGGCCGCGAGGACATCGACACCATCAACGTCTTCCCCGTCGCCGACGGCGACACCGGGAGCAACCTCTGCCTCACCCTCGCCGCCGCGGACCGCGCGCTGCGCGCGCCGGGGGCCGAGTGCCGCACCGTCGCCGAGGCGATGCGGACGGCCGCCCACGGCGCCCTGCTCGGCGCCTGCGGCAACTCCGGCACCATCCTGGCCCAGCTGATGCGCGGCATGGCCGAGGCCTACGCCGACCCCGACGGCGGAGGGGAGCCCTCCGGCGGTGACCTGCTCCGGCGCGGCCTGCGCCGGGCCGCCGACGCCGCGTACGAGGCGGTCGCCCATCCCGTCGAGGGCACCATGCTGTCGGTGGCCCGCGCCGCCGCCGACGCCGCCGCGGCCACCCCGGGAAACGACGGCGCGGCCGTCGCCCGAGCCGCCCGTGACGGCGCGCGGACGGCCCTGGCCGCCACTCCCGGCCAGCTCGCCGTACTGGCCCGCGCCGGAGTCGTCGACGCCGGGGGGCGCGGCCTGCTGGTCGTCCTGGACGCCCTCGCCGCGACCCTCTCCGGCGAGGAGCCCGACCCGCCGGAACCGGCTCGGCCGCCCGCCGCACCGGACACCCCCCGCCGTCCGGTCCCGGAGCCCCGGCACGCCCCGCGCGCAGACGGAGAAGAGCAGCCCTCTCCCGCTTTCGAGGTGATGTACCTGCTGGACGCCGACGAGAACGCGGTGCACCGCCTGCGCGGCGCTCTCGACGCCCTCGGAGACTCCCTCGTCGTCATCGGCGGCGAGGGCCTGTGGAACGTGCACGTGCACGTGGACGACGCGGGCGCCGCCGTGGAGGCCGGGATCGCCGCCGGGCGGCCGCACCGCGTCCGCATCACCCACCTCGCCTCCGCGCCGGACCGGCACGCGGCCGGGGCGACGCCGGACTGCGCGGGGGAGCCGCCGCCGGAGCGGACCCGCGCCGTGGTCGCCGTCGTCCGCGGCGAGGGCCTGGCCGGGCTGTGCGAGGAGGCCGGCGCCTGCGTCGTCCGCGCACCGGCCGGCGGCGGCGCCGACGAGGACACCCTGACCGCGGCCGTACGCGGCTGCGGAGCACGGGAGATCGTGCTGCTCCCCAACGACCCGGAGCTGCACGCCACCGCCGTACGCGCCGCCGAACGCGCGCGCCCCCACGGCGTGCGCGTCGCCGTCGTCCCCACCCGCGCCGCCGTCCAGGGCATCGCCGCCCTCGCCGTGCACGACCCCGGCGCGCGGTTCGACGAGGACGTCGTCGCCATGACGTCCGCGGCCGGCGCCACCCGCTACGGCGAGGTGGCGGTGGCCGCGCGCGAGGCGTGGACCACGGCCGGCGTCTGCCAGGCCGGGGACGTCCTGGGCCTGGTCGAGGGCGACGTCGCGGTGATCGGTGACGACATCGCCCGCACCGCCTCCGACGTGCTGGAACGCATGCTCGCCGCGGGCGGCGAGATGGTCACCCTGGTCGTCGGCCCGCACGCCCCGGACGGGCTCGCCGCGCGCCTGGAGGCGCAGGTGCGCCGCGGCCACCTGGGCGTGGACACGGTCGTCTACGAGGGCCGTGCGGGCGCCGGCCCGCTGCTCGTCGGCGTGGAGTGACCCGGGCGGGCTCCGGGCGGCGGCGTACGCCGCACTGTCACCGTCATGGTGTGCAATGGAGCACGTGCCCTCGCTCGACGAACCCCTGAAGAAGGCCCTCGGCGGCAACACCGCGAAGGTGATGGCCGACCACCTCGACCTGCACACGGTCGGCGACCTGCTGCACCACTACCCGCGCCGGTACGCGGAGCGCGGCGAACTCACCAGGCTCGCCGACCTGCCGCTCGACGAGCACGTCACCGTCGTGGCCCGCATCGCCGACGCCCGCGTGCACTCCTTCAACCGCGGCCGCGGCCAGCGCCTGGAGGTCAACCTCACCGACGGCAGCGGCCGCCTCCAGCTCGTCTTCTTCGGCCGCGCGGTGTTCGCCGCCAAGCAGAAGCTGCTTCCCGGCCGCCGCGGCATGTTCGCCGGAAAGGTGGGCGTCTTCAACAGGAAGCTCCAGCTCTCCCATCCCGAGTTCAAGCTGCTCGACGACGACGGCGACGACCGCGAGACCGTGGAACGGTTCGCGAGTGCGCTGCTGCCGCTCTACCCGGCGTGCGCCCAGCTCTCGTCCTGGAAGATCGAGCAGGCCGTGGACACCGTGCTGACGTCCATGGAGGCCACCGGCTGGTCCGCCCTCACCGATCCGCTGCCCGCCCCGCTCCGCGACGCGCGCCGGCTGATCCCGCTTCCCGAGGCCTTCCGCAAGGTGCACCGGCCGCACACGCGGGCCGACCTCCACGACGCGCGGGCGCGGCTGAAATGGGACGAGGCGTTCGTCCTCCAGACCGTGCTCGCGCGGCGCCGGCTCGCCGAGTCGCACCTGCCCGCCGTGCCACGCCGTCCGGCCCGGGACGGGCTGCTGCACGCCTTCGACGCCCGCCTGCCGTTCACCCTCACCGAAGGGCAGCAGCAGGTCAGCCGCGAGATTCTGGACGACCTCGCCGGCGAACACCCCATGCACCGCCTCCTCCAGGGCGAGGTCGGCTCCGGCAAGACCCTGGTCGCGCTGCGCGCGATGCTCACCGCCGTGGACGCCGGCGGCCAGGCCGCCCTGCTCGCCCCGACCGAGGTCCTCGCCCAGCAGCACCACCGGTCGATCACCGAGATGATGGGCGAACTCGCCGAGGGCGGCATGCTCGGCGGCGCCGAGCACGGCACCAAGGTCGTGCTGCTCACCGGCTCGATGGGCACCGCGGCCCGCCGTCGCGCGCTGCTGGAACTCGCCACCGGCGAGGCCGGGATCGTCATCGGCACCCATGCCCTGATCGAGGACAAGGTGCAGTTCCACGACCTGGGTCTGGTGGTCGTCGACGAGCAGCACCGCTTCGGGGTGGAGCAGCGCGACGCGCTGCGCTCCAAGGGCAAGCAGCCGCCGCACCTGCTGGTGATGACCGCGACGCCGATCCCGCGCACGGTGGCCATGACCGTCTTCGGCGACCTGGAGACGTCCGTGCTGGACCAGCTGCCCGCGGGGCGTTCGCCCATCGCCAGCCACCTGGTGCCCGCCGCCGACAAGCCGCACTTCCTCGCCCGAACGTGGGAGCGCGTACGGGAGGAGGCCGAGGCGGGGCACCAGGCGTACGTGGTGTGCCCGCGGATCGGGGACGAGGACGAACCGGCCGCCGGCGCACGGGAGAAGACCGGCAGCGACGCCGCGGAGGACGGCTCTTCCCCGGACGCCTCCGCAGACCCCTCCGGGGGCGCCTCTGCGGAAGCCGACGGCGAACGCCGGCCGCCGCTCGCCGTCCTCGACCTGGTCGAACAGCTCGGTTCCGGGCCGCTGTCCGGGCTCCGCGTCGCCGCGCTGCACGGCCGCATGCAGCCGGACGCCAAGGACGGGGTGATGCGCGCCTTCGCCGACGGCGAGGTGGACGTGCTGGTGGCGACCACCGTCATCGAGGTCGGCGTCAACGTCCCCAACGCCACCGTCATGGTGATCATGGACGCCGACCGGTTCGGCGTCTCCCAGCTCCACCAGCTCCGCGGCCGGGTCGGCCGCGGAGCGGCGGCCGGACTCTGCCTGCTGGTCACCGAGGCGCACGAGGTCTCGCCCGCCCGCACCCGGCTGGAGGCGGTCGCGAGCACCACCGACGGCTTCGCGCTCTCCCGCATCGACCTCGAACAGCGTCGCGAGGGCGACGTGCTGGGGCAGGCGCAGTCCGGGGTGCGCTCGTCGCTGCGGATGCTCGCGGTCATCGACGACGAGGACGTCATCGCCGACGCCCGCCGGGAGGCCACCGCCCTGGTCGCCGGGGACCCGGAACTGGCGGCCCACCCGGAGCTGCGCACCGCGCTGGACGCCCTGCTGGACAAGGAGCGGGCCGACTACCTGGACAAGGGGTGAGGCGGTGCCGCCGGGCGGCCACGCCATATCGTGGACCGTGCCCGCGGGGCCGCGCACGCGGCGCCCGCGCGGCCGGCACGACCGCACCGCACCGCACGGAGGACTCGAGCCCATGACCCGCGTGATCGCCGGCGTCGCCGGCGGCAGACGGCTGGCGGTGCCGCCGGGTACCGGCACCCGCCCCACGTCCGACCGGGCCAGGGAGGGCATGTTCTCCAGCTGGGAGGCCCAGCTCGGCGGTCCGGCCGCCTGGCGCGGCCTGCGCGTGCTGGACCTGTACGGCGGCTCGGGCGCGGTCGGCCTGGAGGCGCTCTCGCGTGGCGCGTCCCACGTCCTGCTGGTCGAGTCGGACGCGCGCGCGGCGCGCACGATCCGGGAGAACGTGCGGGCGCTCGGGCTGCGCGGCGCTCAGGTGCGTGCGGCCCGCGCCGAGCAGATCCTCGCCGGGCCCGGGCCGGAGGAGCCGTACGGGCTGGTCTTCCTCGACCCGCCCTACGCCGTGTCCGACGACGACCTGCGCGAGATCCTCCTCACACTCCGTGCCCGGGGCTGGCTGACCGAGGACGCTCTCGCCACGGTGGAACGGAGCACCCGGGGCGGCGTTTTCGGCTGGCCGGAGGGGTACACCGGGCTGCGGTCCCGTCGCTACGGCGAGGGCACGCTCTGGTACGGTCGCGCCGCCGCACGGGAGGTTGCTCCCCAGTCATGCTGAGTTCCGAGAGCGAGGAGACGCCAGTGCGCCGCGCCGTCTGTCCGGGGTCGTACGACCCGATCACCAATGGGCACCTCGACATCATCGGCCGGGCCTCGAAGCTGTACGACGTGGTGCACGTCACGGTGATGATCAACAAGTCGAAGCAGGGCGTCTTCACCGTCGACGAGCGCATCGACCTCATCCGCCAGGTCACCGCCGACTACGGCAACGTGGAGGTCGAGGCCTTCCACGGCCTGCTGGTCGACTACTGCAAGCAGCGCGACATCCCGGCCATCGTCAAGGGGCTGCGCGCCGTCAGCGACTTCGACTACGAACTCCAGATGGCGCAGATGAACAACGGCCTGTCCGGCGTCGAGACGCTCTTCGTGCCGACCAACCCCACCTACTCGTTCCTCTCCTCCAGCCTGGTCAAGGAGGTCGCCGCCTGGGGCGGGGACGTCTCGCACCTGGTGCCGCCGCAGGTGCTGACCGCGCTGAACGACCGGCTCTCCCGGAAGTAGCGTCGCCCCTGCGGGCTCCCGGGCCGTACAGTCACACCCGTGGACGTACAGCAGAGACTCGACGAGATCGTGGCCACCGTCGACGGTGCCCGGTCGATGCCCATGTCGGCTTCCTGCGTGGTGAACCGGGCCGAACTGCTCGCCATGCTCGAAGAGGTGCGGGCGGCGCTGCCCGGCTCCCTCGCGCAGGCGCAGGAACTGCTCGGCGGCCGGGAGCAGATGGTCGCCGAGGCGCAGCAGGAGGCGCAGCGCATCATCGAGGGCGCCCGCGCCGAACGCGGCTCGCTGGTCGCCGGCACCGAGATCGCCCGGCAGGCGCAGCAGGAGTCCGACCGCATCCTCGCCGAGGCCCGGAGCGAGGCGGAGGAGATCCGCGCGGAGGCCGACGACTACGTCGACAGCAAGCTCGCCAACTTCGAGGTCGTGCTGAGCAAGACCATCGGCTCCGTCGAGCGGGGCCGGGAGAAGCTGCTCGGCGGCGCGCAGGGCGCTTACGACGACGCCGACGACGACGCGCCGGAGCGCACCGCCGACCCGGAGGAGCTGCGGCACCGCGCCGACGAGTACGTGGACGCCCGCCTCGGTTCCGTCGCGGCCGTGCTGACCAAGACGCTGGAGGCGGTCGGCCGCGGGCGGCAGAAGCTTCTGGGGCACCGCCCGGTCGACGAACTCGGCGCCCACCTGGCCGCGCAGGACCTGGGCGGAGAACAGGCGCCGCACACCAGCGACGCGGACTACCTCGCCGGTCTGGCGGACGTGCCGGCGCAGGCGTCCCCGGCGGCCGCCGTGCCGCCGCAGGTGCCGGACGCGATGCCGCCGGGAACGGTCCCGCCCGGAGCCGTCCCGCAGCAGCCGGCCGATCCGTACGCCCAGCCGGCCGCGGCAGCGCAGGACCCGTACGGCCAGGGTGCCTACTACGACGCCGGGCAGGGCGCCGGCTACCCGCAGGACCCGTACTACGGCGCGCAGCAGCCCGGCTACGGCGCGCAGCAGTACGGCGGACAGCCTGCCGCGGCGCTGGACGAGACCAGCTTCTTCGACACCGGGATGATCGACCTGGACCAGGTCGCCCGCTACGAGCAGCAGTACGCCGCCGGCCCGTACCAGCAGGACGCGGGCTACCCGCCGCAGTACGGCCAGGAGCAGGACCCCGCGTACCGGGGCGACGGCACGTACCAGGGCGACCAGGGGTATCCGCAGGGCTACCGCCAGTCCTACGACCCCGGCCCGTACGGCCCGGGCGGCGACGGCCGCGGCTGACCCGGCCAGGCGAGGTCCGCCCGTCCCGAATTGGGTACGGGGCGGCCCGTGCCGTATCCTGTCTGTTCGGCCGTACCTGCGCCCGCGCTGCGGGCTGCCCGGACGGCGTCCGCACCGCGGGCCGTGGCCGGCCCCGGACGGCACCAGCCCACCCCGTAGAAGGCAGGAAGCTCTGAACGCCCCGCTCGACCACCGTGACCCGCTCGTGTTCGACACACGCGAGCTGGGCAGGCGGCCCGGTGCGATGAAGCGCCTGTCCCGCTCGGTCCCCGCCCCCGCGGACATGGGGGTGGAGTTCCTCGGGGTACCGCAGGGTACGGCCGTGGAGCTCGATCTCCGCCTGGAGTCGGTCATGGAAGGGGTGCTCGTCACAGGCACCGCACATGCGCCGCTGCGGGGGGAGTGCGTAAGGTGTCTGGAGCCGCTGGAGCAGGAGGCCGAGGCGGACTTCCAGGAGATGTTCTCCTACCCCGACGCCGACGACCGGAGCCGCGGAAGTGCGGAGACCGGCGACGACGCCGAGGAGGAGGACACGCTCTTCCTCGAGGGCGATCTTTTCGACCTCGAGCCCGTGCTGCGGGACGCGGTGGTGCTGTCGCTGCCGCTGCAGCCGGTGTGCCAGGACGACTGTCCGGGCCTGTGTCCCGACTGCGGGGCGCGGCTCGCGGACGAGCCGGACCACGGGCACGACGACGCCGTCGACATCCGTTGGGCGGCACTGCAGGGACTCGCCGAGACCATCCGGGACGGCGAGAAGGACGATCAGAACGGCGCCGCACCGGGCGCCGACGAGAAGCAGGAGAAGTAGCCGTGGCTGTTCCGAAGCGGAAGATGTCGCGCAGCAACACGCGCCACCGCCGGTCGCAGTGGAAGGCTGCGGTCCCGACCCTGGTGAAGTGCGAGCGCTGCCAGGAGCCGAAGCAGCAGCACATCGCGTGCCCGAGCTGCGGCACCTACAACAAGCGTCAGGTTCTCGAGGTCTGATCGGCGGGTGACACGCTCCATGTCAGACGCCACGACGCCGCCCGAGGCGGCCCCGGCGGACCTGGTGGACGCGGCCTCGTCCCTCACGCTTCTGGAAGGGCGGCTCGGGTACCGACTCGAGTCCGCCCTTCTGGTGCGTGCGCTGACACACCGCTCGTACGCGTACGAGAACGGCGGGCTGCCCACCAACGAGCGACTGGAGTTCCTCGGCGACTCCGTCCTCGGCCTCGTGGTCACCGACACCCTCTACCGGACGCACCCCGACCTGCCCGAAGGGCAGCTCGCGAAGCTGCGCGCCGCCGTGGTCAACTCCCGCGCCCTCGCGGACGTCGCCCGCGGCCTCGAACTCGGCTCCTTCGTACGGCTCGGACGCGGCGAGGAGGGCACGGGCGGACGCGACAAGGCGTCCATCCTGGCCGACACCCTCGAAGCGGTCATCGGTGCCGTCTACCTCGACCAGGGCCTGGAGGCGGCGTCCGCGCTGGTGCACCGGCTCTTCGACCCGCTGATCGAGAAGTCGGCCGGACTCGGTGCCGGGTTGGACTGGAAGACCAGCCTCCAGGAGCTGACCGCCGCCGAGGCGCTCGGCGTCCCGGAGTACGCGGTCACCGAGACCGGGCCCGACCACGAGAAGACCTTCACGGCTGCCGCCCGCGTCGGTGGTGTCGCGTACGGCACCGGCACCGGCCGCAGCAAGAAGGAAGCGGAGCAGCAGGCCGCGGAGGCGGCGTACCGCGCCATCCACGCCGCGGCCCAGTCGGCCGCGGACGGTTCCGCCGCCACGCCGGCTCCCGAACCGCCCCCGGCTTCCTGACCGCACACGCCCGGTGGCGCCGGGCGGGCCTGTTCCCGCGGACCCGCCCGGCGCTTCCGGGGCGGGCGTCCGGGCCGTAAACGGAGCAGGCGCCTTCCACCCTCCGGAGGAGAGCCCGTTGCCCGAGCTGCCCGAGGTCGAAGTCGTGCGCCGCGGCCTGGAACGGTGGGCCGCCGCGCGCACCGTCGCGTCCGTCGAGGTCCGCCACCCCCGCGCCGTCCGGCGCCATCCCGCCGGCGCGGCCGACTTCGCCGCGCGCCTCACCGGTCACACCCTCGGTACCGCCCACCGCCGCGGCAAGTACCTGTGGATTCCCCTCGCAGGCGAGGGCACCTCGATCCTCGCGCACCTGGGCATGAGCGGGCAGCTGCTGATCCAGCCCGAGGACGCCCCTGACGAGAAGCACCTGCGCATCCGCTTCCGGTTCGCCGACGACGCGCGCACCGAACTGCGCTTCGTGGACCAGCGCACCTTCGGCGGCCTGTCCCTCCATCCCGAGGTGCAGGGCGCCGCCGACGGGCTGCCGGACGTCATCGCCCACATCGCCCGCGACCCGCTCGACCCGCTGTTCGACGAGGGCGCGTTCGCCGCCTCGCTCCGCCGGCGCCGCACCACGATCAAGCGCGCGCTGCTCGACCAGTCGCTGATCAGCGGGGTCGGCAACATCTACGCCGACGAGGCGCTGTGGCGGGCCCGGCTGCACTACGACCGGCCGACCGCGACGCTCACCCGGCCCCGGTCCGCCGAACTCCTCGGCCACGTCCGGGACGTGATGCACGCGGCACTGGCCGTCGGCGGCACCAGCTTCGACAGCCTGTACGTCAACGTGAACGGCGAATCGGGCTACTTCGACCGCTCGCTGGACGCGTACGGCAGGGAGGGCGAGCCGTGCCGGCGCTGCGGCACGGCGATGCGCCGCAGGCCGTGGATGAACCGGTCCAGCTACTTCTGCCCGCGCTGCCAGCGGCCGTACGCGCCGCGCTCACTTGGTCCGGCCGGTACGAGCGGCGGCGGCACCGGCACGACCGGTCCCGCCGCCCGCCGTCAGTAGCCGAACGCCTGCGTCCACCAGGGGCCGCCCTGCGCGAAGTGCGCGCCCACGCCCAGCGTCCGGAAGTCGCAGTTCAGTATGTTCGCGCGGTGGCCGTCGCTGTTCATCCAGGCGTCCATGACGGCCTGGGCGTCGGACTGGCCGCGGGCGATGTTCTCGCCGCCCATGTTGTCCACGCCCGCAGCGTCGGCCCGGTCCCACGGGCTCCTGCCGTCCGGCGTCGTGTGCGAGAAGTAGCCGCGCTCGGCCATGTCGCGGCTGTGGCCCTCGGCCAGCGCCGCCAGCTCCGAGTCGGCCGTCACCGGCGAGCAACCCACCTTCGCGCGCTCCGCGTTGACCAGGCTGAGCACCTGCGCCTCGGCGGAGGTGTCCTGCGACGAGCCGCCGCCCGATCCCTCACCGGAGCCGCCGGTTCCCGGGTCCGCGGACCGGGTCCGGGAGGGGGCGCTCCGGGTCTCGTCGCCGTCGGAGGCGCTGCCACCGGGCGAGTCGGTCCGGCTCGGGGTGTCCGACGGCTCGGCCGTCTTCGTCGGCGCGGCGGACTTCTCGCCCTTCTTCTGCTCCTCCGGCGTCTTCGACGCCTTGTCGGAGGGCGAGGCGGAGCCGTCCCGCAGCCCGTCACGCTCGGCGCCGCGCGACGCGCGGTCCGAGGGGGAACCGGAGGTCCCGCCGTAGGGGGTGACGGAGGCGCCGTCCGCCTGCACCCGTCCGCTCGTTCCGGCGTCCCCGACGGTGAACACACCGTCGGGCCCCGGTATGAGGCCCGAGGAGACGCCTACCGCGCCGACGGCCAGCGCCGCCGACGCGCCCAGCAGGCCGGTGCGCACCGGGGCGGGCCGGCGGCGCGCCCCCCGGTGCCGGCCGTAGCGGTGTGCCGGGTCCGGCGTCCGTACGGTTACTGCGGCCGGGTCGCCGACTGTGGTCCGGGAGCGCTGAGGGGCGGTGCTGGTGGGGGTGGCACGTCTGTGGCGGCCCATCTCTGCCGTCCTCGCATGACTCGGCTACAGGGGTGGCACTCACCCGTACGGGTGACTCCATTGCCCCGGGAGACTACGGCATTCACCCCCGCCCCGCTGGAACTACCGGACCAATCGCCGGATACCTTTCCGGACGTGCAGGTGGCGACCGGAGACGAGGGACGACAGGTGACGGAGGACACGTCGCGAACGGCCGCGCCCGGGGCCGAGTCGGTGCGC
This sequence comes from Streptomyces sp. CNS606, assembly GCF_000426325.1. NCBI lineage: Bacteria > Bacillati > Actinomycetota > Actinomycetes > Kitasatosporales > Streptomycetaceae > Streptomyces > Streptomyces sp. CNS606. The sequence goes on from NZ_AUFD01000014.1 coordinate 25,810, forward strand.
ATGACGGTGTGGGTGCGCGGACGGGTCCAGCGGGTGGGCTTCCGCTGGTTCACCCGGGAGGCGGCGCTGCGCATCGGCGCGCTCGAGGGGTTCGCCGTCAACCTCGGAGACGGAAGGGTTCACGTCGTCGCCGAGGGGTCACCCGCGCTGTGCGAAGAGCTGCTCGACTGGCTCCGCGCCGGCGACACGCCGGGACGCGTGGACGGCGTCACCGAGATCTGGGGATCTCCCAGAGGAGGGTACGAAGGCTTCGAAATCCGATGATCGACGAGCGTGTCAAGGACTGGTTGCCATTTCTGGCCAGGCATGCAAGGCTTCCGCGGAAGGTGATCTCCGCAGTTCCCCGGGACGCCGCCTCCGGCTCATGAGCACGACAGTCCGAGCCGTCGAGACGAGGCCCCCCGGGTGGCGGAGCGTGATCGTGTTGACCGTCCCCGCATTTGGTGAGACTCTGGAATCACCCCGCGCACCTGATTTGTGTGCCCTGAAGAGAAAAGTGCAGAGCAGACACCGCGGGTGCGATTCCCTCACGACCCACCACCCGTTCCGGTCGGTCATTCAGTGTGGAGGACCATCCATCATGGCAAAGGCGCTTCTCGGTTACGTCGGCGGCTCCGACCCCCGAGTCCTCTCCGAGATGCGACGGCTTCAGCAGCGTGTACAGGACCTGGAATCCGAGATCGTACGGATCCAGGCGGAGAACGACGCGCTGTCCGCTGCCGCACGTCGCGAAGACTCGTTGCTCGAAGGCATCGACGTGTCCACGGCGGAGCCCGCGCTCACCTGACATCGCCCCACCAGGGCAGGTCGGTCAGGCGCACGCCGGTCAACTCCCGGCGTACGGCACCGCTCAGGGAACTCAAGGGACGCTCCGGCGTCCCTTCGTCGTTCCTCCTTCGCCTCGCCCTGAGGTGACCCCCTCCGTCTCCCGGCTACCGTCCGTTCCCGGCCCGCTTACCGTGTGATGTGCCCCCGGCCCGACGGGCCGAAACCAAGAGCATCCGGCGAGGCGTGCCGGGGCGGGAGACGGCCTCCGGGCGGACCTGAACGGTAGAGTCCGACGGCGTGCACCTGAAGAGCCTCACCCTGCGAGGATTCAAGTCCTTCGCCTCCGCCACCACGCTGCGCTTCGAGCCCGGCATCACCTGCGTGGTCGGCCCCAACGGCTCCGGCAAGTCCAACGTCGTCGACGCCCTCTCCTGGGTGATGGGCGAACAGGGCGCCAAGTCGTTGCGCGGCGGCAAGATGGAGGACGTCATCTTCGCCGGCACCACCGGGCGTCCGCCGCTCGGCCGCGCCGAGGTCTCGCTCACCATCGACAACGCCGACGGCGCCCTGCCCATCGAGTACGCCGAAGTCACCCTCACCCGGATCATGTTCCGCAACGGCGGCAGCGAGTACCAGATCAACGGCGACACCTGCCGGCTGCTCGACATCCAGGAACTGCTCTCCGACTCCGGCATCGGCCGGGAGATGCACGTCATCGTGGGCCAGGGCCAGCTCGACGGCGTCCTGCACGCCGACCCCACCGGCCGCCGGGCGTTCATCGAGGAGGCGGCCGGCGTCCTCAAGCACCGCAAGCGCAAGGAGAAGGCGCTGCGGAAGCTCGACGCGATGCAGGCCAACCTCGCCCGCGTACAGGACCTCACCGAGGAGCTCCGCCGCCAGCTCAAGCCGCTCGGCCGCCAGGCCGCCGTCGCCCGCCGCGCCCAGGTCATCCAGGCCGACCTGCGCGACGCCCGCCTCCGCCTGCTCGCCGACGACCTGGTGACGCTCCGTGAGGCGCTGAAGGCGGAAGTCGCCGACGAGGCCGCGCTGAAGGAGCGCCGCGAGTCCGTCGAGGCCGCGCTGAAGACCGCGCTCAAGCGGGAGTCCGACCTCGAACAGGAGGTGCGCACCCTCGCCCCCCGGCTGCGCCGCGCCCAGGAGACCTGGCAGGAACTCTCCCAGCTCGCCGAGCGCGTACGCGGCACCGTCAGCCTCGCGGACGCACGGGTCAGGAGCGCCACGTCGCAGCCGGAGGAGGAGCGACGCGGCCGTGATCCTGAGGATCTGGAACGCGAGGCCGACCGCGTACGGGAGCAGGAGGCCGAACTGGAGGCCGCGTTGGAGGCGGCGTCCCGCGCCCTGGACGACACGGTCGAGCACCGCGCCGAGCTGGAACGCCGGTTGCACGAGGAGGACCGGCGCCTCAAGGACGTCGCGCGCGCACTCGCCGACCGCCGCGAAGGACTCGCCCGGCTCAACGCGCAGGCGGGGGCGGCCCGTAGCCGCGCCGCGTCGGCGCAGGCCGAGATCGACCGGCTCGCCGCCTCCCACGAGGACGCGCTGACGCGCGCCGCCGAAGCGAGGGAGGAGTACGAGGCACTCCAGGCGGAGGTCGACGGGCTGGACGCCGGAGACGAAGAACTCGCCGCCGCGCACGAGGAGGCCAAGCGCCGCCTCGCCGACGCCGAGACCGCCGCCGGCGCCGCGCGCGACGCGGCGGTGGCCGCGGAGCGCGAACACGCCGCCACCTCCGCCCGGCACGACGCGCTGGCCCTCGGCCTGCGCCGCAAGGACGGTTCCGAGGCCCTGCTCGCCGCCACCGACCGGCTCACCGGCCTGCTCGGCCCGGCCGCAGAACTCCTCACCGTCCGGCCCGGACACGAAGTACCGGTCGCCGCCGCCCTCGGCGCGGCGGCCGACGCGCTGGCGGTCGCCGACCCGGCCACCGCCGCGGACGCGCTGCGGCTGCTGCGCAAGCACGACGCGGGCCGTGCGTCCCTGCTGCTCGCCGGCCCGGTGGACGTTCCCGCCCAGCGCACCGACGCCGCTCCGCCCGCCTCCGCCCCGGACGGCGGCGACACCCTCGCCGCCGACACCGTTCCGCCCGCCCGCCGTCACGGCGGCGACCCGCCCGCGGCGCTCCCCGCCGAGACCCGCCCCGCCGCCGAGACCCGCCCCGCCGGCGAGGCGCACGTATCCGCCGCCGGGCCGCCGGGGCAGCCGCCGTCCCCGTGGCCCGCCGCGGGCGCTCTGGTGCAGGGACCGGCGGACCTGATGCCCGCCGTACGGCGGCTGCTGCGCGACGTGGTCGTGGTCGGCACGTTGGAGGATGCCGAACTGCTCGTCGCCACCCGCCCCGAGCTGGTCGCCGTGACCGCCGAGGGCGACACCCTCGGCAGCCACTTCGCCCACGGCGGCTCGGCCGGAGCACCCAGCCTCCTCGAGGCGCAGGCGGCCGTGGACGAGGCCGCCGCCGAACGGGACGAACTGGCACTCCGCTGTGAGGAGACCGCACGGGCGAAGGAGCACGCCGCCGAGGCGCGCCGCGCCCGTGCCGGCGAGGTCGAGGAGCTGGGCGGTCGCCGCAGCGCCGCCGACCGGGAGAAGTCCAAGGTCGCCGGCCGCCTCGGCACCCTCGGGGGGCAGGCCCGGGCCGCGGCCGGCGAGGCGGAACGTACCGCCGCCGCCGTGACCCGCGCGGAGGAGGCGCTGCAGCGGGCCACCGAGGAGGCCGAGGAACTGGCCGAGCGCCTCGCCGTGGCCGAGGAGGCGCAGGAGGAGGACGACGAGCCGGACACCTCCTTCCGTGACCGGCTGGCCGCCGACGGAGCGAACGCGCGGCAGACCGAGATGGAGGCACGCCTCCAGGTGCGCACGCACGAGGAACGCGTGAAGGGCCTGGCGGGACGGGCCGACTCGCTGACCCGTGCGGCGCGCGCCGAGCGGGAGGCGCGGGCGCGCGCCGAGGCGCGCCGCGCCCGGATGCGCCGGGAGGCCGAGGTGGCGACCGCCGTCGCGTCCGGTGCCCGGCAGCTCCTCGCGTACGTCGAGGTCTCGCTCCGGCGGGCCGACGAGGAACGGCAGCAGGCCGAACGTGCCAAGGCCGCACGCGAACAGGCGCTGGCGACCGAGCGGAACGAGGGACGCGAGCTGAAGGACGAGCACGACAAGCTCACCGACTCGGTGCACCGCGGCGAAGTGCTCGGCGCGGAGAAGCGTCTGCGTATCGAGCAGTTGGAGACCCGGGCGCTGGAGGAACTCGGTGTGGAGCCGGCCGGACTGGCCGCCGACTACGGTCCCGACCAGCTCGTGCCGCCCTCCCCGCCGGCCGAGGGCGAGGAACTGCCCGAGGACCCCGAGCACCCCCGCAACCAGCCGGTGCCGTTCGTCCGCGCGGACCAGGAGAAGCGGCTGCGCGCGGCGGAGCGGGCGTACACCAAGCTGGGCAAGATCAACCCACTGGCGCTGGAGGAGTTCGCGGCGCTGGAGGAGCGGCACCAGTTCCTCAGCGAGCAGCTGGAGGACCTGCGGAAGACCCGTGCCGATCTGCTCCAGGTGGTGAAGGAGGTCGACGAGCGGGTCGAGAAGGTCTTCACCGAGGCCTACCACGACACCGCGCGGGAGTTCGAAGGCGTGTTCTCCCGGCTCTTCCCCGGCGGCGAGGGCCGCCTGGTGCTGACCGACCCGGACGACATGCTGGCCACCGGCGTCGATGTGGAGGCCCGCCCGCCCGGAAAGAAGGTCAAGCGGCTGTCGCTGCTCTCCGGCGGCGAGCGTTCGCTGACCGCCGTCGCACTTCTGGTCTCCATCTTCAAGGCGCGGCCCAGCCCGTTCTACGTGATGGACGAGGTGGAGGCGGCGCTGGACGACACCAACCTCCAGCGGCTGATCCGGATCATGAAGGAGCTGAAGGACAGCTCCCAGCTCATCGTCATCACGCACCAGAAGCGGACGATGGAGGTCGCGGACGCGCTGTACGGCGTGTCGATGCAGGGCGACGGCGTCTCCAAGGTGATCAGCCAGCGCCTCGGCTGACCCGGCTGACCTCCTCGCGCCCCGTTTCGTTCTTCCCCTTGTCTTCACATCGTGAAGGTGTCCTTCGAGGTCAGCTGCCGATCGCTGCGTGACATATCGCACTCTTGACTTCGGTTGTTGAACGCATAGTGTCTGCGGAGTCGTTCTTACGTTCATATGGAGAACACCGTGACCAGCGCCACCCAGGTGCAGTCGGATGCGCAGGGCGCCCGGCCACAGCACCTCAGCCATGTCGTCTTCATCGCCGCCGCCGCGGCCATGGGCGGGTTCCTGTTCGGCTACGACAGCTCCGTGATCAACGGAGCCGTGGTCGCCGTCCAGGACCGCTACGCCGTCGGCGCCGAGGTGCTGGCGCAGGTGATCGCCGCCGCTCTGATCGGCTGCGCCGTCGGCGCCGCCACCGCCGGGCGGCTCGCCGACCGGGTGGGCCGTATCCGCGTGATGCAGATCGCCGCCGTGCTCTTCACGGTGAGCGCCGTCGGCTCCGCGCTGCCCTTCGCCCTGTGGGACCTCGCGCTCTGGCGCGTCCTGGGCGGCGTGGCCATCGGCATGGCCTCCGTCGTCGCCCCCGCCTACATCGCCGAAGTCGCCCCGCCCGCCTACCGCGGCCGGCTCGCGTCCTTCCAGCAGGCGGCCATCGTCATCGGCATCGCCGTCTCCCAACTGGTCAACTTCGGCATCCTCAACCTCGCCGGCGGCGACCAGCGCGGCGTCCTCGCCGGCCTGGAGGCCTGGCAGTGGATGCTCGGCGTCATGGTCCTCCCCGCCGTCCTCTACGGCCTGCTGACCTTCGTCATCCCCGAGTCGCCCCGCTACCTCATCGCGGCCGGCCGTTCGGCCGAGGCCCGCGGCGTCCTCGCCCGCGTCGAGGGCGCCGACGTCGACCTGGACGCCCGCGTCGCGCAGATCCAGGAGTCGATGCGCAGCGAGCACAAGCCCACCCTGCGCGACCTGTTCGGCGGACGCTTCGGCCTGCTGCCCATCGTCTGGATCGGCATCGGGCTGTCCGTCTTCCAGCAACTCGTCGGCATCAACGTGATCTTCTACTACAGCGCCTCGCTGTGGCAGTCGGTCGGCATCGACCCGGCAGGCTCGTTCTTCTACAGCTTCACCACCTCCATCATCAACATCGTCGGCACCGTCATCGCGGTGCTGCTCGTCGACCGGGTCGGGCGCAAGCCGCTCGCGCTCGTCGGCTCCGTCGGCATGGCCGTCTCGCTCGGCCTCGCCGCCTGGGCGTTCTCGTACAAGTCCGGCGCCGGGGACGACATCACCCTCCCCGACCTGCAGGGGACCGTCGCGCTGGTCGCCGCGCACAGCTTCGTGCTGTTCTTCGCGCTCTCCTGGGGCGTCGTCGTATGGGTGCTCCTCGGCGAGATGTTCCCCAGCCGCATCCGCGCCGCCGCCCTCGGCGTCGCCGCCTCGGCCCAATGGGTGGCCAACTGGCTGATCACCGTCAGCTTCCCGAGCCTCTCCGACTGGAACCTCTCGGGCGCGTACGTCCTCTACACCGTCTTCGCCGTGCTCTCCGTCCCGTTCCTGCTCAAGTGGGTGCCGGAGACGAAGGGCAAGGCGTTGGAGGAGATGGGCTGAACCCCGCTGCCCGCTCCTCGGCACCACTGCGGCCCCGGCTCCCCGTGAGCCGGGGCCGCAGGTTCTCCACAGGCGGAGGCGGGCTCACCGCCCGGTCCGGACCCTTCTGGGATACTGGGCGGCGCCGAAGGGCCCTGCCACCGGCCCCGTCCCGACAACCGGAACCGGCCCCGCCGGTCCTCGCCCGTTCGAAAGGCACCGATGGAAATCGTCATCCTCGCCGCGGTGATCGCCGTGCTCGCGCTCGCCGCGATCGCCGGGCTCGTGGTCAGCGGCCGGAAGAAGAAGGCCGCCGGATCCCGGGACACCAGGACCACCACCGCGCCCCCCGCGGAACCGCACCTCGGCGAGGACGCCGAGACCCGGCTCGAGGAGCCGCGCAGAACGATCGAGGAGGTCGGGCTCCCGGAAGCGGAGACCCCCGGCGCCGTCGCCGAGCCCGAGGCGGCGCCCGCCCCCGTCGCGCCGGAGATCGAGACCCCCGAGCCCACCGCCGGCCGGCTGGTGCGCCTGCGCACCCGCCTCTCCCGCTCGCAGAACGCCCTGGGCAAGGGGCTCCTGACGCTGCTCTCCCGCGAACACCTCGACGAGGACACCTGGGAGGAGGTCGAGGACACCCTCCTCGCCGCCGACGTCGGCGTCGCCCCCACCCAGGAGCTCGTCGAAAGGCTGCGCGAACGGGTCAAGGTGCTCGGCACCCGCACCCCCGAGGAACTGCGCGGTCTGCTGCGCGACGAACTCCTCACCCTGGTCGGCCCCGACGAGGACCGCACCGTTCACACGGAGACGCGCGGCGCGGTCGACCGGCCCGGTGTCGTCCTGGTCGTCGGCGTCAACGGCACCGGCAAGACCACCACCACCGGCAAGCTCGGCCGGGTGCTCGTCGCCGACGGCAAGTCCGTGGTGCTCGGTGCCGCCGACACCTTCCGCGCCGCCGCGGCCGACCAGCTCCAGACCTGGGGCGAGCGTGTCGGCGCCCGCACCGTGCGCGGCCCCGAGGGCGGCGACCCGGCATCCGTCGCGTTCGACGCCGTCAAGGAGGGCACCGACGAGGGTGCCGACGTGGTCCTCATCGACACCGCCGGCCGCCTGCACACCAAGACCGGCCTGATGGACGAACTGGGCAAGGTCAAGCGGGTCGTGGAGAAGCAGGGCCCGGTCGACGAGGTGCTGCTCGTGCTCGACGCCACCACCGGCCAGAACGGACTGGTCCAGGCCCGGGTCTTCGCCGAGGTTGTGGACATCACCGGCATCGTGCTCACCAAGCTCGACGGCACCGCGAAGGGCGGCATCGTGGTCGCGGTCCAGCGCGAGCTGGGCGTCCCGGTCAAGCTCGTCGGCCTCGGCGAGGGCGCGGACGACCTCGCCCCCTTCGAACCCGAAGCCTTCGTGGACGCCCTCATCGGCGACTGACCCCTCCGGGGCGGGCCGGCGCCGGCCCGCCCCGGCCACGCTCCTCGCCGGTGCACCCGAGGCCGCCGCCCAGAGGTGGCCGGCCCCGGCAGCGGGGCAGCCGGCCGCCTCAGCCCGTGCCCCTCGGCCGGCCTGAGGAGGCGCCGGTCTCGGCCGCACGGTCGGCCGGTCGCGGCGCGGAGGGGTTCAGCCCAGTCGTCCGGGCGCCCCGCGCAGCGACAGCGCCCGGTGGCTGACGTAGGCGAGCGTGCCCAGCAGCAGCCGGGCCTCCGGCGGGCACGCCGCCTGCTCCAGCCCAGGTGCCCGCAGCCACTGCACCGGCCCCAGACCGCCGTGGTCGGACGGGGGTGCGGTGATGTGCTCGCCCTTGCCGAGGCATCGCAGGTCGAGCCCGGTGGTGTCGTCCCAGCCCATCCGGTACAGCAGCTCCGGCAGGTCCTCCGCAGCCCCCGGTGCCACCAGGAACCACGCGCGCCCGTGCGGGGCGATCGCCACCGGCCCGGTCGGCAGCCCCATCCGCTCCAGCCGCACCAGCGCCCGCCGCCCGGCCTCCTCGGAGACCTCCAGCACGTCGAACGTCCGCCCGGCGGGCAGCAGCATCGCCGCACCCGGCGTCCGTGCCCACGCCCGCGTCGCCTCGTCCAGGGTGGCGCCCGCCGGCACCTCGTCGGCCCCCGGCAACGGGTGCGCGCCCGGTGCCGGGCAGCGGGCGGAACCGCACGAGCACGCGGTACGCCCCCCGGCCGGAGCCCCCCGGCCGCCTCGCCCGGCGCGCGCGCCCGGTACCACCGCCCAGCCCCACAGCCCGGTGTACTCCGCCACGGTGGTGCCCTCCGGCGCGCGCCCGCGCCGCCGTCCGCCGGGGCGGGTCTCGCGGAGATCCCGCATCTCCCGGATGCCGCTGCCGATGGCGCCGATCGTGAAGCCCATGCTCCCTCCAACGGGTCCCGAGTGCCGATGGTTACGACCGCTGGTGACGTCCGCGCAGCGGAGGGTGACGGAGGAGTGTGCCAGGGTGCGGCCTCGCGACCCCCGTCCCCGCGTCAAGTGAAGCGCGTGTGCCTGGCGAAAGGTTCATTCGAAGGGGTGGCGAATGGTGGCGATTTCGCTCTCGCCCTCGCGGAGACAGTGATCGTAGGATTACTTTCGGTGCTCACAGCGACGAAAATCGCTCGGCGAACGCCTATGCCGGAGGCACGTGGACTCCGGGTGCGGCGGCCGGGCCGGATGGGGGCGTGACACGTGACCGGCGACGGTGGCGGTGGCAGTAGCGCGCAGAAGCGCCCGAACGAGCTGCTCGGCTCGTGGTTCGTGCGCAGCGGCTGGTCGAAGGGCGAGCTGGCGCGCCAGGTGAACCGCAGGGCTCGCCAGATCGGCGCCCACCACATCAGCACGGACACCTCACGGGTACGGCGCTGGCTGGACGGCGAACAGCCCCGCGAGCCGATCCCGCGGCTCCTCTCCGAGCTGTTCTCCGAGCGCTTCGGCTGCGTCGTCGCCGTCGAGGAGCTGGGGCTGCGGTGCGCGCGGCAGGCGCCCACCGCCTCGGGTGTCGACCTGCCCTGGGCGGGCCCCCAGACGGTGTCGCTGATCAACGAGTTCTCGCGCAGCGACCTCATGCTGGGCCGGCGCGGGTTCCTCGGCCCGTCGCTGGCGATGGCCGCCGGACCGGCGCTGGTCGAGCCCATGCAGCGCTGGCTGGTGTCGTCTCCGGGCGGCGGCCCCGCCGGACCGGGTGCTCGCGGAGAGGCGGGTGTGTACCCGCTGCCCGTGCCCGCGCAGTCCCGCGGACAGGCTGCGGGCGACGCGGGGCGCGAGGGCGGCGGCCCGGGCGAACGCCGCAGCAGGCTCTCCGGCCCGGAGCTGGAGCTGCTGGAGCAGACCACCGTGATGTTCCGCCGCTGGGACGCCCAGTGCGGCGGCGGGCTGCGCCGCAAGGCCGTCGTCGGCCAGCTGCACGAGGTCACCGACCTGCTCCACGAGCAGCTCGCCCGCCGCGACCCCGAGATCACCGTCCGGCTGTTCCGGGTGACGGCAGAGCTGGCCGAGCTGGCCGGCTGGATGACGTACGACATCGGGATGCAGCCGACCGCGCAGAAGTACTTCGTGCTCGCGCTTCACGCCGCGAAGGAGTCGGGTGACCGGCCGCTCGGCTCGTTCATCCTCTCCAGCATGGCCCGGCAGATGATCCACCTCGGCCGCGCCGACGACGCCCTGGAACTCGTCCACCTGGCCCAGTACGGCAGCAGGGACGGCGCCACCGCGCGCACCCAGGCGATGCTCCACGCCATGGAGGCCCGGGCGTACGCCAACATGGGCCAGCCCGGAAAGTGCCGGCGCGCCGTGCGGATGGCCGAGGAGACCTTCGAGGACCGCGGTGCCCCCGACGGCGAGCCGGACTGGATCCGGTTCTTCTGCGAGGGGGAGCTGAACGCCGAGGTCGCGCACTCCTACCGCGATCTCGCCTACTCCTCCGGCCGCAGCCCCGCCTACGCCTCGCTCGCCGAGCCCGCGATGGAACGAGCCGTGGAACTCTTCGGCCGGGAGGCCGCCCAGGAGGGCGGGGGACACCAGCGCAGCTACGCGCTGAACCTCATCGGCCTGGCCAGCGTCCATCTGCTCCAGCGTGAGCCGGAGCGCTGCGCCACCCGCGCCACAGAAGCGATGACCGTGGCCCGCCGTATCCGCTCCGAACGGGTCAACAACCGGCTCCGCAAGACCACCGCGACGGCCACCCGCGATTTCGGGCAGGTCCCGGAGGTCGTCCGTCTCGCCGAGCGCCTCGCCGACGAACTGCCCGAAGGAGAGACCGCGGCGGCCTGTTGAGCCGCCGCCCCCGAACACCGGCCGCGACCGCCACCCCGGACTGCCCGACTCGGCTCCCCCGCCAGGTCACACCGGGTGGCGTCGCGGCCGGTCCCCTTTTCCACGGGGGCGCCCGGACGCACGCGTTCACCCACCCGTAACACCGCGGTCGTCTTCGTCACCACGGCGAAACAACGCGCCACCACGGCCGAAACGCGATCCCGGGACTCTGGGCTGAACCGGTCCCCAGATCTGTGTCCCACGGGTCGCAACCGTGTAAGGAGACGCCCACAGTGAACGGCGCGGATACCGCATTCGTACTGATCAGCGCAGCGCTGGTCATGGTGATGACCCCTGGCCTGGCCTTCTTCTACGGCGGCATGGTCCGGGTGAAGAGCACACTCAACATGCTGATGATGTCCTTCGTCTCGCTGGGCGTGGTCAGCGTGCTGTGGGTGCTCTACGGCTACTCCCTCGCCTTCGGTACGGACCACGGCGGCGTCATCGGCAGCCTGGAGCACATCGGCCTCCAGGGCGTCACCGTGGAGTCCCTCACCGGAGGCGACGAGGGCATCCCGGTCTTCGCCTACGCCCTCTTCCAGCTGATGTTCGCCGTCCTGACGCCCGCGCTGATGAGCGGCGCGCTCGCGGACCGCGTGAAGTTCAGCGGCTGGGCGCTCTTCATCGGCCTCTGGGTCACCCTGGTCTACTTCCCCGTCGCGCACTGGGTGTGGGCCGAGGGCGGCTGGCTGTACGAACTCGAGGTCATCGACTTCGCCGGCGGTACCGCCGTACACATCAACGCCGGTATCGGCGCGCTCGCCGCCGTGCTGGTCGTCGGCAACCGGATCGGCTTCCGCAAGGACCCGATGCGTCCGCACAGCCTCCCGCTGGTGATGCTCGGCGCGGCCCTGCTGTGGTTCGGCTGGTTCGGCTTCAACGCGGGCTCCGCGCTCGCCGCCGACGGCACGGCCGCCACGATGGCGCTCAACACGCAGGTGGCCACCGGCGCCGCGATGCTCGGCTGGCTGGCCTACGAGCGCATCCGGCACGGCGCCTTCACCACCCTCGGCGCCGCCTCCGGCGCCGTCGCCGGCCTCGTCGCCATCACCCCGGCCGGCGCTCACGTCAACGCGCTGGGCGCGATCCTCATCGGCGTCGTCGCCGGCGCGGTCTGCTCGGCCGCGGTCAGCCTGAAGTACAAGCTGCGCTACGACGACTCCCTCGACGTCGTCGGCGTCCACCTGGTCGGCGGCCTCATCGGCACGCTGCTGGTCGGCGTGCTCGCGACCGACGGTGTGGGCGGCCTCACCCAGCTCGGGAAGCAGGCGATCGGGGCGTTCTCCGTGCTGGGCTTCTCCTTCGTCGCCTCCTGGCTGCTCGCCAAACTGGTCCAGGTCACCGTCGGCTTCCGTGCCACGGAGGACGACGAGACCACCGGCGTCGACCACGCCTACCACGCCGAGACGGCGTACGACTTCAGCGCGGTCGGCGCCACGGCGGTGGCCCGTGCCGCGTCGCCCGCGACGTCCGGCGGCGCCGCCCACGACGAACCGGCCGCGGCCCCGCAGGCCGGGAAGAACACGACCAGGAAGGTGGACGCGTGAAGCTCATCACCGCAGTCATCAAGCCGCACCGTCTCGACGAGGTGAAGGAGGCCCTCCAGGCGTTCGGCGTCCACGGCCTGACGGTCACCGAGGCCAGCGGGTACGGGCGCCAGCGCGGCCACACCGAGGTCTATCGCGGCGCCGAGTACACCGTCGACCTCGTGCCGAAGGTGCGGGTGGAGGTGCTCGTCGAGGACGACGACGCCGAGCAGATCGTCGACGTGATCGTGAAGGCGGCGCACACCGGGAAGATCGGCGACGGCAAGGTGTGGTCCGTTCCCGTCGACACCGCGGTCCGCGTCCGCACCGGCGAACGCGGCCCCGACGCGCTCTGACGCTCCGCGAGCGCTCCGCCGCGTGCCCCTGCGCGGCGGACGCCCCGGGCTTTCCGGAACGCGCCGGCGTCTCATCCACCCGCGCGCGGCGACCGCGTCCGGCCTCGGGGCCGACACCCGCTGCGGGCCCCGGCCCGGCGGAGAGAAGCCCGGAAGGCGGCGCGGGAGCCGAGGCGGCGGAAGCAGCACCGCGGACGGCGACCGCGCCCGTCCGGCGACCGAGGACGGAGTAAGGAGGCCCACCGTGACCGAGTACGCCACCCTCCGGGACCGCACGCTCCACGGCGACCCCGCCGGCTGCGCGGGCCCGGCGCGCCGCGAGGCCCTCGCCAGGGCCACCGACGAGTGGCTCGTCACCCTCTTCCACGGCGCCCTCTTCCACGGCGCCGGGCAGCCCCCGGCCGGTACCGCCCTCGCCGCCGCCGGCGGCTACGGCCGCGCCGAACTCTCCCCGGCCAGCGACCTCGACCTGGTGCTCCTCCACGAGCCGCGCGCGGGCGGGGGCGCCGGCGCGGCAGCCGTCGCCTCCCTGGCCGACCGCGTCTGGTACCCCGTCTGGGACCAGGGCATCGCGCTGGACCACTCCGTGCGCACCCCCGCCGAGGCGGCGAAGGCCGCCGCCGGCGACCTGAAGGTGCAGCTCGGCCTCCTCGACCTGCGCCACATCGCCGGCGACCCCCGGCTCACCGCCTCCGTACGCGGTGCCGCCCTCGCCGCGTGGCGTGCGGACGCCCACCGCCGCCTCCCCGAACTCCGCGAACTGGTCCGCGAACGCACCCACCGGCACGGTGAACTCCGCTTCCTCCTCGAACCCGACCTCAAGGAGGCGTACGGCGGCCTGCGCGACGCCGTCGCGCTGCGCGCCGTCGCCGCGTCCTGGCTCGCCGATGCTCCGCGCGAGGGGCTGGCCGACGCCCGCACCGCGCTGCTCGACGTGCGCGACGCCCTCCATCTCGCCACCGGCCGCACCACCGACCGGCTCGCCCTCCAGGAACAGGACCCGGTCGCCGCCGCTCTCGGCCTGCCGGACGCCGACGCGCTGCTGCGCCGCGTGTACGAGGCGGCGCACACCATCGGTTACGCCGCCGACGTCACCTGGCGGGACGTCTCCCGCGTCCTGCGTGCCCGCGCAGCACGCCCCGGTCGCACGCGCCTGCTCGCCGGGCGTCGCGCCCCGCGTGGTGCGCAGCCGGAGCGGACCCCGCTGGCCGACGGCGTGGTCGCGTTCGACGGCGAGGTCTCCCTGGCCCGTACCGCTCGCCCCGACCGCGATCCCGTTCTCCCGCTGCGTGCCGCCGCGGCCGCCGCCCAGGCGGGACTGCCGCTCAACCCGTCCGCCGTGCGCCGGCTCGCACGCGATGCGGCGCCCCTGCCCGTGCCCTGGCCGCCGGGTGCCCGTGAGGAGTTCGTCAGCCTGCTCGGCGCAGGGCCGCAGACGGTGCCGGTGTGGGAGGCGCTGGACGCGGCGGGGCTCACGGACGTGCTGCTGCCGGACTGGGAGCGGGTGCGCTGCCGTCCGCAGCGCAACCCCGTGCACCGCTGGACCGTCGACCGGCACCTGGTGGAGACCGCCGTACGCGCCTCCGCGCTGACCCGGCGGGTGCAGCGCCCCGACCTGCTGCTCGTGGCCGCGCTGCTGCACGACCTGGGCAAGGGGTGGCCGGGCGACCACTCGGTCGTGGGGGAGACCATCGCGCGGGACGCCGCCGCCCGGATGGGCTTCGGCCCCGACGACGCGAGGGTCCTCGCCACGCTGGTCCGGCACCATCTGCTGCTCGCCGAGACCGCGACCCGGCGCGATCCGGACGATCCCGCCACCGTGCAGGCGGTGGCAGCCGCCGTGGAGCGTCGCGGCACGCTGGAACTGCTGCACGCCCTCACCGAGGCGGACGCGCTCGCCACCGGGCCCGCCGCATGGTCGACCTGGCGCGCGTCGCTCGTCGCCGACCTGGTCAAGCGCGTGGACGCGGTGCTCGCGGGGGAGGCGCCCGAGGCGGCTCCCGGCCGGCTCCAGGACCCGCGCACCGCACGTCTCGTCGAACGGGCCCGGCGCACGGGCGCGCCGGTGCTGGAACTCTTCCCGGAACCGGACACCGGACCTCAGGACGCCGAGGCGGCCACCGCACCGCACGGCGCGCACCTGCTCGTCGCGCTGCCCGACCGGCCGGGTGGCCTCCCCGCCGTCGCCGGCCTGCTCGCCCTCCACCGCCTCACGGTGCGCACCGCCGAGGTCCGCACCGACCCCGGTCCGGCAGACCCCGACCCGGCAGATCCCGGGGACGGGGAAACCTCGGCCGACCCCGGCGACCCGGCCGTGCTGCTCCTCGGGTGGCGGGTCGCCGCCGCGTACGGGCGGCTGCCGGACGCCGAACGGCTCCGGGCCGACCTGCACCGCGTGCTGGACGGCGGACTCCGCGTCGAGGCCCGCCTCGCCGAGCGCGAGGCGGCGTACCGCACGCCCCGGCGCGGCGTGGCGCCCCCGCCGGCCCGCGTCACCGTCGCCACGCCGGAGGCATCCCGCCGTGCGACCGTGCTGGAGGTGCGTGCGCCGGACGCGCCCGGCCTGCTGTACCGCATCGCCCGGGCACTGGAGCAGGCCCGCGTACGGGTCCGCAGTGCGCACGTCGGCACGCTCGGCGCGAACGCGGTGGACGCCTTCTACGTCACCGACGTCCAGGGCGCGCCGCTGCCGCCGGCGGCGGCCGAGGAGGTCGCCCGCGGCGTGCAGCGCGCGCTGGCCGAACGGGCCCCGGCCGAGGGGACCTGACCGCACCCGGTGCGGGCGGATACCCTTGGGGGTCGACCGCCCGCACCACATCCGACGCGAAGGATCCGCGACCGCCGTGTTCGACACTCTTTCCGATCGCCTCGCAGCGACCTTCAAGAACCTCCGAGGCAAGGGCCGCCTGAGTGAGGCGGACATCGACGCCACGGCGCGCGAGATCCGCATCGCCCTGCTGGAGGCCGATGTCGCGCTGCCGGTCGTCCGGTCGTTCATCAAGCAGGTCAAGGAGCGCGCGCTCGGCGCCGAGGTCTCCCAGGCGCTGAACCCCGCCCAGCAGGTCGTCAAGATCGTCAACGAGGAGCTGGTCGGCATCCTCGGCGGCGAGACGCGCCGGATGCGGTTCGCCAAGAACCCGCCGACCGTGATCATGCTGGCGGGTCTCCAGGGCGCGGGCAAGACCACCCTGGCCGGCAAGCTCGGCCGCTGGCTCACCACGCAGGGACACGCCCCGCTGCTGGTGGCCTGCGACCTCCAGCGTCCCAACGCGGTCAACCAGCTCTCGGTCGTCGCCGAGCGCGCCGGCGTGGCGATCTTCGCCCCGGAGCCGGGCAACGGTGTCGGCGACCCGGTGAAGGTCGCCGAGGACTCGGTGTCCTACGCCCGCGACAAGCAGCACGACGTGGTCATCGTCGACACCGCCGGCCGTCTCGGCATCGACGAGGAACTGATGCGGCAGGCCGCGGACATCCGCGACGCCGTACGCCCGGACGAGATCCTGTTCGTCGTCGACGCGATGATCGGTCAGGACGCGGTCACCACCGCGGAGGCCTTCCAGAGCGGCGTCGGCTTCGACGGCGTGGTGCTCTCCAAGCTGGACGGCGACGCCCGGGGCGGTGCCGCCCTGTCCGTCGCGCAGGTCACCGGCAAGCAGATCATGTTCGCCTCGAACGGCGAGAAGCTGGACGACTTCGACGCGTTCCACCCGGACCGCATGGCGTCCCGCATCCTCGGCATGGGCGACATGCTCACGCTGATCGAGAAGGCCGAGCAGACCTTCAGCCAGCAAGAGGCCGAGAAGATGGCCGCCAAGCTGGCGAAGGGGCCGAAGGAGTTCACGCTCGACGACTTCCTGGCCCAGATGGAGCAGGTCCGCAAGATGGGCTCCATCTCCAAGCTGCTCGGCATGATGCCCGGCATGGGCCAGATGAAGGAGCAGATCAACAACCTCGACGAGCGGGACGTCGACCGCACCGCCGCCATCATCAAGTCGATGACCCCCGGCGAGCGGGCCGAGCCCACGCTCATCAACGGCTCCCGCCGTGCGCGCATCGCCCGCGGTTCCGGCGTCGACGTCAGCGCCGTGAAGAACCTGGTGGAGCGCTTCTTCGAGGCCCGCAAGATGATGTCGAAGATGGCGCAGGGCGGCGGCATGCCCGGTATGCCCGGTGTTCCGGGAATGCCCGGCGTGGGCGGCGGGCGGAAGAAGGGCAAGCAGCAGAAGAAGGCCAAGGGCAAGCGCCAGTCCGGCAACCCGATGAAGCGCCGGCAGGAGGAGCAGGCCGCGGCCGAACGGCGTGCCGCCGGCGGCGCGTTCGGTATGCCCGGTGCGGGTCAGGACGCCGGCGACTTCGAGCTGCCGCAGGAGTTCAAGGACATGCTCCCGCCGAAGTGAGACGGGGGCGGGGGATGATGTGACCCATGCGCGTCTACATCCGTCCCCCGCGTCCCGAGGACGAGCGGGTCTACAGCGAGGCCGTCGTCCGGTCGGCCGACCATCTGCGTCCCTGGAACCCGGTCGAACCGGACGGCCTGCCCGACCTGGTGCGCCGCCAGGGCCCGGTGCTGCGGTCCTACCTGATCTTCGACCGTGAGGACGACGGACTGGTGGGACGCGTCAACGTGGCCAACATCGTCCGCGCGCGCTTCCGCAACGGCTCGCTCGGCTACGACAGCTACGTGCCCTACGCGGGCACCGGACGGATGACCGAGGGCATGCGGCTGATCGTCGACCGCTGCTTCGCCGAGGGACCGGACGGCCTGGGACTGCACCGGCTGGAGATCAACGTTCAGCCGGAGAACGAACGCTCGCTCGCCATGGCGAAACGGCTCGGCTTCCGGCACGAGGGCTTCTCGCCGCGCATGCTCTTCCTCGACGGAGCCTGGCGCGACCACGAGCGCTTCGCGCTCACCGCCGAGGAGTGGCCCGGCGCGGCCTGACGGCGGCACCGGGCGCGTCGGGGCCCGTTCAAAGAGAGCCCGGAAGAAAGTCGGACGGAGATGTCGAGAACCCGCGTCCGGCTCCGTCCCCGGGGTGAAGGCGGCCACAATGGGCCGCACGAGCACCGAGGAGAACCGTCATGGCCAAGTACCTGCTGCTGAAGCACTACCGCGGCGCCCCCGCCCCGGTCAACGACGTGCCGATGGACCGGTGGAGCCCCGAGGAGATCTCGGCGCACGTGCAGTACATGAACGACTTCGCGGCCCGGCTGGAGAAGACCGGCGAGTACGTCGACGGCCAGGCGCTCGCCCCCGACGGGGCGTGGGTCCGCTACGACGGTGAGGGACGCCCGCCGGTCACGGACGGGCCGTTCGCGGAGACCAAGGACCTCATCGCCGGCTGGATGATCATCGACGTCGACGACTACGAGCGCGCCGTCGCACTGGCCGGGGAGCTGTCGGCCGCCCCCGGGGCGGGCGGCGAGCCGATCCACGAGTGGCTCGAGGTGCGCCCCTTCCTGACCGAGCCCCCCACCATCACGGAGTGACCCCGCAGATGGACGAGGCCCTGCTCAGGAGTCTCACGCCGAGCGTGCTCACCGTCCTCGTCCGCCGCGGAGCCGACTTCGCGGCGGCCGAGGACGCCGTGCAGGACGCCCTGATCGAGGCGCTCCGGGTCTGGCCGGCCGACCCTCCGCGGGATGCGAAGGGCTGGCTGGTCGCCGTCGCCTGGCGCAAGTTCCTCGACGCGACCCGGGCGGCGGCCTCCCGCCGCCGGCGCGAGGGCCGCGTCGAGGAGGAGCCGGCGCCAGGCCCGACTCCCTCGGCGGACGACACCCTCCAGCTCTACTTCCTCTGCGCCCACCCGTCGCTGACCCCGGCATCGGCGGTCGCGCTCACCCTGCGCGCCGTCGGAGGGCTGACCACCCGCCAGATCGCCGAGGCCTACCTGGTGCCCGAGGCGACCATGGCGCAGCGCATCAGCCGGGCCAAGCGCACCGTCTCCGGAGCGCGCTTCGACCGGCCGGGCGACGTCGCCACCGTGCTCCGCGTCCTCTACCTCGTCTTCAACGAGGGCTACTCGGGCGACGTCGACCTCGCCGCCGAGGCCATCCGGCTCACCCGGCAGCTCGCGGCGGCCATCGACCACCCCGAGGTGGCCGGGCTGCTCGCGCTCATGCTGCTCCACCATGCCCGGCGGGCCGCGCGGACCGCGTCCGACGGCAGCCTGGTGCCGCTCGCCCAGCAGGACCGAGACCGGTGGGACACCGCGTCGATCGCCGAGGGCGTCGGAATCCTCCAGGCCGCCCTCGCACGTGACCGGCTGGGCGAGTTCCAGGCCCAGGCCGCCATCGCGGCACTCCACGCCGACGCCCCGACGGCCGGCGAGACCGACTGGGTGCAGATCGTGGAGTGGTACGACGAGCTCGCGCGCCTGACCGACAACCCCGTCGTCCGGCTCAACCGGGCGGTCGCCGTCGGGGAGGCCGACGGACCGCGTGCCGGTCTGGCGGCCCTCGCGCCGCTGGACGCCGCACTGCCCCGCCACACGGCGGTCGCGGCCTACCTCCACGAGCGCGACGGCGACCTGACGACGGCGGCCCGGCTGTACGCCGAGGCGGCCCACAAGGCACCCGACCGCGCCGAGCGCGACCACCTCACGCGCCAGGCCGCCCGGCTCAACGCCGTCCGGCCCCGCTGACCGGCCGGCATCCGGCACCTCCCCCGCAGGGGGCGTCCTCCGCGGTGCCTGGACCTCCCGGTTCCGCGCGCGGGACCGGGAGGGCGTCAGACCCGTGCGATCACGTACCGGAAGAGATTCGGCATCCACACCGTGCCGTCGCCGCGCCGGTGGGCGGCGAGCGCCTCGATCAGCTCCGCGCGCACCACCCCCTCCTCCGCGGTCCGCTCCGCCCGGTCGTACAGCCCGGTGGACAGCAGCCCGCGGACGGCACTGTCCATGTCGGCGTAGCCGAACGGGCAGGAAACCCGCCCGGAGCCGTCCAGCCGCAGACCGGCGGTGCGGGCCAGCTCCTCCAGCCCGTCACGCCCCCCGGGCTGCCAGCACCCCGGCATACGCGGCGGCTCCCCGGCTTCCTCCCCGGCCTCCCCGGCCTCCCCGTCCTGCATGTCCGCGGTGTCCGCCGCCCGCTCGGCCACCCGCAGCACCGACGCTGCTCCGCAGCGTTCGGCAGGCCCCCACCCGGCCAGCACCACCGGCGTGTTCCGTTCGAGCGAGGCCACCGTCCGGGACAGCACCTCGGGGCCGGGCAGCGCCTCGAACGCGGTCACCACCGTGGGCAGCGGTTCGTGCAGCGGTACCTCGTCCGCCACGCGGGCGCCCACCAGTCGCACCCTCCGGCCGCCCGGAGCGCCGCCGGGCTCCGGCATCAGGCGCTCGCGTGCCAGTGCCAGCCGCGTCTCGTCCGGTTCCACGCCCGTCACGGACGCACCGCGGGCCGCGGCGAGGAGCAGCGCCAGCCCGGAACCGCAGCCGAGGTCCAGGACATGGGAGGCGGAGCCGACCTCCAGCCGGTCGAAGACCGCCTCGTAGAGCGGGACCATCATCCGCTCCTGGATCTCCGCCCAGTCGCGGGCGCGCTGCGGGTGGTGGACCAGCGTGGGTGTCATCAAGGCGCCTCGATCCGTCGATCCGTCCGATCGGCCGCGGGGTTCGGGCCGCCGCCGTACGCCGCAGCACGTCGCCGTCCGGGCCCGGCATCCGGCATCCGGCGTCGCGGGGGCACTGCCGTAGCATGCGCCGGGCGGAGGGCCGCGACGCGAAGTCATGCTAATCGGGACATATGGTCGTGGCATCCGGGAGGGGCGAGGGAACCGCGACCGGCGGCGCGCGCGTCCCAGTGAGCGCGGGGGAGCGTGCGCTCGCCCGCGCGGCGGCCCGGCGTACCGAAGGCGTACGAATCGGAACTACGTCCGGGAATGCCACGACTGTGCGTCTTCTCCGCAGATCGGCGCACCCGTCCTCGTCAGGGCCCATCGGAGTGAACTGACCGGTACGGGAAAATTATTTGGGATGGCCCCGAATCGGAACACCCGGACCCCCTCGCTCGTTGTTCACGACGTGAGCACGACACCACCAGTTCTCGCCGCCGAGCTGGCAGCCGCCTGGGCCGACATTCAACGGCACCATCCCGAGCTGCCGGACCTGGCCGCGCCCGAATCACTCATCGGAGAGTCCTCGTCCGCCTGCGGCGCCGAGCTCTCCTTCGAACGGCTGCTGCACGAGGCCGTGCACGGGATCGCCGCCGCCCGCGGCGTCCGCGACACCTCGCGCGCCGGTCGTTACCACAACCGCCGGTTCCTCGCGATCGCCGAAGAGCTGGGGCTGGAGCACGCGGAAGAGCCGCACCCGAGCAGCGGCTTCTCCCTCGTGGCCCTCACCCCGGCCACCCGCCGGCGTTACCGCTCCACCGCCGACCGACTGCACCGCGCCCTCAAGGCGCACGACGCGGCCACCACCACCGAGAGCGGCCGCAGCTTCCGCGGGCCCGCGGCCCGGCACGGCTCCTCCGGGGGCGGGGTACGGGTCAAGGCGGTCTGCGACTGCGGGCGCAACGTCCGCGTCGTCCCCTCCGTGCTGGCGCAGGCGCCCATCATGTGCGGAGCCTGCGGCAAGCCCTTCCGCATCCCGGACGCCGCGCCGTCCAAGGAACCGATGGCCGTCGCGGGCTGAACGCGCCGGCGGCGGCCACACCTCACCGGTCCGGCCCCCGGTTCGGCCGGACCGGTGAGGTGTGGCATCATGGGCGGCTGTACTCGGCAGCCGTCCAGGACCCCTCTCTCCTCCGGCTGACGCGTCCGTCGGGCGCCAGGACACCACAACCCCACGTGGCCTTCCGCCGCGCCCCACCACGTCAAGACCAGGAGACACCACACCCGTGGCAGTCAAGATCAAGCTGAAGCGACTGGGCAAGATCCGTTCGCCGCACTACCGCATCATCGTCGCCGACTCGCGCACCCGCCGCGACGGCCGCGCCATCGAGGAGATCGGCCTGTACCACCCGGTGCAGAACCCCTCCCGCATCGAGGTCGACTCGGAGCGCGTCCAGTACTGGCTGGGCGTCGGCGCGCAGCCGACCGAGCCGGTCGCGGCCATCCTCAAGGTCACCGGCGACTGGCAGAAGTTCAAGGGTCTGCCGGCCCCCGAGCCGATGAAGGTCGCCGAGCCGAAGGCCGACAAGAAGGCCCTCTTCGAGGCCGCGGCAAAGCAGTCGGCGAACGAGCCCAAGGGCGAGGCCATCACGCCGAAGGCCAAGAAGTCCGACAAGGGCGAGAAGAAGGCGGACGAGGCCAAGGCCGAGTCCGCTGACGCCGCCACCGAGTCGACCGAGGCCTGAGGATGCTCGAGGAGGCCCTCGAGCACCTCGTGAAGGGCATCGTCGACCACCCCGACGAGGTGCAGGTCGCGGAGCGCACCCTGCGCCGCGGGCGCGTGCTGGAGGTCCGGGTGCACCCCGACGACCTCGGCAAGGTCATCGGCCGCAACGGCCGCACGGCCCGTGCGCTCCGCACCGTCGTGGGAGCCCTCGGCGGCCGCGGTGTCCGCGTCGACCTCGTCGACGTGGACCAGATCCGCTGAGCAGCAGCACGCTGAGCAGTACCACGCACCACCGGCAGCGGCCGGGGGCGGCTCCGGCCGCACCCGGCCGCTGCCGCTGTTCGCACCACCCGCCCCGGCGGCGGACACGCGAGAAGAAGGGGAACCCGAGACCGTGCAGCTGGTAGTCGCCCGCGTCGGCCGCGCCCACGGCATCCGCGGCGAGGTCACCGTGGAGGTACGCACCGACGAGCCCGAGGTGCGACTCGCGCCCGGAGCCGTTCTGGCCACCGACCCGCCGGGCGTCGGCCCGCTCACCATCGAGACGGGCCGGGTGCACAGCGGACGCCTGCTGCTGCGTTTCGCCGGCGTGCAGGACCGCACCGGCGCCGAGGCGCTGCGCAACACCCTGCTGGTCGCCGAGGTCGACCCGGAGCAGAGCCCGGACGACCCCGAGGAGTTCTACGACCACCAGCTTTTCGACCTCGACGTCGTCACCCGCGACGGGCGCGCCGTCGGCCGGGTCGAGGAGATCGCCCACCTGCCCGCGCAGGACCTGCTGGTCGTACGGCGCCCCGACGGCGGCGAGGCGCTGATTCCGTTCGTCACCGAGATCGTCCCGGAGATCGACCTGTCCGCGCAGCGCATGGTCGTCGACCCGCCCCCCGGGCTGCTCGACGAGGAGGAGGGGAAGGGCGCGTGAGGCTCGACGTCGTCACGATCTTCCCGGAGTACCTGGAGCCGCTGAACGTCTCCCTGGTCGGCAAGGCGCGCGCCCGCGGGCAGCTCGACGTCCGGGTGCACGACCTGCGCACCTGGACCCACGACCGGCACCACACCGTGGACGACACCCCGTACGGCGGCGGGCCCGGCATGGTGATGAAACCCGAGCCGTGGGGCGAGGCGCTGGACGAGATCCTCGCCTCCGGCGCCCCGGACCAGGGCGAGCCCGTCCTCGTCGTTCCCACGCCCAGCGGACGGCCGTTCACCCAGGCCCTCGCCGTCGAACTCGCCGCCGCACCCTGGCTCGTGTTCACCCCGGCCCGCTACGAGGGCATCGACCGCCGCGTCGTCGAGGAGTACGGGTCGCGCCTGGACGTGCGCGAGGTCTCCATCGGCGACTACGTGCTCGCCGGGGGAGAGGCGCCGGTACTGGTGATGGTGGAGGCGGTCGCCCGCCTGCTGCCCGGAGTGCTCGGCAACGCCGAGTCCCACCGCGACGACTCCTTCGCCCCCGGGAGCATGGCCGGTCTGCTCGAAGGCCCGGTGTACACCAAGCCCCCTCAGTGGCGCGGCCGGGAGATCCCCGAGGTGCTGGTCAGCGGCCACCACGGGCGGATCGCCCGGTGGCGCCGCGACCAGGCGCTCGCCCGCACCAGCACCCACCGGCCCGACCTGATCGAGGCGTGCGATCCCGGCGGGCTCGACGCGCAGGACCGGGCGACGCTCTCCGCACTGGGCTGGGAGGTCGGAACCGGGGGCCGATTTGGGCGCACGACGAGGCCCGTGGAAGAATAGGCCGCTGCCTCGCGTCCGGCGCGCGACCCTGCCACAGGGGGATCAACGCCCGACCGGAGCGGCGGCGACCGTACATCCGTTCACCATGTTCCGCTGATGGCCTGTGGCATCGGCGAGGAAAGCAGACGATCATGTCTCACCTGCTCGACAACGTCGACGCGGCTTCGCTGCGCGAGGACGTCCCCCCCTTCCGCCCGGGCGACACCGTCAACGTCCACGTCCGCGTGGTCGAGGGCAGCCGCTCCCGTGTGCAGCAGTTCAAGGGCGTCGTGATCCGCCGCCAGGGCTCCGGCGTGCGCGAGACCTTCACGGTCCGCAAGGTCAGCTTCAGCGTCGGCGTCGAGCGCACCTTCCCGGTGCACACCCCGATCGTTGAGAAGATCGAGGTCGTCACCCGCGGTGACGTCCGCCGCGCGAAGCTGTACTACCTCCGCGACCTGCGCGGCAAGGCCGCCAAGATCAAGGAGAAGCGCGAGAACTGATCTCGTTCGTGCGAACGGAGCGCGGCCGCGCGGAGGTCCCCGAGCAGGGGCACCGGCGTCGGCCGCGCTCTTTTCGGCTCACGACGGGTGCCGCGGCCGTTCTCGTGGCGGTCTTGCTGGTCGGCGCCTTCGTGGTGCAGCCTTATTCGATCCCCAGTTCGTCGATGGCGCCGACCCTGAAGGTGGGGGACCGGGTCCTGGTGAACAAGCTGGCCTACCGTTTCGGTGACCGTCCCGAACGGGGGGACGTCGTGGTGTTCGACGGCAGGGGGTCCTTCCTCCCGTCCGGCACCGGCTCGGGGGCGCTGTCCGGTCTGCTCCGCAGGTTCGGTTCCGCCCTCGGCCTGTCGGACCCGGCGGACACGGAGTACGTCAAGCGGGTCATCGGCGTCGGCGGGGACCGCGTTCGGTGCTGCGACCAGCGGGGGAGGCTTGTGGTGAACGGCGAACCGCTGACCGAGACGTACCTTCACCAAGGAGACGCCCCCTCCGCCGTCCGCTTCGACATCCGCGTTCCGGAAGGCCGGCTCTGGGTCATGGGCGACCACCGCTCCGCCTCCCGCGACTCCCGGGACCACCTGGGGCTGCCCGGCGGCGGCACCGTCCCGCTGGACCGCGTCATCGGCCGCGCCGACTGGATCGCCTGGCCCCACGACCGCTGGACCACCCTGTCCGCCGGTACGCAACGCGCCGCTCGCGAGGCGGGGCCACATGGGTAGGCGCGGCAGACCCGCCGGTCACCACCGGCGTCCCGACGCGACACCCCCGCCGCAGCCCTCCGCCGACCGGCCCGCCACCCTGCGCGGCCCCGGCGAGGGCCGCGCCGACCGGCGACGTGCGGCCAGGCGCATCAAGCGGCGCCGCCGGCTGTCGGTGACCAAGGAGATCCCCATCCTGATCGGCATCGCGCTGGTGATAGCGCTGGTGCTGAAGACCTTCCTGGTGCAGGCGTTCGTGATCCCCTCCGGGTCGATGGAGCAGACCATCCGGATCGGGGACCGCGTCGTCGTCGACAAGCTGACCCCGTGGTTCGGCGGCCGGCCCGAACGCGGCGACGTCGTCGTCTTCCAGGACCCGGGCGGCTGGCTGGACGGCGAACCGCAACAGCAGCAGCAGGGGACCGATCCGGTCGGGATCAAGCAGGTCAAGGACCTGCTGACGTTCGTCGGCCTGCTCCCGTCGGACGACGAGCAGGACCTCATCAAGCGGGTGGTCGCCGTCGGCGGCGACCGCGTCCGCTGCTGCGGCTCCGACGGCCGGATCACGGTCAACGGCCACCCCGTCGACGAACCGTACCTGTACCCGGGCAACGCGCCGTCGAAGATCGAGTTCGACGTCACGGTCCCCGAGGGCCGGTACTTCGTGATGGGCGACCACCGCGGCAACTCGGCGGACTCCCGGTACCACCTCGATTCACCCGGACGGGGTACGGTTCCGGAGGAACTGATCGTCGGCAGGGCCATGGTCGTAGCCTGGCCGGTGGACCACTGGCAGCGGCTGTCGGAGAACGAGACCTTCGCCGCGGTGCCGGACCCCTCCGGCACGGAGGCGACCGCACAAGCTGCCGAGCAGATCCGAAGGAGTGGGCTTCCGAGCCCCTTGGAACTCTCGCTCGTTGTCACAGTGGTGGGTCTGGCCCGGTACCGGGACCGACGAAAGCGCAGTGTGAGGAGTGAGAGTGGGGGACATGGGCTACGGCGCGCGGTCCGGTCACGACTATCCCGAGGGACCTGAGGGAGACGGCCGCGGACCGACGCCGCTGATGAGTGACGAACGGCCCAGCCCGCAGGGAGGCGAGACGGACACCGTGGGCGTGTCGCACACAGGGGACGACGGAGACGGCGCCCGTGACGGCCGTGACGGCGGCGAGGGGCACGGCGGGGCCGGCCGCGACCGCAAGAAGAAGCAGGCACGGCCGTTCTGGAAGGAACTGCCCCTGCTCGTCGGCATCGCGCTGGTGCTGGCGCTGGTCATCAAGACCTTCCTGCTCCAGGCGTTCTCCATCCCCTCGGAGTCGATGCGGGACAGCCTCAAGATCGGCGACCGCGTCCTCGTCGACAAGCTGACGCCCTGGTTCGGCTCCGAGCCGGAGCGCGGCGAGGTCGTCGTCTTCCACGACCCGGGCGGCTGGCTCCCCGACATCCCCAACGAGCAGAACGCTCTGCAGAAGGCGTTCAGCTTCATCGGGCTGATGCCGTCCGCCGACGAACAGGACCTGATCAAGCGCGTCATCGCGGTCGGCGGCGACACCGTCTCCTGCCGCAAGGGCGGGCCGGTGAAGGTCAACGGCGCCGCGCTCGAGGAGTCGTACCTCAAGCCCGGCAGCACGCCGTGCGACGACAGGCCCTTCGGGCCCGTCACCGTGCCCGAGGACCACATGTGGGTCATGGGCGACAACCGGCAGAACTCCCGGGACTCGCGCTACCACCAGGACGGCCCCGACGGCGGCATGGTGCCCGTCGACGAGGCCATCGGCCGCGCCGTGGTCGTCGCCTGGCCCCTCGACCGCTGGGCGACCCTCCCGGTGCCGGGGACCTTCGACCAGAAGGGCGTCGCCGCCCAGGCCGTCGGTGCCGCCCCCGCCCTGATGGGCGTGGCCGGAGTGGCACCGCTGGCCCTGTGGCTTCGCCGGCGCCCGGTGCGTGCGGACGCCTCGCGCCGAGCGGAGCGGATCACGACGGGCGACTGAGCCCCGTCCCCGGTACGGACCGAGGTGTGGCCGGGCCCCGGAGGGCCCGGCCACACACGTGTCGCGGCTCGGCCCCCGCGTGGTGACCGGCGGATGAGGCGCCCCCCACGTGGACACCTCGCTCCTGCGTGCCGTCCTCCGCACTCCCGGAGAGCGCGCGCTCGCCGGTAGGGTTCGCCCAGACCTCCGGGCAGGTCGGGCGACGCCCCGTGGCCGTCAGCGACCCGGCGGTGCGATGGCGGCGAGGCGGCGACGGACCCGGGAGCGCAGGGATGGGAAACGCAGTACGGACGACCGGTGCGGCACGCCCGGGCGGCACACGGCCGCGCCGTGGGCTGGGCGACACCCTCTCCGGCGTCGCGGTGGCGATCGGCTGCGTGCTTTTCCTCGGCGGCTTCGTCTGGGGCGCGATCGTATACCAGCCGTACACGGTTCCCACCCGCTCGATGGCACCGACCATCCAGGCCGGCGACCGGGTACTCGCCGAACGCGTCGGCGGTGACCAGGTCCGGCGCGGCGACGTCGTCGTCTTCTACGACTCTGTGTGGGGGGACGTCCCCATGGTCAAGCGCGTCGTGGCGGTCGGCGGCGACACGGTGGCCTGCTGCGACGCCGAGGGGCGGATCACCGTGAACGGCGAACCCGTCGACGAGGAGTACCTCGGGCCGGACGACCGGAAGGCCATGACTCGCTTCGACGAGCGGGTCCCCGAAGGCCGGCTCTTCCTGCTGGGCGACCATCGCACGACCTCCCAGGACTCCCTGATGCGCCTGGAGGGTGACGCCGACCACTGGGCCGTGCCGCGCGACGCCGTGCGGGGGCGGGTGGACGCGACGGCCTGGCCGCTGGAAGGTTTCGGCATGGTCGAACGACCCGAGGGCTTCGCGCAGCTGCCGGGCGGAGTGTCCCGGCCCGGACCGCTGGTCCCCATGCTGATCGCCGTCGTCGCGGGTACCGTCCTGATCATGGGAGGGGCGGCGCACGGGCCGCTGTCCCGCCGGTCGGCGGCGGCCTCGCACGGCCGGCGCCGGAGCTGACGCACAATAGGGGCACGCACGGCTGAAGGGGAACACGCCATGAGCGCCGAGGACCTCGAGAAGTACGAGACCGAGATGGAGCTCAAGCTCTATCGCGAGTATCGCGACGTCGTCGGGCTGTTCAAGTACGTGATCGAGACCGAACGACGCTTCTACCTCACCAACGACTACGAGATGCAGGTGCACTCCGTCCAGGGCGAGGTCTTCTTCGAGGTGTCCATGGCAGACGCCTGGGTCTGGGACATGTACCGGCCGGCGCGGTTCGTGAAGCAGGTGCGGGTGCTCACCTTCAAGGACGTGAACATCGAGGAGCTCAACAAGAGCGAACTCGACCTGCCCGAGGACTCCGGCTTCAAGGGCTGACCTGAGCAGGACCTTCCGGGCCGCGGGCCCTTCACACCGTTCCCCCCCCCCTCTCCCCGTCACCCCCGGGGGTGACGGGGATATCCCCAGACCGGCACCGGTCCACAGATCCGGCCCGACATCCCCGCCCCAGCTCCGCCTCCGTCACAGTCGGTGACGGAGGTGGTCCCACATGAATGCCCGAGAAGCACTCGGCCGCTACGGCGAGGACCTGGCCGCGCGGCGGCTGCGTGCCGCCGGCATGGCCGTACTGGAACGCAACTGGCGCTGCGCCGCCGGAGAGATCGACATCGTCGCGCGCGACCGTGACGCCCTGGTGGTCTGCGAGGTCAAGACGCGCCGCGCCGGCGGGTGGGAACACCCGATGGCCGCCGTCACCCCGGCCAAGGCCGCGCGGCTGCGCAGGCTCGCGTCCCGCTGGCTCACCGAGCGCTGGATCGCCCGGTACGGCAGGCCGCCCACCGGGGGCGTGAGGCTGGACGTGGTGGGCATCCTGCTGCCGGACCGCGGGTCCCCGCTGGTCGAGCACGTCCGGGGGGCGGCCTGATGGGGTTCGCCCGCACCTGCTCGGTCGCGCTGGTCGGCGTCGAGGGCGTCCCGGTCGAGGTACAGGCCGACCTGGAGCCGGGCGTCGCCCACTTCACCCTGGTAGGGCTGCCCGACAAGTCCCTGGTCGAGAGCCGCGACAGGGTCCGTGCCGCCGTGGTCAACTCCGGCGCGGAATGGCCGCAGAAGAAGCTCACCGTCGGGCTGAGCCCGGCCTCCGTGCCGAAGGGCGGCAGCGGCTTCGACCTCAGCGTCGCCTGCGCCGTGCTCGCCGCCGCCGAGCGGATCGACCCGCGCGCGATCGCCGACCTCATGATGTTCGGCGAACTGGGCCTCGACGGCCGCGTCCGCCCGCTCCGGGGCGTGCTCCCGGCGGTGCTGGCAGCCGCCGACGCCGGATACCGGCACGTCGTCGTGCCGGAGCAGGCCGCCGCCGAGGCGTCCCTGGTCCCCGACGTGACGGTGCTCGGCGTCCGCAGCCTTCGCCAGCTCATCGCCCTGCTCTGCGACGAGCCGGTGCCGGAGGAGGACGAGGAAACCGCCGCGGTCCGCCCCGATCCCCTGGGCCCCGCCCCTGCGGGTCCGGGTCTCGGCGCCGCCCTCGCCGTGGACGACCACCCCGTCGACCTCGACGAGGTCGCCGGGCAGACCGTCGCCCGCACCGCCCTGGAGGTCGCCGCGGCCGGCCGTCACCACCTCTTCCTCAAGGGCCCGCCCGGCGCCGGCAAGACCATGCTGGCCGAGCGGCTGCCCGGCCTGCTGCCACCCCTGACCGCGCAGGAGGCGCTGGAGGTGACGGCGGTCCACTCGGTCGCCGGGACACTGCCCCCGGGGCGCCCCCTGGTGGAGCGGCCGCCGTACTGCGCCCCGCACCACTCGGCCACCATGGCCGCCCTGGTCGGCGGCGGCAGCGGCCTGCCCCGGCCCGGCGCCGTCTCCCTCGCTCACCACGGCGTGATGTTTCTCGACGAAGCGGCCGAATGCAGCGGGCGGGTACTGGACGCGATGCGGCAGCCGCTGGAATCGGGCCACGTGGTGGTCGCCCGCGCGGGCGGGATGATGCGCATGCCGGCACGCTTCGTCCTCGTCATGGCGGCGAACCCGTGCCCATGCGGACGGCACGGGGTGCGCGGAGCCGACTGCGAATGCCGCCCCTCGACGGTCCGCCGCTACCGCGCCCGGCTCTCCGGCCCCCTGATGGACCGGGTCGACCTGCGTGTGACCGTGGAGCCGCTGGCCCGCTCCGAGCTGAACGCGTCCGGCGCCGGGGAGAGCACCGCCACCGTCGCCGCCCGGGTGCTCGCGGCCCGCGAACGCGCTGCGGCCCGCTACGCCGCGACGCCGTGGACGACCAACCAGGAAGTCCCCGGCCACGCCCTGCGCACCCGCTGGCCGGTCGCGCTCGGCGCTCTCGACCGGGCCGAGGACGACATGGAGCGCGGACTGCTCACCGCCCGCGGCCTGGACCGGGTGCTGCGCGTGGCCTGGACGGTCGCCGACCTGGCGGGGCGTGACCGGCCCACCCGCGAGGACGTGGACCGCGCGCTGGAGATGCGCACCGGCATCCGCCGTGGTGTCGCTGTCCCGGAGCCCGCCCGATGAGTACCGGACCGACGCGCGAGGCCGCAGCCCACGCCGAAGCCGGCCCGGACTCCGACGAGCGGCGCGACCGCGCCCTGCTCACCCGTGTCGCCGAGCCCGGTGACGAGACGGTCGGCCGCTGGCTGGAGGACTACGGGCCGGCAGAGATCGTGCGACGGCTGCGTGGCGGCGGCCCCCCTCCACCGGGAACCTCCGCACGGCGCTGGGAAGGACTCAGGCTGCGCGCCCGCGAGGTGCGGCCCGGGGCGGACCTCGCCGCGGCCTCCGCCCGAGGCGCCCGCTTCGTCTGCCCCGGCGACCCCGACTGGCCGGGGCAGCTCGACGACCTCGGCACCTCCCGGCCCTACGGTCTGTGGGTCCGGGGCGCGCCGTCTCTGCGCTTCTGGGCGCTGCGCTCGGTGGCCGTGGTGGGCGCCCGGGCCTGCACCGACTACGGGATACACGTCGCCGCGGCCCTCGGGGCCGGCCTGGCCGCGCGCGGCTGGACCGTGGTCTCGGGCGCAGCCTACGGGGTCGACGGCGCCGCCCACCGGGGAGCGCTGGGCGCGGGAGGGGCGACCGTCGGAGTCCTGGCGTGCGGCGTCGACGTCGCCTACCCGCCCGGCCACACTGACCTCATCCGGCGCCTGGGCGAGTACGGCCTGCTCGTCGCCGAGCTGCCGCCGGGCAGCCACCCCACGCGTGGCCGCTTCGTGCTGCGCAACCGCGTCATCGCGGCTCTCACACGCGGCACCGTGGTCGTCGAGGCGGAGCAGCGCAGCGGCTCCCTGGTCACCGCCCGCCGGGCCCGTGACCTGAGCCGCATCGTGATGGGTGTCCCCGGTCCGGTCACTTCCGGGCTCTCCGCCGGCGTGCACAGGCTGCTGCAGCACGACGCCGCCGCCGTCGTCACGGACGCGGACGAGGTGATCGAGATGGTCGGTGCCATGGGAGAGCTCGCGCCCGAGCAGGAGGTACCGGTACTGCCACGCGACCTGCTCCCACCCGAGGCCGCGCGGGTGCTGGAGGCGCTCCCGGCCCGGGCCGCCGTCACCGTCCCGAGGCTGGCCGCGGCCTCTGCCACGCCGGCCGACCGGGTGCTGGTCCGGCTGCACGAGCTGAGGGCCCTCGGGTTCGTCGGCTCCGCGGGGGACCGCTGGTGGCTGCTCGATCCCGTGCCCCGAGCGCGCGGGGGCTGCGGGCGGCCGTCACCGCAGCCACAGTGACCCGTGCGACGCGGGAGACCCGTCTGACTCGTGGGGCGCCCCTTCCGTGCTTCCAAGGCACCCCATCGGGTGACGCGGCGGTCCTTGAACTGCGACTCCCGGGTGAAAGGGTGACAGTGGCGCGCAGCGCGCTCCTGCCGGCCCCGGGCATCCCCAGGGCCGTCCCGCCAGCGACATCACCCCAGGGTGCGGGCAGCGGAACGTATCTGCGCATGCCGCAGCCCGACCGTGCTCGCACCCCGCAACCTCACCGTCACGCTACGCTCACGAAATTCGGAAGATCTCTCAGAACGGCTCAAGGCGACGCATGCCCCAGCACAACTCCGGGCCTGACCGCGCGGCCACCGGCTCAGGTCCGGTCGCCGTGGAGGACGCTGCACCCGGACCCGTCCCCGGTTCGCTCGACGAGCTGTGGCGGTCGTACAAGGGGACGGGCGACGAACGGCTGCGTGAGCAGCTCATCCTCCACTACTCCCCCTTGGTGAAGTACGTGGCCGGCCGGGTCAGCGTGGGCCTTCCCGCCAACGTGGAGCAGGCCGACTTCGTCTCGTCCGGTGTCTTCGGCCTGATCGACGCGATCGAGAAGTTCGACCCCGGCCGCTCGATCAAGTTCGAGACGTACGCGATCACCCGGATCCGCGGCGCGATGATCGACGAGCTGCGGGCCATGGACTGGATCCCGCGCTCGGTGCGCCAGAAGGCCCGTGCGGTGGAGCGCGCGTACGCGACGCTGGAGGCGTCGCTGCGCCGCACACCGTCCGAGGCGGAGGTCGCGGCCGAGATGCGTATCCCCGTCGACGAGTTGCACGCCGTCTTCAGCCAGGTCTCCCTGACCAACGTGGTGGCACTGGAGGAGCTGCTGCACGTCGGCGCGGAGAGCGGCGACCGGCTCAGCCTCGTGGACACCCTCGAGGACACCGCCGCCGACGATCCCGTCGAGGTGGCCGAGGACCGCGAGCTGCGGCGCCTCCTGGCCCGGGCCGTCAACACGCTGCCCGACCGTGAGAAGACCGTGGTCACGCTCTACTACTACGAAGGGCTCACCCTCGCCGAGATCGGGCAGGTGCTGGGCGTCACCGAGAGTCGCGTCAGCCAGATCCACACCAAGTCCGTGCTGCAACTGCGCGGGAAGCTGGCCGAGGTGGGTCGCTGAATCGGTCCTGCCGTACGTAGAGTGGACGGGTGCCCAGGATTCGAGCAGCCTCCGTGGCCGAGCACCGGACGATGCAGCGTGCGGCCCTGCTGGACGCCGCACGCTCGCTGCTGTCCGAGGGAGGCACCGACGCGCTCACCTTCCCCGCCCTCGCCCGCCGCACCGGCCTCGCACGCTCCTCGGTGTACGAGTACTTCCGCTCCCGCGCCGCCGTGGTCGAGGAGCTGTGCGCCGTCGACTTCCCCGAGTGGGCAGCCGAGGTGGAGGCGGCCATGGCCGCCGCGGACGGTCCCGAGGCGCGAGTCGAGGCGTACGTCCGCAGCCAGCTCGCCCTGGTCGGCGACCGGCGGCACCGGGCCGTGGTCGCCATCTCGGCCGGCGAGCTGGACGCGGGTGCCCGCGAACGCATCCGAGCCGCGCACGGCGGGCTGATCTCGATGATCGTCGACGCACTCGCCGAGCTCGGGCACGCAGAGCCCCGGCTGACGGCCATGCTGCTCCAGGGCATCGTGGACGCGGCGGTGCGCCGGATCGAGCTGGGTGCCGCCGAGGACCCCGCCACCGTCACCGAGGTCGCGGTCGCCCTGGCCCGCCAAGGCGTACGGCGGTCCTGACCGCCCCACCCCGCGGCGGCCGTGCCCGGGGAGCGGGCGGGCACCGGGTACGGGCACTCCCGCGTGCGGCAGCAGCCGTACGGCTCCCGTCCGCAGCATCCACTCCGGCAGTACGGACAGCGGGTCGAGGTAGCGGTCGCCCCGCAGCAGTCCCCAGTGCAGACACGGGCGGTCGCAGTGGTAGCCGCCCGGTTCCAGCCGCCCCACCGTTGCGCCGGCCCGCACCGGGTCACCGGCCTCCACCACGGCCCGCACCGGCTGGAAGGTGACCCGTAGCGGCACGTCACCCGTGCCCCGCAGCGTCACCGAAACCACGCCGCGCCCCGCCACCCGGCCGGCGAACGCGACCCGGCCCGCCCCGACGGCGCGCACCTCGGCGCCCGGCGCCGTGGCCAGGTCGACCCCGCGGTGACCGGCCGCCCACGGCGCCGGCGGCGGGTCCCAGCCGTGCAGCACCACGGGCCGCGTCCCTGCGTCCGCACCCGCCACGGGCCAGCTCCACCCGTCGCCGTCGCCCTCGTCCTGCGCTCCGCGCCGTCCCTCCTTCGCTTCGCGGCCCTTCTCCGCCCGGGGGACGGCGTCCGTCCCCCGGCCCTTCGCCGCCTCCGGACCCGCCGCCGCCCGCGCGCCGGCGGGGGCCCGCAGGAGTACCACCGCACCCATCACCGCCACGATCAGTGCGGTCGCCACCCATGCCCTCGTCCCCATGCCGCCAGCGTGCCCCGCGTCCTCCGCCTCCGGAGCAGACCGCCGGGAATCCGTGGACGACCGCCCACCTGTGCACAACTCGGTCACTCCGCTCAGCGACCGAGGACGTGGTCGCGGGCAGTTCCGGAGGTCCCGTACACTTCTGGTGGCGATCCGGGTCACCGGGTCGACTTCGCACGCCCCGCCACCCTCACCCGGTGGCCGCGTATCTCGGTCCTCGGAAGACCCCTCACCAGGAGCTTCCCGGGCACAACGCGTCCGGGGCGTCAGGCGCGACACCCGTCCGGGCCGTCGCGGGACAACCGAGACACGAAAACAAGGAGAACGGCCATGGCCGTCGTCACGATGCGGGAGCTGCTGGAGAGCGGCGTCCACTTCGGGCACCAGACCCGCCGCTGGAACCCGAAGATGAAGCGCTTCATCTTCACCGAGCGCAACGGCATCTACATCATCGACCTGCTCCAGTCGCTGTCGTACATCGACCGCGCCTACGAGTTCGTCAAGGAGACCGTCGCGCACGGCGGCTCCGTCATGTTCGTCGGCACCAAGAAGCAGGCCCAGGAGGCCATCGCCGAGCAGGCCACCCGCGTGGGCATGCCCTACGTGAACCAGCGCTGGCTCGGCGGCATGCTGACCAACTTCTCGACCGTCTACAAGCGGCTCCAGCGGCTCAAGGAGCTCGAGCAGATCGACTTCGAGGACGTGGCCGCCTCCGGCCTCACCAAGAAGGAGCTGCTGGTCCTCTCCCGCGAGAAGGCGAAGCTGGAGAAGACGCTGGGCGGTATCCGCGAGATGCAGAAGGTGCCCAGCGCCGTCTGGATCGTGGACACCAAGAAGGAGCACATCGCCGTCGGTGAGGCGCGCAAGCTCAACATCCCGGTCGTCGCGATCCTCGACACCAACTGCGACCCGGACGAGGTCGACTACAAGATCCCGGGCAACGACGACGCGATCCGCTCCGTCACCCTGCTGACCCGCGTGATCGCCGACGCCGTCGCCGAGGGCCTCATCGCCCGTTCCGGCGCGGCCGAGGGCAAGGGTGAGAAGGCCGCCGGCGAGCCGCTGGCCGAGTGGGAGCGCGAGCTTCTCGAGGGCGACAAGGCCGAGGGCGAGAAGCCGGCCGCCGACGCCAAGGCCGAGGAGCCCAAGGCTGAGGAGGCCAAGGCGGACGAGCCCAAGGCCGAGGAGCCCAAGGCCGAGGACAAGCCGGCCGAGGCGCCCGCCGAGGCCCAGGCCGAGCAGGCCTGACGCCCGCCCGGGCCTCAGCGCCCGGCTCGGACCGTCACCCCAGCGGGGTCGTCCGAGTACCACGCGTCCACGGGGAGTGAGGCGGTTTCGCCGGTGTCGTCGACACCGACGGTGCCGGGCCTCACTCCCCGTGCACCGACCACCCTCATCGACTTCGAGAGAGATTCACCGACATGGCGAACTACACCGCCGCCGACGTCAAGAAGCTCCGTGAGCTGACCGGCGCCGGCATGATGGACTGCAAGAAGGCGCTGGACGAGGCCGAGGGCAACGTCGACAAGGCCGTCGAGATCCTGCGCGTCAAGGGCCAGAAGGGCGTCGCCAAGCGCGAGTCCCGCACCGCCGAGAACGGCGCGGTCGTGGCCCGCATCGCCGACGACAAGGCCTCCGGCGTGCTCGTCGAGCTGAAGTGCGAGACGGACTTCGTCGCCAAGGGTGAGAAGTTCCAGGCCGCCGCCGACGCCGTCGCCGCCCACGTGGCCGCCACCTCCCCGGCGGACACCGCCGCCCTGCTCGCCTCCGAGATCGAGGCCGGGAAGACCGTCCAGGCCTACGTCGACGAGGCCAACGCCAACCTCGGCGAGAAGATCGTCCTGGACCGTTTCGCGCAGTTCTCCGGCGGCTTCGTCGCCTCCTACCTGCACCGCACCAGCCCGGACCTGCCTCCGCAGGTCGGCGTCCTGGTCGAGCTGGACAAGGAGAACGCGGAGATCGCCAAGGACGTCGCCCAGCACATCGCGGCGTTCTCCCCGAAGTTCCTCTCCCGCGAGGAGATCCCGGCCGAGACGGTGGAGAACGAGCGCCGCATCGCCGAGGAGACCGCCCGCGAGGAGGGCAAGCCCGAGCAGGCCCTGCCCAAGATCGTCGAGGGCCGGGTGAACGGCTTCTTCAAGGAGAACTGCCTCCTGGACCAGCCGTTCGCCAAGGACAACAAGAAGTCCGTCCAGAAGATCCTGGACGAGGCCGGTGTCACGCTGAAGCGCTTCGCCCGCTTCCGCGTCGGCGCCTGAGCGCGGTCCGTCGGGCCTGCGGGCCCGGGACACGCCCCATGACGCCGCACCGCCCGCCCGCCTGTCCCGCAGACGGGTCGCCGACCGGCTAGGGTCGGGCACACGGCAGCTGAACACGAGGAGGCCATTGCCTGAAGGAGCCGAGAGGATCCCACCGGCAGTGGCCTTCTTCGTATGCACGAGGAGATCTCCACCATGAGCAATGACACCGACACCGACAAGGACTCCCGGCGTCGCTTTCTGCTGAAACTGTCCGGCGAGGCGTTCGCCGGCGGGGGAGGTCTCGGAGTCGACCCCGACATCGTGCACAAGATGGCGCGGGAGATCGCCTCCGTGATCCGCGAGGGCACCGAGCTCGCCGTGGTGATCGGCGGCGGCAACTTCTTCCGCGGCTCGGAGCTCCAGCAGCGCGGCATGGACCGCGCCCGCTCCGACTACATGGGCATGCTCGGCACCGTCATGAACTGCCTCGCCCTCCAGGACTTCCTGGAGAAGGAGGGCATCGACTCGCGGGTCCAGACCGCCATCACGATGGGTCAGGTGGCGGAGCCCTACATCCCGCTGCGGGCCATCCGGCACCTGGAGAAGGGGCGCGTGGTCATCTTCGGCGCGGGCATGGGCATGCCCTACTTCTCCACCGACACCACCGCGGCCCAGCGCGCGCTGGAGATCAACGCGGAGGCGCTTCTGATGGGCAAGAACGGCGTGGACGGGGTGTACGACGCCGACCCGGCGAAGAACCCGGACGCCGTGAAGTTCGACGCGCTGGAGTACGGCGAGGTCATCACCCGTGACCTCAAGGTCGCCGATGCCACCGCGATCACCCTCTGCCGTGACAACGCGCTGCCGATCTACGTCTTCGAGCTGCTCGCCGAAGGGAATATCGGACGTGCGGTGAAGGGTGAGAAGATCGGCACCCTGGTGAGCAGCCAGGGCAGCCGCGGCTGACGCCCGGCGGCCCAACTCACCGGCCGTGCCGTGCCGTTGACCTGCGGGTCCGGCGGAACGGCGCTCGATGGACATATCAGGCTTCACACTTCCGAACCAGGAGCACGTGGTGATCGAAGAGACCCTCCTCGAGGCCGAGGAGAAGATGGAGAAGGCGGTCGTCGTCGCCAAGGAGGACTTCGCCGCGATCCGCACCGGCCGTGCGCACCCGGCGATGTTCAACAAGATCGTGGCGGACTACTACGGTGCGATGACGCCGATCAACCAGCTGGCGTCGTTCTCGGTGCCGGAGGCCCGGATGGCCGTGGTGACCCCGTTCGACAAGAGCGCGCTGCGCAACATCGAGCAGGCCATCCGCGACTCCGACCTGGGCGTCAACCCGTCGAACGACGGCCACATCATCCGGGTGGTCTTCCCCGAGCTCACCGAGGAGCGCCGGCGGGAGTTCACCAAGGTCGCCAAGGCCAAGGGCGAGGACGCGAAGATCTCCATCCGCAGCGTCCGCCGCAAGGCCAAGGAGACCATCGACAAGGCGATCAAGGACGGCGAGGTCGGCGAGGACGAGGGCCGCCGGGCCGAGAAGGAGCTCGACGACACCACCTCCAAGTACGTGGCGCAGGTCGACGAGCTCCTGAAGCACAAGGAAGCCGAGCTGCTCGAGGTCTGAGGCTTGAGTTCCGTGAACGACTCCTCCTGGGGTGCTCCCTCGCCGGGCGCCGGTTTCTCCGGCCCGCCCGGCCGGGCCCCGGCACCGGCTCCTCCGGCGGGCGCGCCGACGCCCGCCGCGCGGGGCTCCGCACCCGTCGGCGACCCGGCCGCGACCAGGCCCATGCCCGTGGTCGGCGGCCACGCCGCCGATCGCCCCGTCCCCGGGGAGCCGGGCGACCCCGAGAACGGTGAGGACGCAGTGGGTGGCTCCAGTTCCCGCGGTGTGCCCGGCGACGGCCCGGGCGGGCCGGACGGCGGACAGCAGCCGGTCGAGCCGGCGCACTCCGGCATGCCCGGTGGTCCGCCCCCCGCGAAGGGCAAGAAGCGTGCCGGCCGTGACCTGCGCGCCGCGATAGGAGTCGGCCTCGGCCTCGGCGCGGTGATCATCGCGTCCCTGTTCGTCTACAAGCACCTCTTCGTCGGCGTCGTCGTCCTCGCCGTCGCCGTCGGGATCTGGGAGCTGACCTCCCGGCTCTCCGAGCGCAAGGGCATCCGCGCCCCGCTGGCCACCCTGGTCGCCGGGGGAACGGGCATGGTCGTCGCGGGATACGTGTGGGGTGCGGCCGGCGCGTGGCTCGGCATGGCCCTCACCGCGCTGGGCGTCCTCCTCCAGCAGATGACCCGGTCCCCCCAGGACTACCTGCGGGACGTCTCGGCCGGCATCTTCGCCGCCTTCTACGTCCCGTTCCTGGCCACCTTCGTGGCCCTGATGCTCGCGGCCGACGACGGGTCGTGGCGCGTCCTGACGTTCCTCGTCCTCACCGTCGTCAGCGACACCGGTGCGTACGCCGTCGGCTGGCGCTTCGGCAAGCACAAGCTGGCTCCCCGCATCAGCCCGGGCAAGACCCGCGAGGGCCTGCTCGGCGCCGTCTCCTTCGCCATGGCCGCCGGCGCGCTCTGCATGGAGTTCGCCGTCGACGGCGGCGCCTGGTGGCAGGGCCTGATCCTCGGCTTCGCCGTCGCCGTCAGTGCCACTCTCGGCGACCTCGGCGAGTCCATGATCAAGAGGGACCTCGGCATCAAGGACATGGGTACGCTCCTGCCCGGCCACGGCGGCATCATGGACCGCCTCGACTCCCTCCTCCCCACCGCCCCCGTCACCTGGCTCCTCTTCGTCCTCTTCACCGGCACGGCCTGACCGCCGACCCGTAGCGGCGCCACCGGCCGGTCGCCGTCCCCGGCGGGCCGGGACGGCGACCAGCCCGCGGTACGCGGCCCGGAGTGCGGAGGCGGGGATCAGGCGTGAGCCAGCATGCGGCGTACGGCTGCACCACTCGCCGCCACGAATGCCTCCACCGCCGTGGCGTGCTCGTCCCAGAGGCCGGAGAACTCGGCGTCGTCGACGTTTCCTCGCCGCCGGCGGCTGCCGAGACGTCGACCCGCCTTGTTCATCCGGTCCAGGGACGTGAGGAGGCGTTCGTCCCTCGAGAGGATGTGGAGGCGGGGGGTGGCCAGGCGCTGTGCCGAGAGGTCCCAAGCGGCGACCCGTCCCTCCAGACCCAGATGCCGTTCTTCCCAGATGCGGTGCTGGAAGTCGGAAGACGACGGCGCCACCAGAGCGCACTGCTCCAGCAGAAGCTCGAAGACCCAGGTCCGTTGTTCGGCCCGCTTGACCAGGTGCCGGCCCACCAGTGCGGGGCGGAGCAGCGGGCGGCTCGTCGGCGATCGGCTGACCCTGGGATACGACACCACCTCACGGTGTGCTCCGTGCAAGACTGACGATCGGTCGCCGGAACGCGGGCTGCTTGGAGGAGTGGGCAATGGGGGAGATGTTCGGGGCCACGATGATGCTCGCGTTCGCCGTACTCTTCGCGTTGGCGTTCGCGAGTGCGGTGCTGGGCGTTCACGGCCTGCTGCTGGGGCGTATGCCCGGTCGGCTTCTGCAACGATATGTGCGGCGGCCGAGGGTATAGGGAGCCGGCGCTCTGCTCGTAGCGACGAGCGGCTCCACCTCCCGGACTGTCTTACTCATCGGACTAGGGCTTATCGCCATAGGACACGTGAGGCCGTGATTCGGCCGGCGCTGAGGGCCGTCCCACGTTGGTCGACACTGACGGACGACGCCCAGGAGTGACCACCGTCGCACTCCGTCGGCCAGGGGCCCGTGAACGATCTGCGACACTGGAGCGGTTATGCCTGCACCTGGAGGACTGAGCGTCCCCAGGCACAGAGAAGCCCCTCACCAGCAGTTTTCTGCCAGTGAGGGGCCGTCTTGTGAGCCGTGGGCCGTCGCTGGGCCGTCAGGGTTCTTGGGCCGTGCCGAAGACTCCGTCGATGGCGCGTCGGGCACGCTCCCTGCTTGAGGGCATCAGGTGCGCGTAGACGCGGAGGGTCATGGCCGGGTCGGAGTGGCCCAGGTATTCGCTCACGGCCCTGATGCTTTCGCCCGCGTCCAGGAGGACCGAGGCGTAGAAGTGCCTCAGCGCATGCATGCCGTGTTCCCTCGCGGATGCGTACGGGTCACCCTTGCCAGGCGTAGGAATCATCCCGGCCGCAGCGAGCGCGGGCTTCCACGTGTGCGTGTTGAAGTTGCTCCGCCAGACCAGACCGCCGGCGGAGTTGGTGAACAGGAGCTCCCGCGTGACGCGGGGGCCGTCCGGCGTCTTCCACGGCAGCTCAACGGCCACCGGCGGGTGATCCTCGCTGTGACGCTTGAGGGCTCTGGCGACCGAGGACGGAAGGGGCACGTCGCGCTCCTTGCCACCCTTGGGCGGAGCGAAGACGGCCGTGCCACGGATCATCTTCACCTGCGTGACGACGTGCAGTGTCTCGCTGTCGGGGCTCACGGCGTCGAGGGCCAGGCCCAGGATCTCACCCTGCCGGAGCCCACAGCCGCTTCCCACGTCGACCAGTGCCCGATACCGAGGGGGCAGCGCGTCGCGAACGGCCTGCACCTGGGAGGGCAGCCACGGCACCACACGGCCGGCGAAGACAGCGGGAGGACGGACGGATGCGGCCGAGCACGGATTCCGCGCGAGGTATCCGTCATCGACGGCGGCCGAGAGCACAGCCCGGACGTTCGCGTAGATCGAGCGGGCGTAGGTGCCCTCCATCGGGGCCGCCTCCAGTTCCCGCACGAAGGAGCGCATGTGCTCCGGCCGGAACGAGCCGAGCGGGCGAGGGCCCAGCCGGGGGAAGGCGTGCAGCCGGAGCCGGGTCTCCACGGCGACACGCGTCGTCGGGTCGGTTGTCTGGCCGTCGATCCAGCGTTCCGCGTACTGCTGGAAGGTGACGCGGGCGGAGCTGGGGTCGACGTACTGACCACGCAGCATGTCGGCCTCAGTCTGCGCCAGCCACTCGTCAGCCCGTCGCTTCTGGCGGTCGGGGAACGACTTGCTTTTCTCCGTGCCGTCGGGGCCGACGTAGCGGGCGCGGTAGCGGAGCCCGGAGCCATGTCGTTCGGTCTTGACCTTGACGGGTTTGCCGTCGGGACCGGTGGTGGTCTTGTACCAGCGGTCTTGGATGTGTCCGGCCATCAGACAGCCGCCTCCAGCTGCTCGGCGACCCAGGCGGACACGTCGGCGGGGTCGTAGCGGAGGTGTCGGCCGACGCGGAAGCCGCGGGGACCGGTGTGCTTGCGGCGCCACTGGTAGACGGTCTCAACGGGCACGCCCAGGAGGTCGGCCAGGTCCAGCGGGGTCAGGTAGCGCTCAGGCAGGCGACGCGGCACGGTCACCACTCCTCTCCGTCGGCCAGGCCGAGCCGGTCTCGTAGGGCTTCGCGGGCGGTCTCTCGGTTGATGCGGATGTCGTTGGCGATGCCGGCGGCGAGGGCGGATTCGCCGGGCGTGTGGCCGTGTCCGGCGTACTGCCAGTCGGCGAGGACGAGGACGGTGTCCGGCTCCAGGTCCTCGATGCCGAGGGCGGCGGCTTGCTCGGTGGCGCGGTAGTCGGCACGGGTCTGCCGCAGTGCGCCGAGGGTGGTGGAGTACCGGCGCGACTTCGTGGAGAAGTGGCCCCGGAAGCCGAGCATGTGAGCCCAGGCCCACAGCCGACGGTCCGGATAGATCGGGTCGAGGTCCTTGCAGGCCCGGATGAGGCGGCGGGTGTGGGCGGGCACCTGGTGGTGGTCGAGTTCGGCGAGTTCGCCGATGCGGCGGTCGAGGGTGCCGGTCGTCTCGGCGGCTTTGGTGGCGTACTTGGCGACGTAGGAGGCGACCGCCTGTTCGGTCAGCTCCGAGCCGTCACCGAACGCCTTGACGGGCCGCACGTCGAGTTGCGTGCCCCACCGGAGGGTTCGGGCGGGGTGCCCGTCGGCGGCGGGCACGGTGACCGAGGTGTAGCCGTGCTGCACGGCGGCGCGGATGGCGTCGGTCAGCAGCTCGAGCGTGGCCCAGGACGGCGGCGGGTCTTTCGGGCCGTCGGGTCCGTCGAGGCGGATCACGGCGTGGAAGTGGATCGCGCCGCGCTTTTGGAACTCTGCGACCTTGCCGAAGGAGACCCGCGCCGTGTTGGACAGCTCCCGTTGGGTGATCCCGGCGCGGCGGGCGATCTCGCGGCGCAGGCGGGTGGTGAAGCGCTGCCAGAGCTGTCCGGCGTGGTTGTTGAACAGCACGGCGCCCGCGTAGTCGTACGACTCCCGGTCGAGTGGCGTGCCCAGCTCCTCAGCGTCCGGTGCGTGGTGGGTGCCGCAGCGGCATCGTCCGGAGTCGGGCCGGTTGTGCACCGGGCCGAACGACGGTGCGGTGAGGGTGGCGAAGACGCGCGGATGATCCCGCACGGTGGCGGGGATGTTGCGGCGGTCGTCTCCGGCGAGTCCCGCGCGGATGAGGTGCCAGGTGTCCCCGGCGTAGG
Source organism: Streptomyces sp. CNS606 (assembly GCF_000426325.1). Taxonomy (NCBI): domain Bacteria; kingdom Bacillati; phylum Actinomycetota; class Actinomycetes; order Kitasatosporales; family Streptomycetaceae; genus Streptomyces; species Streptomyces sp. CNS606. The sequence goes on from NZ_AUFD01000014.1 coordinate 68,490, forward strand.
TGTGGGCGCAGGCCGGGCAGCGGGAGGCGCGGCGGTTGCCGCAGGCGACGCGGAGACGGCCGCCGGGCTCGTCCTCGGTGGAGTAGCGGTGCAGTGTCTCGCCGCTGGTGCGGTCTTTGGTGAGGGTCCAGCCGGTCAGGTGGATGGGGTTGGCGCAGCCACCGGTGCGGCGGATCTGTTCTTGCCAGCGGTCGAAGCCGGGGGACCCGGCCACCCTGAGCGCGTCGGCGAGGGTGGTCGGGTCCAGGCTGGCCGCCGGGGTGGCGGTGTGGGTCATGCGCGCACCTCGGCCGGGCGAGTGAGCAGCGGGGTGAGGCCGGTGCCGTGGCAGGTCTTGCAGACCACGCGGAGGGTGCGGCGGGTGCCGTCCGGGTGGAGGGTGCCGGTGTCGATGGCGACGATGGGGAAGCCGTCGCAGTCGCGGCAGTGCCGCATACGGCGGGTGGTGAGGGTTTGGGCCATGATGGGTGTCCCTTCTGATCTGACTGGGTTGGTTGGGGGCTGGAGCCCTGCCGGGGCGGCGGATGCTTGGCGGTATCGGTGCCGCCCCGGAGGGCCGGTCAGCGTTGGTGCTGGCCGCGGAGCAGGGAGCGGATGACCAGCACGCACACCGCGAGGGATGCGGCGGTGATGGCAACGGCCAGGAGCATGGAGACCAGCACCGCGCCGACGACGAGGACGGCCGCGGTTCCACCGGCCACCAGCGCGGCAGCGGTTCCGGGCGTCATCCGGGCCGGAGCGGCGGGGGCCGGGTTGGCCGGCACCTGGGTCGGAGCCGGGGCGGGGTGCTGGCAGCCGCAGCCGGTCGGTTCGACAGCGGCGCTTCGACGGATCGCGGCCGGAGTGACCACGTGCGGCGTGGTGCCGGTCGGGGCAGGAGCGGCGGGGTACTTGGGTCGGAACATGGCGGAGTCTCCTGTCTCAGTCGTTGGTGCCGTTGACGATCTCGGTGCCGGTTTCGGCGCCGCTCTCGATGGCGGGGGCGATGAAGGTGTCGGCGAGGAGGAAGCCGCCGAGGAGGAGGGTGACAACGAGCCAGGTCGGCGGGCGGAAGAGCTTGATGCCGAAGTAGCCGAAGACGGCCAGGAGGGCGACGAGCGGGATTTCGACGTTCATGGCGGGTGTCCTTTCAGCGGATGCGGCAGCGGTGGGTGCGGGCGGCGAGCTGGGCTGCGGTGCGGGTGCCGTAGTCGGCGGACCAGCCGCAGCGCTCGGAGGTGCACACGGCGGCGTGGCGGGTCTGGCCGGTGCGGCGGTCGCGGTGGGTGCCGATCTGCACCGGGCCGATGCGCTCGACGGAGTGGAAGAAGTCACGGGCAGGCACGATCAGTTCTCCTTGTCGGTGTCGGCTGTGCGCGCGTCGCGTTCGGCGGCTTCCGCGCGCAGCTCGCGGGCGAGGAAGTGGTGACCGGTGGCCTCCATCTCCTCGGCGGCGTCGCGGAACTCTGCGGAGGTCGGCTCTCGTCCGGCCATGGCGGGTGTGTCCTTCCGGTCAGGTGAGTTGGGCGGCGATGGCGTCGGCCATCGGCGCGGGGACGCCTAGGCGGGCGCGGAGGGTGTCGGTGTCCATCTGCGCCCCGGTGCGCTTCCGGTGAGCTGTGGCGAGCTTTCGGGCGTGCTCGACCAGCGGAGCCGGAACCGTGACCGCCGGTACCGGAGCCGGGGCGGGGGCCTTGACCGGCTCAACCGGTGCGGGCTCCTGCTCGACCTCGTGGGGCGGGGGTGCCGGCTCTTCGGCCGGTGCGAGCGCGGCCGGGGCTGGCTTGGCGGGTGCGTCGCGTTCGACGGCGACGGCCGGGGCGTGCTCCGGTTCGTCGGCAGTCGAGGTGTCGGTGACGAGGCCGTGGACTTGCCGCATCAGCGCGCCGAAGGCGAGGAGGGCGGCGGTCGGGGGCACGGCGGCGACGACGTGTTCCAGGCTCAGGCTGTCTTGTTCGACTCCGGCGACGTTGAGGCCGATGGACCCGAGTGACCCGGCGGCGGTGAGGGCGAAGGCCCACCAGTCCCAGGCCCCGCGCAGTGCGGCGCGGAACATGAGGACTTCACCGGCGAGGATGAACAGGTCGATCGTGCCCGGCCAGGCCCAAGCGCGTTCGGGACTGGAAGCGAGGCCGTGTTCCTTGGCCACCTCGGCCAGGTGGGCGTAGGAGAGCCAGAACGCGGCCACGGTCAGGACGAGGATGACGGCCCCGGCGGTGAGGATCGCGGCCCGTTCTGCCTGCTGCTGCGTCATGGTCGGTTCACTCCTTCCGGTTGGCATGGATCGGGTAGGGGCGTGGCGTGAGGCGGTCACACCAACCGAGGGGGAGTGCGCGAAGGGGTCAGGCCGCTTCGGTCAGCTCACGGGCCGGGGCCGCATCAAGGGCGGGCCGGTAGTCAGCCAGCTCCGGGAGTTCCGGTGTCAGGTCGGCGTACTGGTTGCAGACGTTGACGGCCTGCCGAAGCGTCGTGAACGGCGTACGGGTCAGCACCCAGCCGCCGGAGGAATCCGCCGCAACAGCGGTGCCGGGACGCTCCGTCTGGATCTGGACGGCGGCGAGTACGGCGTCCGGGGCGATGTCGGCGAACGCCATGTTCGCGGAGGCCTCATCGTTGACCCGGTGGGCGGTGCGGCCGGTGAGCTGGGAGCGCAGGAGGGTGATGCCCTTGCCGAGGTCGGCGCCGAAGCGCTGCCCGCAGACCTCTACGTAGATGCCGGCGGCGCGGCCGAGCTGGGCGAGACGGACCAGGGCGGTGACGATGGCGTCGCGGCGCTTCTCCTCCGCCCTGCTGCCGGATGCGAGGGCGAGTTCGGCCACCTCATCGACCAGCAGCACGACCGGTACCGGCCGCAGATGCTCGGGCAGGCCCCAGATGTCGGCAGTGATCTCCGCGTCCGGCACCTCTGCGCTGATGCGCTGCTCACGCCGGATGACGTCGAGGATCGTCTCCATGCGGTCGATGAGCGCTTCGAGCAGGCCCAGGGCATCGTCCGGGTTGTCGGCCAGGGCGGAGAAGCGGCGTGCCAGGGGGTAGAGCTCCACACCGTTCTTGCAGTCGATCCCCACCAGCGCCACCCGCTGATCCGCCAGCGCAGCCACCAGACGCCGCTGGTAGACGGACTTGCCCGACTGGGTGGCGCCAATGTTCAGCGCGTGCGGGACCTGCCGGTAGTCGCGGTAGTGCACCGAGCCGTCCTCGCGGAGGGAGACCGGAACCCGCAGCGTCGACTCTTCGGTCTTGGTGGGCATCTGCACCCGCTTGAGGACGTCGTAGCCGGTCATGCGCAGCTCGACCATCCCGGCCTTGACCTCTCGCGAGGAGACGCCCTGCATGCCGAAGGAGTGCCGCAACCGGTCCGAGGCGGCGGCGAAGTCGAACGCGTCCTGACCCGGCTGGAGCTTGACCCGCACCACCAGACCAGTCCGAGTGACCCGCAGTCGGCGGATGCGCGGGATGCGGGAGGCCGGCACCTCGCTGCGGGTGGCCCGTGCGAGCAGCAGCCGCAATCGCGACGGCGGAACGGTCAGGCCGCAGGCTTCCATGACCGAGGCGTAGCGGATGCGGAGGCGGACCACGGCCACGAGGGCGCCGAAGGTGAGCCAGTGCCAGGCCGGGCGGCGCCACCGCAGCAGCGCCGCCGTGCCCAGGATGACCACCAGCACGATGATCGTCAGCGTCTCCATGATCAGGCCGCCTTGGCCTTCGCGCCCGTCTCCGCGAGGGAGGTGACCGCCACGGCGCGGAAGGCGATGCCGTGCCGACGCTGCCCGTTGAACTCGTTCTCCCACGGCCGCGCGACCAGACCGGTCAGCGCCAGCGGCGTACCCATCACCAGCTCACCGCACACGCCCGACTCGGGAACGGTGATCGACAGGATCTCCGGGGCGTTGCCCTCCAGCGCGAACATCACGTTCACGGTCATCAGCTTCGCGCCGGTCTCACGGTCGGTCTGGACCTCACCGGTCTGACGGTTGACCTTCGGCTCAGCCGGGCCAGCGGCCATGACCTGAGCGGCGTTGGTGTCGACGGGGATCTGACGCATGAGGAGACTCCTCTAGATGTGATCGACTCCGTCACTCATGTATATGAGCGACGGTTAGAAGAGTCGCGTACTCATGTGTATGAGTCAAGTCCCCTCTCGAAGTTTCTTGTTCGCGACGCTCTGACCTGCCGGTGCGTCAGTCTCCGGCGACGATGCGGTAGTCGAGGACGAACTTGTCAGCGGCCATCACGGTGTCGCACACCTCGACCACGCGACCGGTGTCCGTGATCGCTTCGCGCACCAGGTGGATGACGGGCGAGCCGGGGCTCAGGCTGAGGCCGGACGTCTCCTGCTTGGTTGCCAGCCGGGCGCGGACGGTCTCGACGTACTCGGCGAGGGTGTTGCCGTGCTCCTCCAGGCGGGCGTAGATGCCACCGCCGCCGGGGTTCTCCTCGAACATCTCCGGGATGTCCTTGACCACGTCCCACGGCAGGTACGAGGTGGCCTCCTCGGTCGGGATGCCGTCGCTGAAGTACAGCCGCCGCCGGGCGAGCACCTTCGTGCCAGGCTCGACAGCCAGTCGCTCGGCGATCTCCTCGGGTGCCTCCATCGGACCGACATAGAGCACGTTCACCGACGGAGTGGACCCGGTCTGCTCGCTCTCGGCCAGGTACGCGGCCTTACCGGCCTTGCGGTGCGAGCGGCGGAACCGGTCGGAGGACTTCCGGCGCACAGGAGGCCGGCGCTTCACGAAGGAGCCGCGGCCATGGTGCGTCTCGACCAGCCCGGCCGTGCGCAGCTCGGCGATGGCCTTCCGCACGGTGCCGACCGATCCGCCGTACTGCTTGATCACCTCGGCCTCACTGGGCACCTGCTCACCGGGGGCGAGTACGCCCTCGCGGATCTGCTGGGCCAGGCCCTCGGCGATCTGGAGATACTTCGGGACGGCCGAGTCGCGTGCCGCAGGTGTACCCATGTCCTTGCTTCCTCCTATGCTCCTATACATGAGTATCGGTACCCCGACGGCGCGGTCAACGCCGCTGCACTCCGTGTCCGTCGCCGGAGCGGTCATCCGCGAAGACGGCAGGTTCCTCACCATCAAGCGCGCGGACAACGGCAAGTGGGAGCTCCCCGGGGGCGTACTCGAACTCGACGAGTCACCGGAGGAGGGCGTGCGACGCGAGGTCTACGAGGAGACCGGCGTCCGGGTCGAGGTGGACCAGCTCAGCGGCGTCTACAAGAACCTGGCGCGTGGCGTCGTGGCCTTGGTCTTCCGGTGCAAGCCGTCCGGCGGAGTCGAGCGCACCTCCGACGAATCGACTGCCGTCGCATGGCTCACGCCCGAAGAGGTGGCCGAGCGGATGAGCGAGGTCTACGCAGTACGCCTGCTGGACGCAACTGCCAGCGATGGGCCGCATGTTCGCAACCATGACGGCCAGCAGCTCATCGAGACGCGGTAAGAGTTTCTCTACTTCATCAAGGGCTCGCTCCGCTCGCCGCGCGGCCCGGCTCGCCGCCGGGCCGACGCTCCTGTCTTCGCCCCGCTCCGGCCCGGCCGCCGGCCCGCGCGCGGCGCGAGCCACAGAAGAGGGCGCCGTCGTGGCTGGGGCGGTCGGCTCCACGGCTTTAGGCAGCCACCATGGGGCGAGCCTCGAAGATCGGGGGCCCACTTCGGGCTATTGCGGGCAGGCTAGGTGCTGCCCGAGTCGCGGCAAGCTTACGGGCCCCCGACCTCTCGCCCCATGGCAGCTCCAGCCCAAAGCCGCTATGCCGACCTAACTCGTCAGCGATTGAGCCATGTAGCGGGCAGCCGTGTACATATCGAGGTCTTCAAGATGATAGCCGGATCGGTAAAGGACGGGAGTCTTTTCCAGAGGGCGCAACACAACCTCGTCTGGGAATTCTCCGCCCATCGATAGGTGCTTGAACGGATGAACCTTGTTTGGGTCATCGTCTCTAATCGACGTGAAGATTGACGGAAAATGGGTTTTATTCTTCATGAGGTCGCACATGTCTGTCGAGTTGAAGCCCCACCACAAGAGCCATTTGGGGAATCCATCCTCGTCGTAGACTTTTGCGAACCAAGAATTCCCATCTCTGTCGCGCTCTTCCAGCAAGGAAAATGAATGTAGATCTGGAATTCCCTGGAGTTGTACCGTCCACCCTCGTTCGGTGAGTTCGTCTCTTAGTAGGTTTAAGAATGTCTGCGGCGACTGCTTCCAGAGGTTGTAGCGATCTTTTGATGTAGTCAGGAGCCTGTCGTGAATAAGGTCCCGAACGTATCCTGGCTTGGACATGAGTCGAACAGTGCGGTTGAGGATGGAGACGAACAGGTCGTACAGGGGTAGAAGGTCGCCTCCGTCGCTTGCTGCCAACGCGTCGTAATACTGACCCCGGTCAACCCCGGATTGCACTAGGAGGGGCGGAAATCCATTTCTCGCGAGTGCCATATTCGCAAGGATTCGGGCCATGCGCCCGTTTCCATCCTCGAAGGGGTGAATATGTGTCAACCATGCGTGCACAACAGTTGCTTCTAGGGCCGGGTCGACTGTGCACTCTTGCCACCAACTGCTCAGCTCGTGCATTTTCTGCGGGACTTCCCAAGGGCCGGCCGTTCGGAGGTTCGTGCCGCCAATCTCGTTTTCCACTTGTTTGTAGCGGCCTGCATGTGACTCGCCGCTCGTGATTAGTTCATGGAGTGCCCGAATCTCGTATTCGCGAGGCCTTTCGGCCGACTTTGCCCAATCGTCCGCTACTTGATGGGCTTTGTAGAGCCCCAGTGCTTGATAGACGCGAGGGTCATGCCGTACTGCCTGCATGATGGACCCGATTGATGATTCCAGTAGCTCTCGGTAAGTGAGAACCACTTTGTTCACCTCGTCGTACGTCCATTCGTACCCCTCGATCTTATTGCTCTCTGATACGATTCGGCTGCGGATCGCCCGTGTGTACGGCTCGAAAAGCTCTTGCCCTTCGTTGGCAATTCTCGATTGTACGGCAATGGACTTGTCGCGTGACTTTTCGGCTTTACTCTTCACGACGTCAAAGCGTTTCATCGACGCTTCGTCTCCGGAGATAAGGTAAGGAGTACCCCTGAAAATGTCATCAATGATTCCCATATGCCGGAGTCTACGTGATGCTCTTTCTGTACGGGGTGGCATCTGCGAAGTCTTCGGTCAAATCTTCAGGTCATCAGAGTTCTGTGCTGGGGCCGTCTGTGGGCCGTGCGAGGGTGGCCAAGGCTGACAGAGGGCGCCGGAGGGTGACGACTGTCGCACGCGCTGACCAGCGGGGCGGCCCGGGGATCTGCGACACTGGAGCGGTTATGCCTGCACCTGGAGAGCTCACGTTCGTGGCGCCGCGCGGGGCTGCGAAGCCGCCGCGGCATCTGGCCGACCTTTCGCCGAAGGAACGGAAGGAGGCCGTGGCCGCGCTGGGGGAGAAGCCGTTCCGCGCGAAGCAGCTGTCGCAGCACTACTTCGCCCGGTACGCGCACGACCCCGCGCAGTGGACGGACATCCCGCAGCAGTCGCGGGAGCGGCTGGCCGGCGAGCTGCTGCCGGAGCTGATGAGCGTGGTGCGGCACATCAGCTGTGACGAGGACACGACGCGCAAGACGCTGTGGCGGCTGCACGACGGCACGCTGGTCGAGTCGGTGCTGATGAGGTATCCGGACCGGGTCACGATGTGCATCAGTTCGCAGGCCGGATGCGGGATGAACTGCCCGTTCTGCGCGACGGGACAGGCGGGCCTGGACCGCAACCTGTCGACGGCGGAGATCGTGCACCAGATCGTCGACGGCATGCGTGCGCTGCGCGACGGGGAAGTGCCCGGGGGCCCGGCGCGGCTGTCGAACATCGTGTTCATGGGTATGGGCGAGCCGCTCGCCAACTACAAACGGGTGGTCGGCGCCATCCGCCGCCTGACCGATCCGGAGCCGGACGGCGTCGGGTTGTCGCAGCGGGGCATCACGGTGTCGACGGTGGGTCTGGTGCCCGCGATGCTGCGGTTCGCCGACGAAGGGCTCAAGTGCCGCCTGGCGGTCTCGCTGCACGCGCCGGACGACGAGCTGCGCGACACCCTCGTGCCGGTGAACACCCGGTGGAAGGTGCGCGAGGTGCTGGACGCGGCGTGGGAGTACGCGGAGAAGTCCGGGCGCCGGGTCTCCATCGAGTACGCGCTGATCCGGGACATCAACGACCAGGCGTGGCGGGCCGATCTGCTGGGACGGCTGCTCAAGGGACGGCCGGTGCACGTCAACCTGATCCCCCTCAACCCGACGCCGGGGTCCAAGTGGACCGCGTCGCGGCCGGAGGACGAGCGGGAGTTCGTACGGGCCCTGGAGGCGCACCGCGTACCGGTGACCGTGCGGGACACCCGGGGTCAGGAGATCGACGGGGCCTGCGGCCAGCTGGCGGCCACGGAGCGCTGACCGGCCGCGGCGGAACGCGGCGGCGGAGCGGCGGCAGAACAGCTGCGGAGCGGCGGCGGCGTACCGGGCCGGGCGCCGCCCGTGCCCCGGCGGAGGCCGGGCCTGCTCGCCGTGAGAGCCCGGCTGGTACCGTACAACCGTATTTCCATCCGACAGGGGAGCGCGCGCAGCGCTGAGAGTGCGGCACCGTCCGGCCGCAGACCCTAGAACCTCGCCCAGGTCATGCTGGGTAGGAAGATCGGTTCACACCTCTCGTGCTGCCCGCGTGCGCCCACCTGGAGGTCCGTCGAGGACCCGGGAAGAAGGCTGCACGATGAAGCACACCGCCACCACCCTCCTCGCCGTCACGCTGGGCGTCTCGCTGCTCGCCGGGTGCGGCGGCTCCGGCGGGTCGGGCGACTCCTCCGCGGACGGCGGGGACGCGAAGAAGGTCACCCTGGTCACGCACGACTCCTTCGCCGCTTCCGAGAAGGTGCTGAAGCGGTTCACCGACGAGACGGGCTACGAACTGGAGATCCTGCGCGCCGGCGACGCCGGATCCACGGTCAACCAGGCGGTGCTGAACAAGGGCAACCCGCAGGGCGACGTCCTCTTCGGCGTGGACAACACCCTGCTCTCCCGCGCGCTGGAGAACGAGATCTTCACCCCCTACGAGGCCCGCGGCCTGGAGAAGGTCCCGCAGGAGTACCGGCCGGCCGGCGGCGGCGCGGACGTGACTCCGGTGGACACCGGCGAGATCTGCGTCAACTACGACCGCGCGTACTTCGAGAAGAACGGCCTCCGGCCGCCCCGCACGCTCGGCGACCTGACGAAGCCCGCGTACAAGGACCTGCTCGTCACCGAGAACGCCGCCACCTCCTCGCCCGGCCTGGGCTTCCTGCTCGCCACCGTCGCCGAGTACGGGGACGGCGGGTGGAAGGACTACTGGAAGAAGCTGGAGGCCAACGGCGTCGAGGTCGTCGACGGCTGGGAGCAGGCGTACTACGACCGGTTCAGCGGCTCGGCCGGCGGAGAGGGCAAGGGCGACCGTCCGCTGGTCGTGTCGTACGCGTCCAGCCCGCCCGCCGAGGTGCTCGGGAAGAAGCCGATGCCCGAGCAGGCGCCGACCGGCGTCGCCGAGGGCACCTGCTTCCGCCAGGTCGAGTTCGCCGGCCTGCTGGAGGGCGCGGACAACCCGAAGGGCGGCAGGGCGCTGCTGGACTTCCTGATCGGCACGGCGTTCCAGGAGGACCTGCCGCTCCAGATGTTCGTCTCCCCGGTGCGCGAGGACGCCGTACTCCCCGAGGTGTTCACCGAGTACGGCGCGGACGTCGAGAACCCGGCCACGATGGCGCCGGAGCGCATCGCGGACAACCGGGAGCAGTGGGTGAAGGCGTGGACCTCGCTCGTCGTGCGGTAGACACCGAGGCGCGGCCGGCGCTCCGGCGGGCGCGGACACACGTCCCCGCGCCGTGGAAGGAGCCGTTGCCCACCCCCGGACGGCAACCGGGCGGCGCACGCGACGCCGTCCGGCGGCTGGCCCTGATGGCCCTGCCGGCCGCGTTCTTCGCCCTCTTCTTCGCCTACCCGGTCGTCGCGATCTCGCTCCGCGGCCTGCACGACGGCGGCCGGTGGCAGTTCGCCCGCGCCGCCGAGGTCCTCACCGACCCCGCGGTGCTCCAGGTGCTGCGTTTCACGCTGTGGCAGGCCGCGGCCTCCACCGCGCTCACGCTCGTCGTCGCCCTGCCCGGCGCGTACGTGTTCGCCCGCTTCGACTTCCCCGGCAAGCAGGTGCTGCGGGCGGTCGTCACCGTGCCCTTCGTGCTCCCCACGGTCGTCGTCGGCTCGGCGTTCCTCGCTCTGGCCGGGCGCGGCGGCACCCTCGACCAGCTGTGGGGGGTGCGGCTGGACACCGGCGTGTGGGCGATCCTGCTCGCGCACGTCTTCTTCAACTACGCCGTCGTGGTGCGGACCGTGGGCGGGCTCTGGGCGCAGCTGGACCCGCGGCAGGAGGAGGCCGCGCGGGTGCTGGGCGCGACCCGGTTCGGGGCCTGGCGCCGTGTCACGCTCCCCGCGCTGACACCGGCCGTCGCCGCCGCCGCACTGATGGTCTTCCTCTTCACCTTCACCTCCTTCGGCGTGATCCAGGTGCTGGGCGGTCCCCGGTACGCGACGCTCGAAGTGGAGATCTACCGCCAGACCGCCGCACTGCTCGACCTGCCGGCCGCCGCCGTGCTCACCCTGCTCCAGCTCGCCGCGGTGGCCGCGCTGCTGGCGGTGCACGCCTGGACGGTGCGGCGGCGGGAGTCGGCGCTGGCCCTCGTCGATGCCCGGCACACCGCGCGCCGCCCGCGCGGCACCGGCCAGTGGGCGCTGCTGTGGTCGCATCTCGCCCTGGTCGCCGTGCTGCTGGTCGCCCCCCTCGTCGTGCTCGCGCTCCGCTCGCTGCGCACGAGCGACGGCTACGGACTGGCCTTCTACCGCGCCCTGACCGAGCACGGCAGCGACAGCACCTTCCTGGTCGCCCCGGTCGAGGCGATCGGCAACTCCCTGGCGTACGCGGCGGTCGCCACCGGGGTGGCCCTGGTCGTCGGCGGCCTCGCGGCGGCGGCGCTCACCCGGCGCGCCGGGAGGCTCGTGCGCGGCTTCGACGCGCTGCTGATGCTGCCGCTGGGCACCTCAGCCGTCACCGTCGGCTTCGGCTTCCTCATCGCGCTGGACGAACCGCCGCTGGACCTGCGCGCGTCGTGGATCATCGTGCCGCTCGCGCAGGCGCTGGTCGGCGTGCCGTTCGTGGTGCGCACCCTGCTGCCGGTGCTGCGCGCGGTGGACGTGCGGCTGCGGGAGGCCGCCGCGGTGCTGGGCGCCTCGCCGTGGCGCGCCTGGCGGGAGGTGGACCTTCCGCTGGTACGGCGGGCGCTGCTGGTGGCGGCCGGCTTCGCGTTCGCCGTCTCGCTGGGCGAGTTCGGCGCGACGGTGTTCATCGCCCGTGCCGACAACCCGACGCTGCCGGTGGCCGTTGCCCGCTTCCTCGGGCGTGCGGGGGAGCTGAGCTACGGGCAGGCCATGGCGATGAGCACCGTGCTGATGGCGCTGTGCGCCGTGACCCTGCTGGCCCTGGAACGGGTGCGGGCGTCCGACGACCGCTCGGGAGAGTTCTGATGCTGCGACTGGACGGCGTGACCGTACGCTTCGACGGCCACACGGCCCTGGACGCGGTCGACCTGGAGGTCGCCGACCACGAGATCGTGTGCGTCCTCGGCCCCAGCGGCAGCGGCAAGTCCACGCTGCTGCGGGTCGTGGCCGGGCTCCAGCACGCCGACGCCGGGCGGGTGCTGCTCTCCGGACGCGACCAGCACGGCGTTCCGGCGCACAAGCGCGAGCTCGGGCTGATGTTCCAGGACCACCAGCTCTTCCCGCAGCGCGACGTCGCCGGCAACGTCGGGTTCGGCCTGCGGATGCGCGGGGCGGGCCGCGCCGAGCAGGCGGCGGCGGTCGCCGAACTCCTCGGCCTGGTGGGCCTGCCGGGAGCCCAGCGCCGTGAGGTGCCGTCGCTGTCCGGTGGGGAGCAGCAGCGCGTGGCGCTCGCCCGCGCGCTCGCGCCCAGCCCGCGGCTGCTGATGCTGGACGAGCCGCTGGGGCAGCTGGACCGTGCGCTGCGTGAACGCCTCGTCGTGGAACTCCGGGCCCTCTTCCGCCGTTTGGGCACCACCGTGCTGGCCGTGACGCACGACCAGGGGGAGGCGTTCGCGCTCGCCGACCGCATCGTGGTGATGGACGGCGGACGTGTCGCCCAGGCGGGCACGCCGCTGGAGGTGTGGCGGAGCCCCGCGTCGGAGTTCGTCGCCCGCTTCCTCGGCTTCGAGAACGTCGTGCCGGCGACTGTGCGCGACGCGACCGCCGACACCCCGTGGGGCACGGTGCGGGTGCCGGCCGCCTCCCCGCAGGGGGAACGGAAGGTGCTGGTCCGCCCGTCCGGCGTCCGTCTCACCGCGCCGGCGGACGGGCTGCCCTGCACGGTCACCGGCCGTACCTTCCGCGGCGGGCCGACGTCCGTCGTCTCGCTGCTGCTGCAGCCGGTGGACGCGCCGCCGCTGGAGGCGACCTGCCCCCTGCCGCACGCCCCGGAGGAGGGCGGACGGGTCGGCGTCTCCTTCGATCCGGACGGCGTCGTGGTGCTGCACGAGGGTGGGGCCGCCGGCTGACGGCGTTGCCCGTCAGGGTTGCTGGAGCCGGGCCAGGGTCGCGGGGACCTCCTCGACGGAGTCGACCAGCGCGATCCGCGCCTCCATCGCCCGCTCCTTCGCGAGCGACGTCAGCAGCGGCCACACCGGCAGCCGTTCGGTCCAGTGCGCACGGTCCACCAGCACCATGGGGGTGGGCTCGCCGCGGGACCGGTAGTAGTTCGGCGTCGCGTTGTCGAACACCTCCTGGACGGTGCCGGCCGCGCCCGGCAGGAACACCACGCCCGCCCGCGCCCGTGCCAGCAGACCGTCCTCGCGCACGGCGTTCACGAAGTACTTGCCGATGTGCCGAGCGAAGACGTTGGGCGGCTCGTGGCCGTAGAACCAGGTCGGGATCCCGACCGACGGGCCGCCGTCCGGGTGGCTCTCGCACACGTCGAAGGCGGCGCGGACCCAGTCCGCGACCGAAGGCTCGAACGAGGGTACGGCCGCGAGGACCTGGAGGGCCTTGTCCAGCACGGGGTCCTCGAAGGGCGCCGCGTAGGCGCCGAGGTTGGCCGCCTCCATCGCGCCCGGTCCGCCGCCGGTGGCCACCGTCATGCCCGTACGTGCCAGCACCCGGCCGAGCCGGGCGGCGCCCGCGTACGCGTCCGAGCCGCGCCGCAGCGCGTGCCCGCCCATCACGCCCACCACCCGGTGACCGGCGAGGAGTTCGTCGAGGGCGTCGGACACCGCGTCGTCGTGCACCGCGCGCAGCATCGAGGCGAACACGTCGCCGTCGGCGCGGGTCCGGCGGAACCAGTCGTACGTCCGGCCGTCGGGGGTGTGCGCGTAGCCGCCGCCGAGGCCGTCGAACAGTTCCTCCGGCGTGTAGAGGGACCCCCGGTAGGGGTTGAACGGCAGATCCGGAATCGGCGGGAACACCAGCGCGCCGCCCTCCCGGGCGCGTTGGGCCGCCTCCGGGGGCATCGTGCAGCCGAGGAACACCGCGCCCGCCGTGTCGGCGGCGGCGAGGGCGTCCGTACGGCCCGTCAGGTCGAGGGACTGGACACGCCAGCCCTGGAGCGAACCGTGCCCCGCGACGACCCGGTCGAAGGCTTCGAGCGTCTCGATCTCACGATCGGTGCGGTGGGGGACGGGTTCGCGGCGGTCGGCGTCGTGAGGCGGCATCCGGCAAGCGTAGGCGCCTCCGGCGCGGAAGCCGACAGATGCGCATGCCCGTGCGGGGCGGCGTGCACGGTCCGCCGCGGCCGTTCGCCGTGAGCGGCTTCCGAGGCGGCGAAGGTCGCGCGCGTCGGGGCCCGCCGGTGGTGCGGACCGCCCGGCTCCCCCCGGTGCCGTCCCACGGGGCCGCCGCTGCCGGCGCCTGCGGAATCTCCGGCACGGGAGCGGTACGGCCGCCCTGGTGCGCCGCCGTCGGCGCGGTCCTCGTGCAGGCCGGGCAGGCGAAGCGGTGAGGGCACCGTGCGCTTCGCCCACGCTCGCTCGACGGCCTCGGAGGTGACACCAGCGGCGTCGTGCGCCGAGGGTCCCGGACGAGCCGGGTGGTGAGGACGCGACGTGCCCGCCCGCGCTCGGTCTTCCCGCCGCGCCGCCACCGGCCCATCGGCTCGTCGCCGGGCCGTCCCCAGGGTGTCCCCAGGACCGCGCCAGGGTGTCGCCGGGGCCGCCGTGCTCGCGGTCACGCCTCTCCGAGCGCACGTGCTCCCGCGGACCCCTCCGGGAACTCCCGGCCACTGCCGTGCCCGGCGCACACGACGGCGCGGGCGCCCCGGAGCAGGGGCGCCCGCGCGGAGTCGGGTGTGGGAGGCCGGGTGGTGCGGTCAGGTGGTCAGCGGCAGGGCCACGAGGCGGCCAACGGCCCAGGCGATCGGACCGAGCACGGCGACGACGACCACCGCGCGCAGCGCGGCCGCGTTCCGCAACAGCGACCGTGGCGCCCCGAGTTGCAGCAGCGAGGCCGTGGCCGGGGCCCGCAGGGCACGCGACTCCGCCGCGGCCGCGAGCGCGCTCACCGTCGCGCAGCCCAGCACCAGCACTCCGCCCAGCAGGGTGAGCGGCCCGAACACCGCCCCCGGAGCCGCTTCGCCGCCACGCGCCGGACCGTACAGCTCTCCGGCCGCGAGGGCTCCGGAGGCGACCGCGCACAGCACGCCGAGCGGACGCCCGACGCGTTCGGCGTCGTCCTGGAGAATCCGCCCGGACAGCAGGCGCAGCGCGCCGGGGCGGCCGAGCGTGATGAGCCGGCCGCACAGGTGCGTCAGGCCGGGTCCGGCCAGTACCAGTCCGATCGCGGTGAGCACCCAGCCGGCGAGCGCGCCGGGCGGGCTGCCGGCGAGCGTCCCCGGCATCGGCAGCAGCGCCCCCGCGGCGGGGTCGCCGGATCCCCGGCCGGCGAAGGTCTCCAGCGCGAGCCCGGTCGCGGTCAGGGCGACGCCCCACGGCAGGCCGGGGGGCAGCGCGGTCGGCGGGGCGTCCGCCAGGGTGGCCGGTTCGCTCCGGTCCCCCTCGCGGCGGCCGGGAGGCAGCGGGCGGGGCCGCAGCGCGACGAGGCAGGTCGCCGCGGCGGTCAGCGGCACCAGGAGGAAGAGCAGCAGGACCGCGCCGAGCGGCAGCGCCGGCCCGGCGCCGAGGACGTCGGACGCCGCTCCGGCGAACGGCAGACCGCCCAGATGTCCGCGCAGCAGCAGGAAGAGCAGCAGTGCGACCACGCTGCCGAGAAGGCAGGAGGCGGTCGTCGACGCGGCCGCCAGCAGGGGCATCCGGGACGGACCCACGCCCGCCGCGTCCAGTCCGGTCAGCGCACGTCGGCTGGTCTCGGTCCGTGCGACGGCGACGGCGAGCTGCAGGGCGGCGGCCAGCGGAACCAGGCACCACAGCATCCGGGTGGCGCCGTCCCCGGCGGCTTCCGGATGGCCCGCGGCGTGGCCGACGGCCCCGAGCATGAGGAAGGTGACGCCTGCCGCCGCGGCCGCCAGCAGGAGGCGTCGGAGCAGGGCGAGCGGCGGGGCGCCGCGGACTAGACGGAGAGCGAGCACGCGGTGCTTCCCTCCGTCTCCCGGGGCGCCTCGCCCCGCACACAGCGGCCGTCCAGCAGGACGATGACGCGGTCGATGATCCGGCTGCCGGTGAGGTCGTTCCGTGCGGTCGTGGCGGCGGAGCCCGCGGTCGCCGGAGCGCCGGTCGCGGGAGCCGTCTGCGCGTCGCCCGGACCGGCCGGGGAGGGCGTGTCACCGGAGGCGGAGGCGTCGGCCGGGCCGACGGGGCCGGCCGGTACGCCGTCCCCTTCCTCGCTCCCGGCTGTGCCCTCGTCCCCCGCGACCGCCGGCACGGGCACGGGCGCGGGCGCCGGCACCGGGGAGGGCGTGTCCGCCGCCGGGACGGACCCGTGGCTGCTCAGCACCACCGTGATGCCGTGGGTGCGGGCCGCCGTGGTGAGGGTGCGCAGCGCCTGGACCCGGTCGGCCTGGTGCAGCGGCGCCGTCGGTTCGTCGGCGAAGAGGATCGTGGGGGAGTGGACCAGCGACCGGGCGATGGCCACCCGCTGCCGCTGCGCCTGGAGCAGCGCGGCCGGCCGCTTGCGGGCGCAGTCGCCGATGTCGAGCCGCTCCAGCCACTCGTGCGCCGCCTGGCGGGCGGCACGACTGCCGACGCCTGCCAGCAGCAGCGGCAGGGCCGCGTTCTCCCAGGCGTTCAGCTCCGGGACGAGCTGCGGTTCGCTGCCGATCCAGCCGAACCGTTCGCGGCGCAGGCGTTCCCGCGAGTGCAGGCCCAGGGTGTGGACGGGTACGTCCTGGAACCACACCTCGCCCTCGTCCGGCAGCAACCGCCCGGAGAGGCAGCTCAGGAGGGTCGACTTGCCGCTGCCGCGCGGGCCGGTCACGGCGACGATCTCACCGGTGCGGATCCCCAGGGTGACGTCCTGGAGAGCCGGGGAGCCGTCATATGCGTACGTCAGTCCGCGTGCCCACAGCACGTCGTCGTCCGGCGGGGCCGTCATGGATGGCACCTCCACTCGCCTCTGCTCCGCAGGGAAGACCCCTGAGGGGTTGAACGACCGTCAGGGGCTTCGGTCACTCGCACCGTAGGGACAGTGACGGGCGGGGAGAGGGGAGGCTCGGCGCGGCACGCGCCGAGGACCGTCCATATGGACTCATTTACGGCCCGGGTCGGCCCGGTCCGTTCCGGTCGCGGGTGCCGGCACCGCCCGTGCGCGGCGCCGGCACCCGCGACCGGAGGAACGGACGCCGGCCGGGGCTCAGAGCTTCGTCCACGCCTCGCTCAGCACGCCGCGCAGAATCTGTTCGATCTCGTCGAACGTCGTCCGGTCGGCGATCAGCGGCGGCGCGAGCTGGACGACCGGGTCGCCGCGGTCGTCGGCGCGGCAGTACAGGCCGGCTTCGAAGAGCGCCTTGGACAGGAACCCGTACAGCACGCGTTCGCACTCGTCCGCGGAGAACGTCTCCTTGGTGTCCTTGTCCTTGACCAGCTCGATGCCGTAGAAGAAGCCGTTGCCGCGCACGTCGCCGACGATCGGCAGGTCCAGCAGCCGTTCCAGGGTGGTGCGGAAGGCGTCCTCGTGGTCGAGAACGTGCTGGAGCAGGCCCTCGCGGGTGAAGAGGTCGAGGTTGGCGATGGCGACGGCGGAGGAGACGGGGTGGCCGCCGAAGGTGTAGCCGTGCAGGAAGGTGTTGTCGCCGTGGTAGAAGGGCTCGGCGACACGGTCGGAGACGAGCGTCGCGCCGATGGGGGAGTAGCCGGAGCTGAGGCCCTTGGCGCAGGTGATGAGGTCCGGCACGTAGCCGAACTTGTCGCAGCCGAACATCGTTCCGAGCCGGCCGAACGCGCAGATGACCTCGTCGGAGACGAGCAGCACGTCGTGGCGGTCGCAGATCTCCCGCACCCGCTGGAAGTAGCCCGGCGGCGGCGGGAAGCAGCCGCCCGCGTTCTGCACCGGTTCCAGGAAGACCGCGGCGACCGTCTCCGGGCCCTCGAAGAGGATCTGCTGCTCGATCTGGTCGGCCGCCCAGCGGCCGAACGCCTTCGGGTCGTCGCCGTGTTCCGGCGCCCGGTAGAGGTTGGTGTTGGCCACCTTGTGCGCGCCCGGCACCAGCGGCTCGAAGGGCGCCTTGAGCGCGGGCAGCCCGGTCAGTGACAGGGCGCCCTGCGGGGTGCCGTGGTAGGCGACGGCGCGGGAGATCACCTTGTACTTGGTGTGGTTGCCGGTCAGCTTGTGATACTGCTTCGCCAGCTTCCAGGCGGTCTCCACCGCCTCGCCGCCGCCGGTGGTGAAGAAGACCTTGTTCAGGTCGCCGGGGGCGTGGTGGGCGAGGCGTTCGGCGAGTTCGACGGCGCGCGGGTGCGCGTAGCTCCAGATGGGGAAGAAGCCCAGCTCCTGCGCCTGGTCGGCGGCCGCCTCGGCGAGCTCGGTGCGGCCGTGCCCGGCCTGGACGACGAACAGCCCGGCCAGCCCGTCGATGTAGCGCTTCCCCCTCTCGTCGAAGATCGAGGTGCCTTCGCCGCGGACGATCGTCGGCACGGGTGCGTGCTCGTACGACGACATCCGGGTGAAGTGCATCCACAGGTGGTCGTACGCCGTCTGGGACTGGGTCTTGCTCACGGTTATCGGGTTCCCCACGCGTAGGTCTGCTTGCGCAGCTTGAGGTAGACGAAGCTCTCGGTGGAGCGGACGCCGGGCAGCGACCGGATCCGCTTGCTGATCATCTCGAGCAGGTGCTCGTCGTCCTCGCAGACGATCTCCACCAGGAGGTCGAACGAGCCCGCGGTCACGACCACGTATTCGACCTCCTTCAGCTCGGCGAGCGCGTCGGCCACCTGCTCGACGTCGCCGTCGACGGTGATGCCGACCATCGCCTGCCGCATGAAGCCCACGGTGAGCGGGTCGGTGACCGCCACGACCTGCATGACGCCCTGGTCGAGCAGCTTCTGGACACGCTGCCGCACGGCCGCCTCGGACAGGCCGACCGCCCGTCCGATCGCGCCGTACGGCCGCCTGCCGTCCTCCTGGAGCTGCTCGATGATCGCTTTGGAGACGGAGTCGACCGTCGGTGAGCCGTTCGCGTTCTTCGAGTTTCGAGCCACGATTCGACTCTGCACGAGGTCTCGTCGGTATGGCAAGCCGTGAGCGCTGAATTTCGTTGCCCAGGGCTTCTGAAGCCACTGAATCCGCAGTCGCGGGGTGGCGGGTATATCGAAAGCGTCATTCCCGTGGTTAGGCTGGATGTCTCACCCAATGGACAAGCTGAACTGGAGGGGTGCGAAGTGAACGCCGAGCTGCGTCGCCTGCGCAACTACATCGACGGAGAGTTCCGGGACGCCGCGGACGGGCGCACCACCGAGGTGATCGACCCGGCCAAGGGCGCGGCGTACGCGACGGCGCCGCTCTCGGCCGCCGCGGACGTCGACGCCGCCATGGCCGCCGCCGAGGCCGCCTTCCCGGCCTGGCGCGACGCGACCCCCGGGACCCGCCAGCGGGCGATCCTCAAGATCGCCGACGCCCTCGAGGCGCGGCAGGACGAACTGCTGGCCGCCGAGTGCGAGAACACCGGCAAGCCGCTGGAGCTGACCCGGCAGGAGGAACTGCCGATGATGCTCGACCAGATCCGCTTCTTCGCCGGCGCCGCCCGCATGCTGGAGGGCAAGGCGGCCGGCGAGTACATGGAGGGCCTGACCTCCTTCGTACGCCGGGAGCCGGTCGGTGTCTGCGCTCAGGTGGCTCCCTGGAACTACCCGATGATGATGGCCGTGTGGAAGTTCGCCCCGGCGCTCGCCGCGGGCAACACGGTCGTCCTCAAGCCCTCGGACACCACTCCCGCGTCCACGGTCTTCATGGCCGAGGTCATCGGCGGGGTGCTGGCCGAGCTGGACCTGCCGCGTGGCATCTTCAACGTCGTGTGCGGCGACCGGGACACCGGCCGCCTCATGGTCGAGCACTCCGTGCCCGCCATGGCCTCGATCACCGGCTCCGTCCGGGCCGGCATGGAGGTCGCCGGCAGCGCCGCCAAGGACCTCAAGCGGGTCCACCTGGAGCTGGGCGGCAAGGCGCCGGTCGTCGTCTTCGACGACGCCGACATCCCCGCGGCCGTCGAGGGCATCCGGGACGGCGGCTTCTTCAACGCCGGCCAGGACTGCACCGCCGCGACGCGCGTCCTCGTCCACGAGAACGTGCACGACGAGTTCGTCGCCGCCCTCGCCAAGGCCGCCTCCGAGGTGAAGACCGGCGACCTGAGCGACGAGGACTGCTTCTACGGCCCGCTCAACAACGCCACCCACCTGGAGAAGGTCACCGGCTTCATCGACCGCCTGCCCGCCCACGCCAAGGTCGAGTCGGGCGGCGAACGCGTCGGCGAGAACGGCTACTTCTACGCCCCGACGGTGGTCTCCGGTCTCCGGCAGGAGGACGAGATCATCCAGAACGAGGTGTTCGGCCCGGTCATCACCGTGCAGTCCTTCTCCGACGAGGAGCAGGCGGTGAAGTGGTCCAACGACGTGGAGTACGCCCTGGCGTCCTCGGTGTGGACCAAGGACCACGGACGCGCCATGCGGATGTCGAAGGCCCTCGACTTCGGCTGCGTGTGGATCAACACCCACATCCCGCTGGTCGCCGAGATGCCGCACGGCGGCTTCAAGAAGTCCGGCTACGGCAAGGACCTGTCCGCCTACGGCTTCGACGACTACACCCGTGTCAAGCACGTCATGACGGCTCTCTGAGGTCCGTCGCGGACTCGCGAGGACACGAGCGGAACCCCCCGGCGCCCGAGGCGTCCGGGGGGTTCCGGCGTCCGCGGCGGAAAGTTTTCCCGCCGGGCAAAGCGGACACGCTGCGGTTTCCGCACCCGCCGGAGAACCGGCACCGGGGTGGGGTGTGAAAGGCCCGCTGCGCGCATGGCCGACGATGTGCAGACGTGAAAGGCTCTCCGCCTGGCAAGTGAAGGCGATTCGTGTGCGCTGCAGAGATCCGCGATACGGAAAACGCACGCTCCAGCCTCCCGCGCATGGCCTCACTTCTCGACGACTCCACCACCCCGGGCGCCGACCGCACGGGTGCCCCGACCCCCGCCCCGGGACCCGACGACGTACGGTCCAAGGGCCTGCGGCGCAACTCGGTCGGCCTCTTCGGCAGCGCCGTCATCGGCCTCTCCACGGTCGCCCCCGTCTACTGCCTCACCAGCACCCTCGGCCCGACGGTCGGTGAGGTCGGCCTCCAGATGCCCGTGGTGTTCCTCGCCGGCTTCCTCCCCATGCTGCTGGTCGCGTTCGCCTACCGGGAGCTCAACCGGGTCGTGCCGGACTGCGGCACCTCGTTCACCTGGACGGTCAAGGCCCTCGGTCCGCGCACCGGGTGGATGTGCGGCTGGGGACTGGTGGTGGCCACCGTCATCGTGCTGTCCAACCTCGCCGGCGTCGCCGCCGAGTTCCTCTACCTGCTCGTCGGCGAGGTGCTCGGCAGCCGGGCGGTGGTGGACTTCGGCGCCCGCACGGAGGTCCACGTGCTCACCGTGCTGGCGTTCGTGGCCGTGGCCACCGTGATCAGCTACCGCGGCATGACGGCGACCAAGTGGTTCCAGTACGCCCTGGTCGGCCTCCAGATGGTGGTGCTGGTCGGCTTCGTCGCCATGGCGCTGGGCAAGGCGGGCGAGAAGTCCGGGGTGGACGCGCCGGACTTCTCCTGGGCCTGGATGGACCCGTTCTCCGTCTCCTCCTTCGGCGCCTTCACGGCCGGGCTGTCCCTGTCGATCTTCATCTACTGGGGGTGGGACGCCTGTCTGACCGTCAACGAGGAGACCGAGGGGAGCGACCGGACCCCCGGCCGGGCGGCGCTCATCGCCATGGTCGTGCTGGTGGCCTCGTACGTGCTGACCGCGGTGGCCGCCCTGCTCTTCGCCGGTACCGGCACCGAGGGCCTCGGGCTCGGCAACCCCGACACCTCGGGCACGTCTTCGCCGCCCTCGCGGAGCCGGTGATGGGCCCGCTCGGCGTGCTGCTGTTCCTCGCCGTGCTCGCCAGCGCCGCCGCCAGCCTGCAGACCACCTTCCTGCCGGCCGCCCGCACCATGCTGGCCATGGGTGTCTACCAGGCGCTGCCCGCCTCCCTGGCCCACATCAGCCCCCGCTTCCGCACGCCGGGCCGCGCCACCGTCGTCGCGGGCGCCGCCACCAGCGCGTTCTACACCGTCATGGCGCTGATCAGCGAGAACGTGCTGGTCGACACCATCTACGCGCTCGGCCTGATGATCTGCTTCTACTACGCCCTGACCGCCTACGCCTGCGTCTGGTACTTCCGCAACGAACTCACCCGCTCCGTGCGCGACGCGCTCACCAAGGGGATCCTCCCTCTGCTCGGCGCGCTGCTGCTCACCGGGGTGTTCGCCAAGACGCTGGTCGACATGTGGGATCCGGCCTACGGGTCCGGCAGTTCCGTGGCGGGGGTCGGCAGCGTCTTCGTCATCGGCGTCGGCACCCTGCTGCTCGGGGCGCTGCTCATGCTGATCATGCGGCCCCGCAGCCCTGCCTTCTTCGCGGGGCGGATACTCACCCGGGACACCCCGCGCTGCGCGTGAAGGAGTGAGCCTGCGGGGCGGCGGGAACCCGGGGAGCAGGATTCCTCCCCGGGCCGACGTCTCCGGGGACGCCCCACCCGTCTGGAGAGGCGCCACCCGCTGTGATCATCTTCGGAATCTCGTCCAAGACCTACCAGCTGGCGGTGCTCAGCCTGCTCTGCCACGTCTGCGGCAACACCGCCGCCCACCCGCTGCGCCGGCGCGTGCGCAGGTTCTCCCTGTTCTTCGTTCCGCTGTTCCCGGTCGGTCCCGCGAAGTACGGGATGCAGTGCACCTACTGCGGGGCGTACAGCGACGTGTCGAGGGACGAGGCGGAGCGGCTCACGCGCGGCGCGGCCCGCCCGTAGGCCGCTCCCCCTTCCCGGTCAGGCCCGTTCCGCGCCGCTCGCGCCGCTGCGCCACGACGCCAGGTGGGCGTCGATCTCGCCGCAGAGGCGCCGCTGCCCGGCATCGTCGAGGAACGACGCCCGCACGGCGTTCTTCGCCAGGTCGGCCACTCCGCCCGCGTCCAGCCCCAGCAGGCGCGCCGCGATGGCGTACTCGGTGTTCAGGTCGGTGCCGAACATCGGCGGGTCGTCGCTGTTCACGGTCACCAGGACGCCGGCCCGCACCATCTCCGCGATCGGGTGCTCCTCCAGGTTCTCCACGGCGCGGGTGGCGATGTTGGACGTCGGGCAGACCTCCAGCGGAATGCGGTGCTCCGCCAGGTGCGCGAGCAGTTCCGGGTCCCGCACGCTGCTGGTGCCGTGGCCGATGCGTTCGGCGCGCAGCGAGGTCAGCGCGTCCCACACCGTCTCCGGGCCGGTCGTCTCGCCCGCGTGCGGCACGCTGCGCAGACCGGCCGCGAGGGCACGGTCGAAGTAGGGCTTGAACTGCGGCCGGGGCACGCCGACCTCCGGGCCGCCGAGGCCGAAGGAGACCAGGCCGTCGGCGCCCAGCGACGTGTCCGTGGCGATCCGGGCGGTCTCCTCGGCGGCCGGCAGGCCCGCCTCTCCGGGGATGTCGAAGCACCAGCGCAGCGCCACGCCGAGATCGCGCTCGGCCGCGCGTCGCGCGTCCTCGATGGCCTCGACGAACGCCTTGTCCGGGATCCCGCGGTTCGTGGAGCTGTACGGGGTCACCGTGAGCTCTGCGTACCGGACCTGCTGGCGCGCCATCTCCCGCGCGACCTCGTACGTCAGCAGCCGCACGTCCTCCGCGTCCCGGATCAGGTCGACGACGGACAGATACAGCTCGATGAAGTGGGCGAAGTCGCGGAAGGTGAAGTACTCCGCGAGAGCGGCCGGGTCCTTCGGCACGGGCGAGTCCGGGTGCCGCGCCGCGAGTTCGGCGACGATGCGGGGCGACGCGGACCCCACGTGGTGCACGTGCAGCTCGGCCTTGGGGAGCCCGGCGATGAAGGCGGTGAGGTCGGACAACGGAAAGCCTCCGGGATAGGTGTCGCGTGCATGGTAGGCGTGCCGGAGACTCCCTGCGGACGCATAGCATGACGATACGAGTGGCAAGGAGGGGACATGGGGACAGACAGCGGACAGGCCGGGCACTCCGGATGGCCCGCGGAAAACGGGGGAGGGGCCTGGCAGGCCCCGTCGGGAGACCCGCTGAGCAAGGGTGCGTCCGGCGCCTCGTGGGGGGACGCACCCACCTCCCCGGGTTCGCCCGTGGGACCGCCGCCGACCGCGCCCGGAGGGCCGCAGCCCGCCCCGGCCTACGGTGCCGCGGGATACGGTCCGCAGGACCACCCTCCCGGCTACGGCCCTCCCCACGGTCATGGCCATCCCTACGGCTCTCCCTACGGTGGGCACGGCGGCTACGGACAGCCCGGCCCCGGCTGGGGCGGCCCGCCCCTCCCGCAGGGCACGGCCACCGCCTCCATGGTGCTGGGCATCGTCGGACTGATCCTCGTCGTCACCTGCTGGGGGGCGTTCCTCGGGATCTTCGTCGCCCCCGTCGCACTCGGCCTGGGGGTGAGCGCCCGTCGCAAGGCCGACCGCGGCGAGGGCGGCGGACGCAGCCACGCCACCAGCGGCTTCGTCATGGGCATCGTCGGCACCGTGTTGTCGGTGCTGGTCGCGGCCGCCCTGATCGTGGGGATCGTGCTGTCCGAGAACGCCGAGAGCGGCACCGGCGGCACGTACGGCGGCGACTACCAGGACGCGCTCCGCGTCCCCGCCGCCTCCGTCGTCTCCCTCAGCGGCCGTTGACCGCCCCGCGCCCGGCCTGCTCCGGGCCGGGCGCGGCCCGCGTGCCCGGCGGTGCGGGACGGGAGGAGCCGGGCCCGGCCCCCCGCGGGGTGCGTCCGGGGAGGGCGGCCAGGAGGCACAGCACGATCCCGCCGAGCGCCACGCTCGCCACCACGTCGGTGGCCCAGTGGTAGCCGCGCAGCACCAGGCCCAGCCCCGTGCACAGGCTGAGCAGCGTCGCCGCCACCGGCCCGGCCACCGGGAAGCGGTGCGCGCACAGCAGCGCGGTCGTCCCGTACGCGACGACCGCCGTCAGGGTGTGGCCGGACGGGTAGTAGCCGGCGTAGCCGTACAGCGGGAGCCCGTCCGGGCCGAGACGGCCGAACGCCTCCTTGAGCGGCAGCACCACCGCGGGCACCGCCACGACGGCGAGGGCGGCGAGCAGCAGCGGTCGCCAGGAACGTGCGCGCCGGGCGGCAGCTGAGGCGCCGACGGCCAGCACGGCACCCGCGGCCCCGCCCCCGCCCAGGTCCGCGCCCGCCTCCGCGAGGGCCTGCAGGGTCCCGTTCCCGGAGGCCGGGCCGGCTGCCGCGTCGCGCACCGCGAGGTCGGCGGCCAGCAGCGGTCCGGCGACCGCCACCTGCCAGCTGATCACGGCGAAGACCGTGAGGAGAGCGCCGATGACGAGCGCATACACGACAGTCGGCCGCCCCGGAACAGGGGGGAGAGTTCCGGGGCGGCCGCAAGGACCGGACCTCCGCCCGCCCCGGGGGGTGTGGGGCGTGCGGGCGTCCGATCTGTGAGGAGTGTGCGCGAGGGCACGACCGAGCCGGCTTCGGGGAAAAAGCGGCACGGCTTTCATCTGCTGAAACCGTACGTCAGGCGGACCACGCCGGACAGGCGCCTCACGGACCCGGCATGGTGCTCGCACACATTCTTCACGTGCTGCGTCACCTGCTCAGCGTCGCAGGTGACCGCTGTGGTGCCGCGGTGCCCGTGAGGCGTGTCACGGGCACCGCGGCGAACGGCTCCGAGTCCGGGCGGGGTGCCGGGCCCGCGCAAATCCGCGGCGCGACAGGGGTCAGAGCGAGGCGAGCGCGCCCTCGAGGATGTCCAGCCCTTCGTTCAGCAGGTCCTCGCCGATGACCAGCGGTGGCAGGAACCGCATCACGTTGCCGTAGGTGCCGGTGGTCAGCACCAGCAGGCCCTCCTGGTGGCAGGCCTTCGCCAGGGCAGCCGTCGCCTCCGGGTTCGGGTCCTTGGTGCCCGGCTGGACAAGCTCGATCGCCAGCATCGCGCCGCGGCCCCGGACCTCGCCGATCACGCCGTGCTGCTCGGCCAGCTTCTGCAGCCGGGGCTTCATCACGTCCTCGATCCGGCGTGCCCGGGACGCCAGGTCCATCTCGCGCATGGTGTGGATCGAGCCGAGCGCGGCGGCGCAGGCCACCGGGTTGCCGCCGTAGGTGCCGCCCAGGCCGCCCGCGTGGGCGGCGTCCATGATCTCGGCCCGGCCGGTCACGGCCGCGAGCGGCAGGCCACCCGCGATGCCCTTCGCGGTGGTGATCAGGTCCGGCACCACGCCCTCGTCCTCGCAGGCGAACCAGTGACCGGTGCGGCAGAAGCCGGACTGGATCTCGTCCGCGACGAACACGATGCCGTTGTCCTTCGCGAACCGCGCGATGCGGGGCAGGAAGCCCTTCGCCGGCTCGATGAACCCGCCCTCGCCCAGCAGCGGTTCGATGATGACCGCCGCGACGTTCTCGGCGCCGACCTGCTTCTCGATCTGGCTGATGGCCTGTGCCGCGGCCTCCTCGGCGCAGTTCTCCGGGCCGGTCAGCCAGCGGAACGGGTACGCCACCGGCACCCGGTAGACCTCCGGCGCGAACGGGCCGAAGCCGTGCTTGTACGGCATGTTCTTCGAGGTCAGCGCCATCGTGAGGTTCGTGCGGCCGTGGTAGCCGTGCTCGAAGACGACGACCGCGTGCCGCTTGGTGTGCACCCGGGCGATCTTGACCGCGTTCTCCACGGCCTCGGCGCCCGAGTTGAAGAGCGCGGACTTCTTGGCGTGGTCGCCCGGCGTCAGCTCCGCGAGCTGCTCGCACACCTCCACGTACGGCTCGTACGGCGTCACCATCACGCAGGTGTGGGTGAACGCCTCCAGCTGAGCCGTCGCCCTGCGCACCACCTCGGCGGCGCTGTTGCCCACCGAGGTGACGGCGATGCCCGAGCCGAAGTCGATGAAGGAGTTCCCGTCGACGTCCTCCAGTACGCCGCCGCCCGCTCGCTTGGCGAACACCGGCATCACGGTGCCGACGCCGTCCGCCACGGTCGCCTGCTTGCGGGCCATCAGCTCCTGCGACTTGGGCCCGGGCACGGCGGTCACCAGGCGGCGCTCCTGGGGGAGAGCGGTGCCGCCGTGCGGATCGGTCATCGTGGTCATAGCGGTCTCCTCAGGAGGAAGTGGTGTGCGTCACCCGCAGGCTAGGTCCTGGGCCGGGGCCGAGACATGCACCGCCACGGAGTAGTCGCGTCCTCCTCTTGGCCACCACGGAGCCTTCCCGCCGCGCCCGGCCCGCCCAGCGGGGTCGGGCGCGGCGGGGCCCCGGACCCCGGGTGGAGCCCCGGTTTCGGGACGGGGCGCGGGTGGGGAAGAGCACCGTGGGGCAACTCGTCGCACCCCGCACTAAATTGGGAGCCCACACACGGCACGCGCACAGCCGCGCGCAGCGCAAAGGCAGGGGTGCAGCACACGATGGACACCGGGCCCTCCGCACGGAGCCACGGCACGAGAGGCGTCGAGCACGTGGAGAACGGCACCACCACCCCCCACGTGCCCCCGCAGCCGTCCGCGCCCCCCCTCCCGTCGGCCGCTCCGCGCGGCGCGCCCCCGCTCGCGGACTGGCTCCGCACCCCGCGGCCGGAGGCCGAACCCGGCATCTGGCGCTGCGGCCACGACCCCCTCCCGGCCGCCGACCCCGACCGCACCCCGGCGCGGCAGCTCGCCAGCGGGGCCGTGCTCTCGTTCCTGATCGGCTGGCTCGTCTGGTCCCTGCTGTGGAACGGCTATCTCGGCGACTACTGGCTCTGGCCGCTGTACGTCCTCACCCCGGACGCCTGGCGCGGCACCGTGCCCCTGGTCATGGCCACCTACCTCTACTACGGCCTGGTCCTCGCCGGGCTGGCCGCCGTCTTCGGCCGCCTCGGCCACTGGGACGAGGTGGGGCGCCGGGCCGCGGCGCGCCTGAAGGGCCGCTCCCGTACGTCCCGCCGCGCCGCCGCGCCCCCGCCGCCGGGCGAGGACCCGGTCGTGTGGCCGCAGCTCCGCCGCGCGGGCGGCGGCTCCGAGCAGGCCGCCGAGCGGCTGACCGCCGAAGTGCTCGCCGGCCGGATGAGCGACGTCGACCACGCCCGCATCGAGCGGGCCTGGCAGTCCGTGCGGTCCCGGCCCGTCGGACTCCCGCAGTTCACCGAGGCGGTCCTGCGGGACGGTGCCGCCGCCTGCACCCACCCCTCCGGAGCGCGCGACCTGCCGTCGCGCGCTGCCCGGCACGACCTGTCCCTGAGTCAGGTCCGGATCGGCACCGCCGCCGCCGACGACCGCAATCCGCAGGACTACCGCGGCGCCGGTCTGGCGCTCGAACCCGCCCTGCTGGGCACGTCCGCGCTGGCCGTCGGCCCTTCCGGGGCCGGCAAGACGACCCGCCTGGTGCGGCCCGTCGTGGAATCGCTGTGCCTCCAGGCGCTCGCCGGGCAGGCCGCCGTCGTCGCCGTCACCTCCTCCGGCACGAAGCCCGCCCCGGACGACGCCTTCGACGTCGTGGTGCGGCCCGGCCGTCCGGAATCCGCCTACGACCTCGACCTCTACGGCGGCACCGACGACCCGGACGAGGCCGCCGCCCTCCTCGCCGAGGCGCTGGTCGGCGACCTCGCCGACGGACTGCCCGGGGGCGACAGCCGCCGCGCCGCGACGACGCTCGCCCAGCTCCTCGGCCCCTTCCGGACGGCCCACGGCCGCTTCCCCGCCGTGCCCGAACTCCGGGAACTCCTCGACGGCGTCCCCGCACCCCTCGCCGCACTCCGCGAGGCGCTGGGCCGCGACCCCGCCCGGCCCGGCCACCGCGCGCACCTGCGTGAACTCGACGCCTACGAGCGGCAGCTCGGCCGCCCCGGCGACACCGGCACCCTGCTCGCCGACCGCGTCGCGCTGCTCGACCGGCCCGCCTTCGCCGACTTCTTCGCACCCCCCGGCCTCGCCCGCGGTGCCGCGGGCGGCGACCACCGGCCGTTCTCGCTGCGTGCCCTCGAACACCCGCTGCGGGTGCGCATCGACCTCCCCGAGCGCGGCCACGCCGAAGCCTCCCGGATCCTCGCCCGGCTGGTCCTCGCGCAGTTCACCGACGCCGCGCTCGCCCGCGACGACCAGTCGCTCTTCGCCTGCCTGGTGCTGGACGACGCCGACCGCACCGTCACCCCGCAGGCACTCCGCGGGCTCCAGCGGCTGCGCAGCGGCCACGCCGGGGTGCTGCTCACCCTCCGGGCACTGGACGACGTGCCGGAGCCGCTGCGCGGGCCGCTGCTCGGCGCGGTGGGCTGCCGCGTGGTCTGCGCGGGCGTCACGCCCTGGGACGCGGAACGGTTCGCCGAGGTCTGGGGCACCGAGTGGGTGCAGACCCGGGACGTCACCAACCGCCAGCTCGTCTCCGACGAGCCGCTGACCAAGCTGATGCACGGCATCCGGCGCATGGTGACCGGCCGCCACGTGACCGCCGAGTCGGTCACCGTGCGGACCGTGCAGCGCCAGCGCTGGTCCGCGTCCGACCTGGCCAACGAGCTCGAGCCCGGCCAGGCCGTGGTCTCCTTCACCACCGTCCGCGGCAGGCGCACGCCCCCGGTGCTCGCGAGGCTCGGCGAATAGCCCGGACCAGGGCCGCGGCGGGTCCCGCGGCGGTACGGTGAGGGCGTTATGCCACCCACTCTCGCCGCGCTCGTGCAGCACTCCGCACTCCGGTTGTCCGTGCTCGCGGGGCACGACCGGCTGGACACCCCCGTGCGCTGGGCGCACGCCAGCGAGCTGGCCGACCCGACGCCGTATCTGGACGGCGGGGAACTCCTGCTGATCACCGCGCTGAAACTCGACGCCGAGGATCCCGGGGCGATGCGCGGCTACGTGCGGCTGCTGGCCGGCCGGGGCGTCGTGGGGCTGGGCTTCGCGGCCGGGGTCAACTACGAGAAGGTGCCCGACGCCCTGGTCGAGGCGGCCCGAGACGCGGACATGCCGCTGCTGGAGGTGCCGCGGCGCACCCCGTTCATCGCGATCAGCAAGTTCGTCTCCGCGGCCATCGCCGCCGACCAGTACCAGGCGGTCACCGCGGGCTTCGACGCACAGCGCGACCTGACCACCGCGGCGCTCTCCCAGGAGGGCCCCACCGCGCTGCTCGGGCGGCTCGCCACCCACGTCGACGGCTGGGCCGCGCTCTACGACGTGACGGGCGCCGTCGTCGCCACCGCGCCCGCGTGGGCGGCCCGCCGCGCCGCCCGGTACGCCGCCGACGCCGAACGGCTCCGCGACCGGCCGGCGCCCGCCAGCGCCGTGGTCAGCGAGCCGGAGGCCGGCGACGACCGGGTGGAACTCCAGTCGGTCGGCACCGGGCGCCGCGCCAAGGCCGTGCTGGCCGTCGGCACCGCCGCCCCGCCCGGCACCGCCGAGCGCTACGCCGTGCACTCCGCGGTCGCGCTCCTCACCCTCACCACGGAACGCTCGCGCGCCCTCCAGGAGGCCGAGCAGCGACTGGGCGCGGCGGTGCTGCGCATGTTGCTCTCGGGCGAGGCCGGACATGCACGAGCCGTCGCCGGACGGCTCTACGGGAGCCTGCTGGACGCGCCGATGCGGGTCATCGTCGCCGAACCGGCGGCCGGGCCGGCGTCCCGGCGCCGGGCGGCGACCGCGCGTGCCGCCGCCGGGGGCGAGGCCGGGAGACCGGCGCCGCAGGCCATCACCCCGTCCGGTGCCCCGGTCGCCGGCCCCGAACCGGACCTGCCCGCCGCCGCCCGCGCCGGCCGGCCCGACGGCCTGGTCGCAGGCGCGCTGTCGGCACCGGAGAACGGCCTGCTCGACGACCTCGCCGACGCGATCGAGACCGCGGCGGCCCGCAGTGGCGAAGCCGTCCTGGTCGTGCCGGACGGCGAACGGCTCGTCGTCCTCGCCTCCGACGGAGGCGCCGCCGCCACGGCGTGCGCCCGCTACGCGGCCCGGGCCGCCGCGGACCGCGCCGAGCGGTTCGGCCGGGCCGACGCGGAGGGCGACCGCTGGGACGACCCGCCGGTCATCGGCGTCTCGGCGCCCGCCGGACTCGCCGGCACCGGGGTCGCGTTCAAGCAGGCCGACCAGGCGCTGTCGGTGGCCCGCCGCCGCGGCTCGGTCCTGGTGGAGCACGAGGACGTGGCCGCCGGGTCCGTGCTGCCGCTGCTCGCCGACGACGCCGTGCGGGCCTTCGCGGACGGCCTGCTGCGCAAGCTGTACGAACACGACGCCCACGGCCGGGGCGACCTGGTCGCCTCGCTGCGCGCCTGGCTCTCCCGGCACGGCCAGTGGGACGCCGCGGCCGCGGACCTGGGCGTGCACCGCCACACCCTCCGCTACCGCATGCGCCGCGTCGAGGAGATCCTCGGCCGCTCACTCGACGACCCCGACGTGCGCATGGAGCTCTGGCTCGCCCTCAAGGTCACCGCCTGAGCGGGCTGCTCCGCCGGGCACCGAGGCCCTCGCGACCGCCGCGGGGCGGACGTCTCGCACCGGGTGTCACGTCCCCGGCCCGCGCGCACGCGGACGTGGGCCCGCGCACGCCTCACGCGGAACGGCCCGCCCCGACTTCCGCACGCCTCGCGTGCCGCCGCCGGACGACGGGGGGGCGGAGCCCTCCCGCCCGGCCGCGTCTTCGCGGGAGCCTGCACCGGGCCAGGCGGCGAGACTCCGCACGGTTGCCGGCCAGGGCCGTGCGCCGATCCGGGCGCGTGCGCGGGTCGTCTCCCGGCGTCGCCCGCAGCGGGCCCGCACTCCCGCAGCGGGCCCGCACTCCCGCGCCGACCGCCGACCGCCGCGCGCCGACCGCCGCGCGCCCGCTCCCGCGCCGCGCGCCAATACGGCGCATGGCCGTGCGCGATGTGGCCGCGTCGGACAATCACCCTCGCGGCGTCCTCCGCCTAACGTGTCGCCCAGAGCAAACGCACCATCCCCACCATTTCGGAAGGGCCGGGATTCACTGTGCCAGTCAAGGAAGCCGCCACCCATGCGTTCTGGCTCGCCGGCCGACAGGCCACCGGCGAGGAGACCTTCGACGTCGCCTCCCCCTGGGACGGCCGCCATGTCGGCACCGTGAGCGTCCCCACCGAGGCCCAGGTGGAGGAGGCCGTCGCTGCAGCCACCGCGGTCGCGGACGAGTTCGCCGCCACCCCGGCCCACGTGCGTGCCGCCGCTCTCGACCACATCTGCCGCCGCGTCACCGAGCGCGCCGACGAGATCGCCGAACTGATCACGGCCGAGAACGGCAAGCCGCTGCGCTGGGCCCGGGGCGAGGTCGGCCGCTGCATCTCCGTCTTCCGCTGGGCCGCCGAAGAGGCCCGGCGTTTCAACGGCGGCACCGCGCAGCGCCTCGACTCCGACGCGGGCGGGCAGGGCCGCCTCGGGCTGACCCGCCGCTTCCCGCGCGGTCCGGTCCTGGGCATCGCGCCGTTCAACTTCCCGCTGAACCTGTGCGCCCACAAGGTCGCCCCGGCCATCGCCGTCGGCACGCCGATCATCCTCAAGCCCGCTCCGGCCACGCCGCTGTCGGGTCTGCTCATCGGCGAACTGCTCGCCGAGACCGACCTGCCCGCCGGTTCCTGGAGCGTGCTGCCCGTCCCCAACGACCGGATGCCCGCCCTGGTGCGGGACGAGCGGCTGCCGGTCATCTCCTTCACCGGCTCCGGCCCCGTCGGCTGGTCCCTGGTCGACGCCGTGCCGCGCAAGCACCTCACCCTCGAACTCGGCGGCCAGGGCGCGGCGCTCGTGCTGTCCGACTACTCCTCGGACGCCGACCTGGACCACGCCGCGCAGCGCATCGCGATGTTCTCCAACTACCAGGGCGGCCAGTCCTGCATCTCCGTGCAGCGCGTCATCGCCGACACCTCGGTGTACGACCGTCTGGTGCCGCGGGTCGTCGCGGCCGTCGAGGCGCAGGTGACCGGCGACCCGACCGACCCCGCCACCGAGGTCGGTCCGCAGATCAGCGAGGACGCCGCGAAGCGCATCGAGTCCTGGGTCGAGGAGGCCATCACCGCCGGGGCCACCCTGCTCACCGGCGGCAAGCGTGACGGCGCCTCCTACGCTCCGACCGTGCTGGAGGACGTCCCCCGGGACACCCAGATCGGCTGCGAGGAGGTCTTCGGCCCCGTCCTCACCCTTACGCGGGTCGACGGCGAGCGGGAGGCGTACGAGGCCGCCAACGACTCGATCTACGGCCTCCAGGCGGGCGTGTTCACGCACGACGTGCAGACGGCGTTCCGCGCGCACCGTGCGCTGGAGGTCGGCGGTGTGATCATCGGCGACGTGCCCTCCTACCGCGCGGACCAGATGCCGTACGGCGGGACCAAGCAGTCCGGCGTGGGCCGCGAGGGCGTGCAGTACGCCATGGACGACTACACCTACGAGCGGGTCATGGTGCTCACCGGCCTGGAGCTCTGACGGCCGCAGCACCCCTTGAGGGCGGGGCCGGGGGAACACCCCGGCCCCGCCCTCGCTAGTCGGGCGCGGCCCGCGGGAACAGCGCCGTGTACGCCTCGGTCGGCTCGCTCAGCCCCCGGGTGAAGGGGGAGTCGAAGTGCCAGACCAGGAAGATCAGGAAGACGACCAGCGCGCTGAACAGGCCCGCCAGCATCATCTCCCGCCGTGAGCGCTGGATCTGCAGGGCGAAGACCATCCCCACGGTCAGCACCCCGCCGCCGATCAGCCCGAACCACACCACACTCGGCATGGTCGGCGCCGCCTGCGCCTCCCGCTGCACCCGGGCCGCGTCCACCACCGCGACCTGATCGACGACCCCCTGGTACGCCTGCACGGCCTGTGTGCTCTCGGGGCGCACGGCCTGCACGTCGCGGCGCAGCGCGCTCAGCAACCGGTCGCCGCGGGCGGTGAGTTCGCCCTGGGCCGTCATGTGCGTCCACTCGGGGCCGACGGTGTGGCGCACGTACGCCGCCACGTCCGCGCGAATCCGGCCGCGCTCGTCGGAGGGATAGACCTGGACACGTTCGTGTATCTCGTGCAGCGCCTGCGCCTCCCGCTGCACGGTCTCGTCGGCCGCGTTGCGCGCCTCCCACACGCCGGCGATCGCCAGGCCCAGCACGATCGCGTACACCACCCCGATCATCATCGTCATGTACTCGATCACGTCCGGGGTCTCGGACGGGTCGTCTTCCTCGCCCGCCCGGCGCTGCCGGAGGAACACCACGCCGATGACCGCCGCACACGCGACCACCAGGCAGACGAGCAGGATCAACCACTGCGACACGAAGGGCTCCTAGCGGGAGGACGCGGACGAGCGGGGACGGAGCGCGGCCGCGGCCAGCACGGCCGGCGCGATGATCAGCAGTGTGCGGGTCACCATCGACATCTCCCCGGACGGCTCCTGGCGCGGCGCCGTCGCCCGCGCGGCCCCGGCGAGCGGCGGGTCGGGTGTACGGCTCGGTTCCGGCGTGGGCGACGGGGGCGGTGTCGGTCTGGGAGGTGGAGGTGGCGGGGGCGGGGGCGTCGGCTCGGGCTCCCGCACCACCGGCTCCGGCTCCGGCACGGGCGCAGGCGCGGGTGGCGGCGGCGGTGGTGGCGGCGGTGGCGGTGGAGCACACCCCGGCCCGGACACCCGCACCTGCACGCCGGGCGGTGCCGCGCCCGCCTCCACGCTCCCGCAGCCGCCCGCCGCGGGCGGCCGTACGGTCGTCCCCACGTCCACCCCGGGGCCGCGCACGTCCACCTCGACGCCCGCGGTGGGGTCGATGCGTACCCGCACCGACGGCACGGGCAGCGGGTCGGCCGAGGCGGTGGAGGGCGGCAGGGCGAGGGCGGCGACCGCGCACACCGCGGCAGCAGCCGTCTTCGGTATCCACGTCCACGTCGGTGTCGTCACATCGCCCGAGCATGCGGACCGCGGCCGGGCGGCTGAAGAGGGCCGGGGCGAAGATCCCCCGAAGCGCTGAACCTGCCCTCCCCGGCGCATGATCCGGGGCGGTGCGGGCCAGCCGCGCCGGGCGTGGCGCGGCTGCCCGGCCCGTGCGGGCCCGTCCACGGGGGCCGGGTGGCGGGTGACAGGCTGTCCCGGTACCGCTCACACGGCGGGCCCGGCCCGTCCACGGCGCCCGGCCGCGCACGCCGCGGCGACGAAGGGATCGGCGATGTTCGTCTTCGCCCAGCTCAGCGACATCCACCTCGGCCACGACCGGGGCGACGCCGGCGCCCGCGCCCGGGAGCGCACCGAGCGGGTACTGGGCCACCTGGACGCGCTGCCCGGCGACCTCGACGCCGTCCTGGTCACCGGCGACCTGACCGATCACGGCACCGAGGAGGAGTACGCCGAGGCGGCGGGGCTGCTCGCCCGTTCCCGGCACGCACCGCTGCTGCACTGCCCCGGCAACCACGACGCCCGCGGGCCGTACCGCGCGGCCCTGCTCGGCGGCGACCCCGCCGACGACGCGCCGGTGAACCAGGTCCACCGGCTGCCCGGCGCGACCTTCCTGATGTGCGACTCCAGCATCCCCGGCCGCGGTGACGGCCACCTGGACGACGCCACCCTCGCCTGGCTCGACGCCGAACTGGCGGCCGGGCCGCACGACCTCCCGGCGTTCGTGTGCTTCCACCACCCGCCGGTGCCGCTGCACGGCCAGTACGTCGACCCGATCCGCCAGTTCGGGGAGGAACGCCTCGCCGCCGTCGTCGCCCGCCACGCGCACGTCGCCGCCCTGCTCTGCGGCCACACCCACACCCCGGCCGCCACCACCTTCGCCGGACTCCCGCTGATCGCCGCGCCGGGCGTCGTCTCCACCCTGCGGATGCCCTGGGAGGGCGACGCGGACGGGCCGATCGACTACGCGCTGCCCCCGCTGCTCGCCTACCACGTCCACGACGGCGAGCGGCTGACCACCCACTTCCGCGTGGTGCCCCGAGCAGGCGCGCGTACCGGCGGGGGACCGGAGAGGTGAGCCCGCTCGCGTGAGGGCTGGTAGGGATCGCCCGTTCCGGGTACATACGGTCGAGTAGCACCCGTCAGTAGTGCGAGAGTGCGAGGTGAGCACGCGTCATGACCGTTACGGAACGCGAAGCCCGAGAGGTCGCCGAGGCGGCGCGGGAGCAGGACTGGCGAAAGCCCAGCTTTGCCAAGGAACTCTTCCTGGGCCGATTCCGGCTCGACCTCATCCACCCGCATCCGGCGCCCGACCCCGAGTCCGTGCAGCGCGGCGAGGACTTCCTCACCAAGCTGCGCACCTTCTGCGAGACCAGCATCGACGGCGCGCTCATCGAACGCGAGTCGCAGATCCCGGACGACGTGATCAACGGCCTCAAGGGGCTCGGCGCCCTCGGCATGAAGGTCGGCACCGAGTACGGCGGCCTCGGCCTGTCGCAGGTCTACTACAACAAGGCCCTCGCCCTCGCCAGTTCCGCCAGCCCGGCCGTCGGCGCGCTGCTCTCCGCGCACCAGTCGATCGGCGTGCCGCAGCCGCTGAAGCTGTTCGGCACGCAGGAGCAGAAGGACACCTTCCTGCCGCGCTGCGCCACCACCGACATCTCCGCCTTCCTGCTCACCGAACCCGACGTCGGCTCCGACCCGGCCCGCCTCGCCACGACGGCCGTTCCCGACGGCGACCACTACGTGCTGGACGGTGTGAAGCTGTGGACCACCAACGGCGTCGTCGCCGACCTGCTGGTGGTGATGGCGCGGGTGCCGAAGTCGGACGGCCACCCCGGCGGCATCAGCGCCTTCGTCGTCGAGGGCGACGCCGAGGGCATCACGGTGGAGAACCGCAACGCGTTCATGGGCCTGCGCGGCATCGAGAACGGCGTCACCCGCTTCCACCGGGTGCGCGTGCCGAAGGCCAACCTCATCGGCAAGGAGGGCGCCGGCCTCAAGATCGCGCTGACCACGCTCAACACCGGACGCCTCTCCCTCCCCGCGACCTGCGTGGGCGCCGGCAAATGGTGCCTGAAGATCGCCCGCGAGTGGAGCGAGGCCCGGGTGCAGTGGGGCAAGCCGGTCGCCAAGCACGAGGCCGTCGGCGGCAAGATGGCGTTCATGGCCGCGACCACCTTCGCGCTGGAGGCGGTCGTCGACCTGTCCTCCCAGATGGCTGACGAGGACCGCAACGACATCCGCATCGAGGCCGCCCTCGCGAAGCTTTTCGGCAGCGAGATGGCCTGGCAGATGGCCGACGACCTGGTGCAGATCCGGGGCGGCCGCGGCTACGAGACCGCCGCCTCGCTCGCCGCCCGCGGCGAGAAGGGCATCCCCGCCGAGCAGCTGCTCCGCGACATGCGCATCAACCGGATCTTCGAGGGCTCCACGGAGATCATGCACCTGCTGATCGCGCGCGAGGCCGTCGACGCGCACCTCTCCGTCGCGGGCGAGCTGATCGACCCGGAGGCCACGTTCGCCGACAAGCGGAAGGCCGCCCTCGCGGCCGGCGGCTTCTACGCCCGCTGGCTGCCCAAGCTGGTCGCCGGCGCCGGCCAGCTGCCGAACGCCTACGCCGAGTTCGACAACCTCGCCCCGCACCTGCGCTACGTCGAGCGCACCGCCCGCAAGCTGGCGCGGTCCACGTTCTACGCCATGTCCCGCTGGCAGGGCCGGATGGAGACCAAGCAGAACTTCCTCGCCCGCATCGTCGACATCGGCGCCGAACTCTTCGCGATGAGCGCCGCCTGCGTCCGTGCGGAGCAGATGCGCCGCGACGACGACAACGGCAAGGCCGCCCACCAGCTCGCGGACGCCTTCTGCCGCCAGTCGCGGGTCCGCGTCGAGGAACTGTTCAGCCGCCTGTGGCACAACACCGACGACCTGGACCGCACCGTGGTCAAGGGCCTCATGAACGGCTCCTACACCTGGCTGGAGGAGGGCGTCCTCGACGCCTCCACCGACGGCGCCTGGATCGCGGACCAGACCCCCGGTCCGTCCACCAAGGAGAACGCCCACCGCCCCATCCGCTGACGTTTCCGCACGGGGGAGGGAGGCCGCTGCTCCGCAGCGGCCTCCCTCCCACTGATGATCGCGGCGACGGCGGAACTCCAGGGTCTGACAGTGCTCCACTACGACCGTGACCGAGACCGTCGCAGAGGTGACCGGTCAGCCGACCCAGTGGTTGGCCCCTCCCGGCGCTCTGTGACGGGAGGGCCCGATCGGGTCCTCCCGCCGTCGCCGTGCTGGAGGCGGCTGCACCCGCAGGCGCGTCAGCCGAGTTCGGCGGCGACCAGGGACGCGGCCTCGGCGACGAGCGGGTCGATCCGTTCCGCGTCCGGAGTGAAGCGGGTGGTCAGCACCGCCAGGACGATCGGCGGATGGCCGGGCGGCCAGGTGAGGCCCACGTCGTTGTTGGTGCCGTACTCCCCGCCGCCGGTCTTGTCCGCGACGGCCCAGCCGTCGGGCAGCCCGGCCCGGAACTTCGCGCCGCTGGTGGTGTTGCCCAGCAGCCACCCGGTGAGCCGGCGCCGGTCGCCGCGGTCGAGTGCGTCCCCGAGGGTGAGCCGCGCGTAGGTGCCTGCGACGGCGCGCGGCGTGGTGGTGTCCGTACGCCGCCCGGGCTCCGCCGAGTTCAGCTCCGGCTCCCACCGGTCGAGCCGGGTGACGCGGTCCCCGACGGAGCGGCAGAAGCGGGTGACGGCCCGCGGCCCGCCCAGTGCGCGCAGCAGCAGGTTGGCCGCGGCGTTGTCGCTGTACCGGATCGCCGCGTCGCACAGCTCCTCGACCGTCATGCCGTGCGCGAGGTGCTCCGGCTTCCCGGTGACGGGGGCGTAGCCGGAGTCCGTGACGGTCTTCTCGTCGTAGCGCACGCGCCGCGCCAGGAACTCTCCGTGCCGGTCGAGGTCCCGCAGCACGGCGGCGACGGCGAGGGTCTTGAAGACCGAGCACATCGGGAACCGCTCCTGCGCCCGGTATTGCACGCTCCGGCCGGTGGCCGTGTCGTGGGCGAAGACGCCGAGCCGTGCGGCGTGCCGGTTCTCCAGCTCCGTGAGCCGCCGGGCGAGTCGGTCCCCGTCGGCCGTCGCCGGTGCCGCGTGCGCGCTGCCGCCCAGCGGCGCCGCCGCGGCCACGAGCGCCCCGGCGCCCAGCGAGAGCGCGACGCGCCGTGACGCGTGCGCACCCGTACCCGTACCCCTGACCTCCACCTGAACTCTCCCCTCACCGAACCGAACGTCGTCTGCCTCCCCTGACACGCCCTCACCAGCCCCCCGGTTCCCTCACCGGCGGGTGCGCACGGGTGACTTGACAGGCACTATTCTCTCAGAGAATAGTGCTGTGCATGTCCACAGCCGCACACGTGCTGCTCGCCCTGCTGGCCACCGGCCCGCAGCACGGCTACGACCTCAAGAAGGCGCACGACCAGCGCTTTCCGCAGGCGAAGCCGATCGCCTTCGGCCAGGTCTACGGCACGCTGGGCCGTCTCGAACGGGACGGACTCGTCGAGCAGGCCGGCCAGAGCCGTGACGGCGGCCCCGACCGCACCGAGTTCGCCCTCACCGCCGCCGGGCGGGAAAAACTCACCGGCTGGCTCGCACACGTCGAGACGCCCGCGCCGTACATCAGCAGCGAACTGCTCGCCAAGGTCGTCGTCGCCCTGCTCGTCGCCGACACCGACGAGGCGCGCGCCTACCTGTCCGCGCAACGACAGGCCCATGCCGCCCGCCTGCGCGAACTGACCGCACTCAAGACCGACCCCGCGGCCCCGCTCGGCGACGTCGTCGCCGCGGACTTCGCCCTCGCCCACATCGACGCCGACCTGCGCTGGATGCAGACCACTCTGGAACGCGTCGCCGACCTGCACCGAGAGGTCCACGCATGACCTTCCTGCACGCCCGCGGACTCGAGAAGTCCTACGGACGCACCCCCGCGCTCCGGGGGGTGACCCTCGACATCGCGCACGGCGAGTTCGTCGCCGTCACCGGCCCCAGCGGCTCCGGCAAGTCCACGCTGCTGCACAGCCTCGCCGGCATCCTCGCCCCCGACGCGGGCGAGGTGCACTTCGGCGGCCGGCGGCTGGACGACCTCACCGAGGACGCCCGCTCCCGGCTGCGCCGCACCGCGTTCGGCGTGCTCTTCCAGTTCGGTGGTCTCGTCGCCGAACTGACCGCCGCCGAGAACGTCGCGCTGCCCCTGCTGCTCGGCGGCCGGAGCCGCCGCGAGGCCCGGGCCACCGCCCTGACCTGGCTGGAACGCCTCGGCGTCGCCGACGTCGCCGACTCCCTCCCCGGAGAGACCTCCGGCGGCCAGCAGCAGCGCTGCGCGGCCGCCCGTGCGCTGGTCACCGAGCCCCAGGTGCTGTTCGCCGACGAGCCCACCGGCGCGCTGGACGCCCTGGCCGGGGAGCAACTCCTCGGCCTGCTCAGCCGCCTCACCCGGGAACAGGGGACCACCGTCGTCCTGGTCACCCACGAACCACGGGTCGCCGGCTACGCCGACCGCGAGATCGTGCTCCGTGACGGCGAGGTCGACTCCACGGGCCTCGGCGTCACCGGCTTCGACACCGCGGCGACCCGCTTCGCGGCGGAGAACCGGGGTGCCGCGTGAGGGAGTTGAAGCCCGCGGCCCTCCTCCGCCTCGCCCTCGCCGGCACCCGCACGGACACCCTGCGGGCGGCACTGACCGCTTTCGGCGCCGCCCTCGGAGGGCTCGCCGCGCTGTGTGCGGCGACCGTGCTGGCGATCGACCCGTCCGGACCGTTCGGTGCCGCCCGGCCGGGCTCGGCGCAGCACTACAGCAGCGCACTGCTCCGCCAGCCCGGCCTGCGGCCGGGCGTCGTCCTCGCGCTGCTGATGATGACCCTGCCGGTGCTGGCCCTGCTCGGCCAGTGCGCCCGCATCGGCGCGCCGGCACGCGACCGCCGGCTCGCCGCCGTACGCCTGGCCGGTGCCACGCCCCGCCAGGCGAGGGTGATCGCCGCGACGGAGACCGGCCTCGCCGCGCTGGCCGGCACGGTCGCCGGACTGGGTGTCTTCCTCGTCCTGCGCGTGGTGCTGCACGACCCGGGCCCCGACGGGCGGCTGCCGTTCCCCACGGACGTCCTGCCGTCTCCCCTGGCCTTCGGGGCGGTGGTCCTGGGCCTGCCGGGCCTCGCCGCCCTCACCGCGGTGGTGCTGCTGCGCCGGGCCGTCGTCAGTCCGCTGGGCGTGACCCGCCGGGCACGCCGGAAAGGCGCGCCGCGGCCCTGGCCCGCGGCGCTGATCGCCCTCGGGCTCGCCCTGGCGACGCTCGCCCAGTTCACGCCGCTGCTCGCTCTTGACCGACCCGCCGGTCCACCGGTCGGCGTCGCTCTGTTCGCCCTGCTCGGCGGCGGGATCTGCTGCGTTCTGGGCGTCGTCCTGGGCGCGGGGTGGATCACCCACACGGCAGGTCGCGTGCTGCACCGCTACGCCCGCGGGCCCGCGGCGCTGGTCGCGTCGCGCCGCCTCCGGGAAGACCCGTGGAGCGGCAGCCGGGCCCTCGCCGCCGTCCTCACCTGTGTGGTGGTCGGCGCGGTGGCCGCGGGCGTCCGGGAACTGTTCGCGGCGCTCGTCGCCGCGCGGATCGAGGTTCAGCGCCGTTCCGACATCCGGGCGGGGCGGGAACCGACCGGACTCGGCGGCTCGGACGCGGACTTCTACCTGGGCACGATGGACCTCGTCCAGGTGGCCGTGCTGCTGTCCCTCGTCGTCGCGACACTCGGCCTGATCGCCGCCCTCGCGGAGGGCGTGGTCTCCCGGCGCGGCGCGCACGCCGCGCTGGCGGCCACGGGGGTGCCCCGGCGTGTGCTGCGGCGCGTGGTCGCCTGGCAGACCTTCGCCCCGCTCGTCCCGGCCACGGCGCTCGCCCTGACGGTGGGAACGCTCCTCGCCCGGGGCTACGGCCACGAGTACGAGGCCCTCGGCAACGAGCCGTCCTTCAACGTGGTCCGCGAAGCGGCCGTGCCCTGGGCCGAACTGGGCCTGTACGGCGCGGTCACCCTGGCGCTCGCGGGGGGCGCGGTCGCCGTGGGATGGGCGTTCCTGCGCGGCGGCACCTCCGTGGAGGAGCTGCGGACCGGCTGACGACGGGCGCGGCCCGGCGGGGACGCCCCGGGGCACGGTACGGCGGGGTGGGGCACCGGAGAGGGGGCCCCGCCCCGCCGCTGCACGTGACGCTCCGTGGAACAGACACAATGGACCCATGACGGACCACCTCCTCGCTGACCCGCACGCCCCCTGTCCCGCCGACCCACCCCCGTCCGGCGGCCCTCGGGACATCGTGATCCTCGGCTCGACCGGCTCGATCGGCACCCAGGCGGTGGACGTCGTGCTCAGCAACCCGGAGCGCTTCCGGGTGACCGCGCTGTCCGCCAACGGCGGGCGCGTGGCCGAGCTCGCCGAGCAGGCGCGGCGGCTGCGGGTACGCGCGGTGGCCGTCGCCCGCGCCGACAGGGCCGACGACCTGCGCGAGGCGCTGCGCGCCGCCTTCGGCCCCGGTGAACCGCTGCCGGAGGTGCTGGCCGGGCCCGACGCGGCGACCGAGCTGGCCGGGTCCGAGTGCCACACCGTCCTCAACGGCATCACCGGTTCCATCGGTCTCGCCCCCACTCTCGCGGCGCTCGAGGCCGGCCGTGTGCTGGCGCTGGCCAACAAGGAGTCGCTGATCGTCGGCGGCCCGCTGGTGAAGGCCCTCGCCCGCCCGGGTCAGATCGTCCCCGTCGACTCCGAGCACTCGGCACTGTTCCAGGCGCTGAAGGGCGGCACCCGCGGCGAGGTGCGGAAGCTGCTGGTCACCGCCTCAGGCGGTCCGTTCCGCGGCCGCACCCGGGCCGAGCTGGCGGACGTGACCCCCGAGGACGCCCTCGCCCACCCCACCTGGGCGATGGGCCCGGTGATCACCGTCAACTCGGCCACCCTGGTCAACAAGGGCCTGGAGGTCATCGAGGCCCATCTGCTGTACGACATCCCCTTCGACCGCATCCAGGTCGTCGTCCACCCGCAGTCAGCCATCCACTCGATGGTGGAGTTCACCGACGGTTCCACGCTCGCCCAGTGCGGCCCGCCCGACATGCGGCTGCCCATCGCCCTGGGCATCGGCTGGCCCGCACGGGTGCCGGACGCCGGGCCGGTGTTCGACTGGACGCAGCCCATGTCCTGGGACTTCTTCCCGCTGGACGAGGACGCCTTCCCCTCCGTCCCGCTCGCCTGCCACGTCGGCGCGCTCGGCGGCACCGCCCCCGCCGTCTACAACGCCGCCAACGAGGAGTGCGTCGACGCGTTCCTCGCCGGCAGGCTGCCCTTCACCGGAATTGTCGATACGGTCGCCTCCGTGGTCGAGGAGCACACCGGCGGGCGCACGGACGGCTCGCCCGGCGGAACCGACCTGACGTTGACCGGTGTCCTGGAGGCCGAGGAGTGGGCGCGGGCGAGAGCCCGCGAGCTGGCGGCCCGGGCGGTAGTGGAGGCGCGCGCATGACGACCCTGATGTGGATCCTCGGCATAGTCGTCTTCGCGATCGGCCTGCTGATCTCCATCGCCTGGCACGAGCTGGGCCACCTGACCACCGCCAAGATGTTCGGCGTCCGGGTGCCGCAGTACATGGTCGGCTTCGGTCCGACCCTCTTCTCCCGCCGCAAGGGCGAGACCGAGTACGGCATCAAGGCCATCCCGCTCGGCGGCTACATCCGCATGATCGGCATGTTCCCGCCCGGCGACGACGGGAAGGTGCGGAAGCGTTCCACCTCGCCGTTCCGCGGCATGATCGAGGACGCTCGCGAGGCCGCGTACGAGGAGCTCCAGCTGGGGGACGAGAAGCGGCTGTTCTACACGCGCAAGCCGTGGAAGCGCGTCATCGTCATGTTCGCCGGGCCGTTCATGAACCTGATCCTGGCCGTGGCGGTCTTCCTCGGGGTCCTGATGACCTTCGGCGTCAACACCACCACCACGACGG
Source organism: Streptomyces sp. CNS606 (assembly GCF_000426325.1). NCBI lineage: Bacteria > Bacillati > Actinomycetota > Actinomycetes > Kitasatosporales > Streptomycetaceae > Streptomyces > Streptomyces sp. CNS606. The sequence goes on from NZ_AUFD01000014.1 coordinate 111,972, forward strand.
TGGCGAGCGTCTCCGACTGCGTGCTGCCGGCCTCGGCGTCCGTCGACGAGAAGTGTCCGAAGGGCGCCGCCGACACGCCCGCGGAGAAGGCCGGGCTGCGGCCGGGCGACACCTTCGTGTCGTTCGACGGCGAGAAGGTCACCGAGTGGGAGCAGCTCCGCGAGGCCATCCGGAAGACCACCGGCGAGGCCACCCTCGTCGTCGAGGGCAAGGACGGAGAGCGCCGCACCCTCCAGGCCGACCTGGTGGAGAACGAGGTCGCCAAGATCGGCGAGGACGGTCGACAGGTCGAGGGCGAGACGGTGACGACCGGCTTCCTCGGCTTCCGGCCCGCGTCCGGTGTGGTCGAGCAGTCCTTCCCGCAGGCCGTCGACCGGATGGGCGACATGATGGTCGCCGGGTTCGAGGCCCTGATCGACCTGCCGTCGAAGATCGACGACCTGTGGGCCGCCACGTTCGGTGACGCGGAACGCCGGCAGGACTCACCGATGGGCGTCGTCGGCGCGGCCCGCGTCGGCGGGGAGATCTTCTCCCTCGACATCCCGGCCACGTACCAGATCGCGATGATGCTGCAGATGGTGGCGGCGTTCAACCTGTCGCTGTTCCTCTTCAACATGCTCCCGCTGCTGCCGCTGGACGGCGGGCACATCGCCGGCGCGCTGTGGGAGTCGCTGCGCCGCGGCGTGGCCAAGGTGCTCCGGCGTCCCGACCCCGGCCCGTTCGACGTGGCGAAGCTGATGCCCGTCGCCTACGTGGTCGCCGGCGTCTTCGTCGGTTTCACGCTGCTGGTGATGGCCGCGGACATCGTCAACCCGGTCCGTCTCACCGGGTAGCGCCGCCCCTCGAAGGGTGACGGCCGTACGCCCGTCCGCGGGCATCCGGCCGTCACCCTTCGTGTGGGTTTGACCGGCGCGATGTGCTGACCGCGCACCGGGTGCCGTAATCTCGGATCCGGAGCCCGCTCGACGATCTCGGGACCATGATCCACACCTTGGGGTTGCACCGCCGATGACAGCGATTTCGCTCGGAATGCCGGACGTACCGACCAAGCTCGCCGACCGCCGCGTCAGCCGGAAGATCCAGGTCGGCCCGGTGGCCGTGGGTGGCGACGCCCCCGTCTCGGTCCAGTCCATGACCACCACCCGCACCTCGGACATCGGCGCGACGCTCCAGCAGATCGCCGAACTGACCGCCTCCGGCTGCCAGATCGTGCGCGTCGCCTGCCCGACGCAGGACGACGCCGACGCCCTCGCCACCATCGCGAGGAAGTCGCAGATCCCGGTCATCGCCGACATCCACTTCCAGCCCAAGTACGTCTTCGCCGCCATCGACGCCGGCTGCGCCGCCGTCCGGGTGAACCCGGGCAACATCAAGCAGTTCGACGACAAGGTGAAGGAGATCGCCAAGGCCGCGTCCGCCGCCGCCACCCCGATCCGCATCGGAGTCAACGCGGGCTCGCTCGACAGGCGACTGCTCCAGAAGTACGGCAAGGCCACCCCCGAGGCCCTGGTCGAGTCGGCGCTGTGGGAGTGCTCGCTCTTCGAGGAGCACGGCTTCCGCGACATCAAGATCTCCGTCAAGCACAACGACCCGGTCGTGATGGTCAACGCCTACCGGCAGCTCGCCGCGCAGTGCGACTACCCGCTGCACCTCGGCGTCACCGAGGCCGGCCCCGCCTTCCAGGGCACCATCAAGTCCGCGGTCGCCTTCGGCGCCCTGCTCTCCGAGGGCATCGGCGACACCATCCGCGTCTCCCTCTCCGCGCCGCCCGCCGAAGAGGTCAAGGTCGGCATCCAGATCCTGGAGTCCCTCGGCCTGCGCCAGCGCCGCCTCGAGATCGTCTCCTGCCCGTCCTGCGGCCGCGCCCAGGTCGACGTCTACAAGCTGGCCGACGAGGTCACCGCCGGACTGGAGGGCATGGAGGTGCCGCTCCGCGTCGCCGTCATGGGCTGCGTCGTCAACGGCCCCGGTGAGGCCCGCGAGGCCGACCTCGGCGTCGCCTCCGGTAACGGCAAGGGCCAGATCTTCGTCAAGGGGGAGGTCATCAAGACCGTTCCCGAGTCGAAGATCGTCGAGACGCTGATCGACGAGGCTATGAAGATCGCCGAGCAGATGGAGAAGGACGGCGTCGCCTCCGGCGAGCCCGCCGTCTCCGTCGCCGGCTGAACGCCGCGACGGACCTCACCCGGGTGCGGCGGTGCCGTCACCCGGGTGACGGCGTCCACGGGGGAGCGCCAGCCGGACGGCGCGGCCGGAGTTAGAGTTCCCGCAGGGATCCAGCGGGCCACGGCCCCCGTACCGGCGAGGTGAGGCGATTCGTGCTGACGACCACCTCGATACGGGTCCTCGAACCCGACGAGCTCGACTCCGCACTGTCCGTGCTCCACCGCGAACCCGTCAACAACGCCTTCGTCGCCGCCCGCGTCCAGGCCTCCGGCCTCGACCCGTGGCGTCTCGGCGGCGAACTCTGGGGCTGGTACCGCCACGGCCGGCTGGAGTCCCTCTGCTACGCCGGCGCCAATCTGGTGCCGCTCTGCGCGAGCCCGGAGGCCGTACGCGCCTTCGCCGAACGCGCCCGGCGGCAGGGCCGCCGCTGCTCCTCCATAGTCGGCCCCGCGGCCCCCACCGCCGCGCTCTGGTCCCGCCTCCAGCCGCACTGGGGCCCCGCCCGCGAGGTCCGCCCGCACCAGCCGCTGATGGTCACCGAAACGGTTCCGCAGGACGTCGCCCCCGACCCCCTCGTCCGCCGGGTCCGCAAGGACGAGATGGACCTGGTCATGCCGGCCTGCATCGCGATGTTCACCGAGGAGGTCGGCGTCTCGCCGCTCGCCGGCGACGGCGGCCTCATCTACCAGGCCCGCGTCGCCGAACTCGTCGGTTCCGGCCGCTCCTTCGCCCGCTTCGAGGGCGACCGCGTGATCTTCAAGGCCGAGATCGGCGCCGCCACCCCGCACGCATGCCAGATCCAGGGCGTCTGGGTCGCCCCCGAACACCGCGGCCGCCGCCTCTCCGTCTCCGGCATGGCCGCCGTCCTCCGCTACGCGCTGACCGAGATCGCCCCCGTGGTGAGCCTGTACGTCAACGACTTCAACACCGCAGCCCGCGCCTCGTACCGGCGCGTCGGCTTCCGCGAGGTCGGCGCGTTCATGAGCGTCCTCTTCTGACGCGCGCCCACGGACGATCAGCTAGTAGCCTCCCCGCCATGCGGCATACCTCCGGACACCACCACCCGGACCCCCGAGCGGTGTCCATCGGCCCCCTCGACCTGGCCGCACGCGTCGACGAAGCTCTCGCCGTGCAGGCGCTGGCCTTCGGGCTCACCGACGACGAGGTCGCCGTCCGGCACCACATCGTGCTGCGCCACCTGACCATGACCGGCGCCCGCGCCCTCGGCGCCACCACCGACGAGGGCGACCGACTGGTCGGCTTCGTCTACGGCATGCCCAACGACCGCACCCAGTGGTGGTCCACCGTCGTCCACCCCTACCTGCGCCAGGAGGGCCACGACGCGTGGCTCGGTGACGCGTTCGTGATCACCGAACTGCACGTCCTGCCCGCCTTCCAGAACCGCGGTCTGGGCCGCGCGCTCATCACCGGGATCACCGACGGGGCCGACGAGCCGCGGTCGATCCTCTCCGCGCTCGACACCGAGTCCCCGGCTCGCGCGCTCTACCGTTCGCTCGGCTACCGCGACCTGGCTCGTCGCGTCCGCTTCCCCTCCGCGAGCTGTCCCTACGTCGTCATGGGCGCGCACCTCCCCCTCCGCCGCTCCCCGGACGGGTCCTAGCACCGGCCGGTGAGACGGGTCGGGGCGGACGGGCGTGCGGGAACAGGAGGAGCGCCCCCGTGGACGTCGGCCACCGGCGCCCCGGATACGCATTTCCGCCCGGCCGCCGACAACGGATAACCTCCTGTTCTCACCGCCTCACGCCCGCGGCGCGCGGCGGCACCGCACCTCACCACCAGCAGGAGACCCCCGATGGCAGCCCGAGTCCAGCGCATGTCCCGCACGATGCTGAAGACGCTGCGCGACGACCCGGCCGACGCCGAGACGCTCAGCCACAAGCTTCTCGTCCGGGCCGGATACGTCCGCCGCGCCGCGGCCGGAATCTGGACCTGGCTCCCGCTGGGCAAGCAGGTGCTGGAGAACGTCACCCGCGTCGTGCGGGAGGAGATGGACGCCATCGGCGCCCAGGAGGTGCTGCTGCCCGCGCTGCTGCCCAAGGAGCCGTACGAGCAGTCCGGCCGCTACGAGGAGTACGGCGACCTGCTCTTCCGCCTCAAGGACCGCAAGGGCGGCGACTACCTCCTCGGGCCGACCCACGAGGAGATCTTCACCCAGGTCGTCAAGGACCAGTGCGCGTCCTACAAGGACCTGCCGGTGATGCTGTACCAGATCCAGACCAAGTACCGGGACGAGGCCCGCCCCCGGTCCGGCATCCTGCGCGGCCGCGAGTTCACCATGAAGGACTCCTACTCCTTCGACGTGAGCGACGCCGCGCTGGAGGAGTCCTACCGGCTGCACCGCCAGGCGTACCAGCGGATCTTCGAGCGGCTCGGCCTGGACTACCGCATCGTGTCCGCCGTCTCCGGCTCGATGGGCGGCTCCGCGTCCGAGGAGTTCCTCGCGCCCGCCGCGGCCGGCGAGGACACCTTCGTCTACTGCCCGGCCTGCGGTTTCGCGGCCAACACCGAGGCGATGACGACCGCCCTGACGCCGGTCGACGGCTCCGGCCACCCGCCGGTCGAGGACCTGGACACCCCCGACACCCCCACCATCGAGACGCTCGCCGAGCACCTCGGCGTCCCCGCCTCGGCCACCCTCAAGAACCTCCTGGTCAAGGTCGACGGCGAGATCGTCGCCGTGGGCGTTCCCGGCGACCGCGAGGTCGACATGGGGAAGCTCGCCGAGCACCTGGCGCCCGCCGAGGTCGAGCTGGTCACCGCCGACGACTTCACCGACCGCTCCGACCTGGTGCGCGGCTACGTCGGCCCGCAGGGCGGCATGGCCGGCAAGGCGTTCCGCTACCTCGCCGACCCGCGCGTCGCCCCCGGCACCAGCTGGGTCACCGGCGCCAACAAGGCCGACACCCACGCCCGCAACGTCGTGTGCGGCCGCGACTTCGAGGTCGACCAGTACCTCGACGTCGTGGTGGTCGAGCCCGGCGACCCCTGCCCGCGCTGCGCCGAGGGCATCACCCTCGACCGGGCGATCGAGATCGGCCACATCTTCCAGCTCGGCCGCAAGTACGCCGACGCCTTCGAGCTGGACGTGCTCGGCCAGGACGGCAAGCCGGTGCGCGTGACGATGGGCAGCTACGGCGTCGGCGTCTCCCGCGCGGTGGCGGCACTGGCCGAGCAGACCGCCGACGAGCAGGGGCTGTGCTGGCCCCGCGAGATCGCCCCGGCCGACGTGCACGTCGTCGCCGCGGGCAAGGCCGCGCAGACCGAGCTGGCGCTGGAGGTGTCCGAGCAACTCGGCGCCGCGGGCGTACGCGTGCTGGTCGACGACCGTGCGGGAGTGTCGCCCGGCGTGAAGTTCACCGACGCCGAGCTGATCGGCGTGCCGACCATCCTGGTCGCCGGGCGGCGCGCGAAGGAGGGCGTCGTCGAGGTCAAGGACCGCCGGACGGGCGAGCGCGAGGAGATGCCGGTCGCCGACGCGGTGGCCCGGCTGGCCGCACTCGGCTGACCGACCGCCGGACGGGCGGCGGGGCTCCGGCACCCGCCGCCGGCTCGGCGGATCAGCCCTGGTGCGGCGGGCCCCAGCCGGCCTGCGGCTGCTGCCCGCCGTAGGGCGCCTGCGCGGGGTACGGCGCCTGCGCGGGGTACGGCGGCGCCTGCGGAGCGCGCGGCGTGCTCCCGCCCTGCACGCGTGCGAGCACACCGCACGCCACCGCTCCGATCATGAGGCCGATGCCGAGGTGCGAGCCGGCCTCCCGTATCTGCTGGAACTCGAGGCTCTCCACGTCCGACCGCTCGGCCACCAGCGGCATGACGAAACCCTGTGCGAGGAAGTAGAGCCCGAGCCCGAGCAGCACCCATCCGAAGATCTTCATGCGCGGCACCCTACTCCGGGCCGAGCAGGGGATTCCCCGGCTCCACACCTGCTCCACAGCGGGGTCCGGGCCGGTCCTGCCGGACGCGTCACAGCCAGCCGGCGAACTCCAGCAGCGCCTCGCCGTCCTGCCGGTCGCCGCGCCACACGTGGCGCACGCCGGACCGGACGGCCCGGAACAGAGCCCACCCCCGCAGCCGTTCGCGGTCCAGCTCCAGCCCGTCCGCCAGCCGGTGCATCCGGCGCCGGGTCGCCGCCGGTGCGCCCGCCGAGGCCATCAGGTCGTGCAGCCGGTCGCGGACCAGCCGCGCCAGGTCGTACGCAGGCTCGCCCACCAGCGGGTCCGGTCCGACCGTCAGCCACGGAGACCGTTCCGCGGAGGCGGACAGGACCGCCCCCTGCCGGAAGTCTCCGTGCAGCAGCACCTGTCGGGGCGTGCCGGACAGCAGCCCCTCCCGCAGCTCCAGCGCCTCGTCGACCAGCGGACGCGCCTCCCCGGGCGTGTACGTCCGCATCATCTCCGCCTCCGCGGCGGTACGGTCGGCCACCTGCTCGAAGCCGTGCCCGTCCGCGGGCGGTACCCACAGGCGGCGCAGCGCCGAACTGGCCTCCAGCATCGCCTTGGCCTCGGGCAGCGACCGCAGCGACACCTCCCCGTGCAGGCGTTCCAGCAGCAGCGCGCCGTCCTCCGGGGCCGCGCGCACCAGCCGTACGGCGCCCCGGCCGTCCCAGCACGCCAGCGCCTCGGCCTCGCGTGCGGCCGAGGTGCCGGGGGCGGTCAGCTTGAGGGCGGCGGGGGTGCCGTCCGTCTGCCGCACCAGCACCAGCAGGCTGGTCCGCCCGCCGGGGGAGACCACCCGCTCGTCCGTCAGCTCCCAGCGCTCCAGCAGCGTCTCCAGCAGGCCGGGCAGCTTCTCCAGCCACTTCGCGGCCGCCGCGGCTTCGTCCGCGTCCGGGTGGCCGTGCAGGGCGCGCACCAGCCGCTGCGGTGGGTCGAGGGGCAGTACGGAGGGCATGTGCCGGACGGGGCCTTTCGCGACGGCGACGGACGGTCAGAGCGGGTGGGACTCCTTGGTCGGCCGGCCCGGTGCGCCGGTCCGTCCCGGCACCGACCGTTCGGTGAGCCCAGGGAAGGCTACGCCCGTGCCCCGCCAGCGCACCGCGCGGAGGGCTGCTTCGCGCAGCGCCGCCGCGGCGTCGCGCCGCCGCTGGTCGGCCGAGGCCCGCACGAGGTCGGCGTAGACCGCGGCCACCCGGTCCTCCAGCTCGGCCGCGAGGCGCAGCGCCGCCTCCTCGTCCGGTACGTCGAACGGGAGCGCGTAGGCGGCGGCCGCGGGCTGCGGGGTGCCGCCGAGGTCACGCACCCGGCGGCGCAGCGCGTCGCGGCGTGCCCTGTGCGCCGCGTAGGCGCCGCGCGCGGCGCTGCGGCGGTCCTGCGCGATCCGGCCGCCGACCACGCCGTAGCCGTACACCGCGGCGTGCTCGGCGGACAGTGCCGCCTGGAGCGCGGTGAGTTCGGTGGCGGAGTCGACGGCGGGGTTCGGCTCCGCCTGCCGTGCGGTCGTCATGCGGCGTCGCCTTCCGTGAGCAGCAGGGCGTGGGCGCTGCCGGCCGCCGCCACAGAGGCGAGCAGGCGGGCCAGTTCGGGCGGCGCGTCGACCAGGTCGCGCATCCGGGTGCCGGCCGTGCGGCGTTCGGCCTCGGCCAGCGCGGTCAGCGCCCGCTTCTCGTCGCCCGGTACGGCCGTGCGGTTTCCGGCGGGCGGGCCGCCCGCCGGGCCTTCGCCACCGCCGCCCTTCCGGTCGTCGCCGGCCCCGCCGTCCTGGCCGCCGCCCGCCCGGTGCGGCGCGGAGAACGCCTCCAGGTGCCGGGCCACCGCCTCGCGCAGCGGTGCCAGCAGCCCGCCGAGCGCCGGGTGCACCGCGGCGGTGCTGGTGTACCGGGTCAGCAGGTCCTGGCTGTCCGCCGCGGCCGCACGCCGCAGGCGTCGGGTGGCGTCCACGCGGCGGCGCCGCTCCTCCGGCGACTCCCCGTGGTCCGTGCAGCCGGCGGTGGTGCCGGCCACGAACGTGGCCCCGACCGCTCCGGCCAGCAGGGCACGTCGTGGGGGACCGCTACGGGGGCCGGGCGCACCGGGACCGGCGGTCCCGCCGGGCGTCGTGGACGGCATGGTGCACTCCCAGAAGCAGTGGTTCGCGCCCGCCGGTCGTGCGGGAACGGGATCGCACGGGCGCGGCCCGCACCGGCTCGGCGGGCGGTGATCACGCCAGGTGAGAGTACCTGTGCGATTTCCTGCTTTCCGCCCGGGGCGCGTGTGGCGCGCCAGGGGCGCACTCCGGTGGGGCACGCGCCGTACTCCATCCGGCCCGGACACGTCCTCACGGCGGACGTGTCGGCTCCCGTGCTCCGGGTACGGGAGCCGCGGAGGGCGGGTGTCACACGGTGTCCCCACCCGGTCCGGAGGACCCGCCGCAGACGATAGGCTGGCCCCGGACACGCGAACTTCCCTCCACAACAGCACACGCGGCCGAGGAGTCACCCGGATGAGCACCACCCAGAGCGAGAGGCTGCGCGGGCTGATGGAACCGCTCGCCGGCAAGAGGGGGCTGGATCTCGAGGAGATCACGGTGACCCCCGCCGGGAACAGGCGTGTCCTGCGCGTCGTGGTCGACTCCGACGAGGGCGTGCAGCTCGACACCTGCGCCGAGGTCAGCCGCGAGATCTCCGTGGCCCTCGACGAGTCCGACGTGATGGGGGGCGCCCCCTACGTCCTCGAGGTCACCTCGCCCGGCGCCGACCGCCCGCTGACCGAGCCGCGGCACTTCCGCCGCGCCGTCGGCCGCCTGGTCAGAGCGCAGCTCCACGAGGGCGGCGAGCTCACGGCCCGCATCCTGTCCGTCGACGAGACCGGACTGGACGTCGAGGTGCCGGGCGTGAAGGGCCGAAAGCCCACCGCACGCCGCCTGGAGTTCGACGAGATCGCCCAGGCCCGCGTGGAGATCGAGTTCAACCGCAAGGCCGCGGAGAAGGCCGTACAGCAGAAGGCAGACCGCATGTCCGCGTCCGCCGACGACGAGAGCCAGGAGGAGGCGTAGCCGTGGACATCGACATGAGTGCCCTGCGGGGACTGGTCAGGGAGAAGGAGATCTCCTTCGACCTGCTGGTCGAGGCGATCGAGTCGGCTCTGCTGATCGCCTACCACCGCACCGGGGGAAGCCGCCGCGACGCCCGCGTCGAACTGGACCGCAAGACCGGTCACGTCACGGTGTGGGCGAAGGAGAGCCCGGAGGACCTGCCCGAGGGCGCCGAGCCGCGCGAGTTCGACGACACACCGAGCGGTTTCGGCCGGATCGCCGCCACCACCGCCAAGCAGGTCATCCTGCAGCGCCTGCGCGACGCCGAGGAGGAGGTCACCTTCGGCGAGTACGCGGGCCGGGAGGGCGACGTGGTCGCCGGCGTCGTCCAGCAGGGCAAGGACCCGCGCAGCGTGCTGGTCGACATCGGCAAGCTGGAGGCCATCCTGCCGCCGCAGGAGCAGGTGCCCGGCGAGGAGTACGGTCACGGCACCCGGCTGCGGACCTACGTCGTCCGCGTGGTCAAGGGCGTGCGCGGGCCGTCCGTGACCCTCTCCCGGACCCACCCCAACCTGGTGAAGAAGCTCTTCGAGCTGGAGGTCCCGGAGATCGCCGACGGTTCGGTCGAGATCGCGGCGATCGCCCGCGAGGCCGGCCACCGGACGAAGATCGCGGTGCGCAGCACCCGCTCCGGCCTGAACGCCAAGGGCGCCTGCATCGGCCCGATGGGCGGCCGGGTGCGCAACGTCATGGCCGAGCTCCACGGCGAGAAGATCGACATCGTCGACTGGTCCGAGGACCCGGCCGAGCTGGTGGCGAACGCGCTGTCCCCGGCCCGGGTCAGCAAGGTCGAGATCGTCGACATGGCGGCCCGCTCGGCACGCGTGACGGTGCCCGACTACCAGCTGTCGCTGGCCATCGGCAAGGAAGGCCAGAACGCCCGTCTCGCCGCACGTCTCACCGGCTGGCGCATCGACATCCGGCCGGACACCCCGGCGGCGGAACCGACGGCCGGGCCGGCCGCGGGGCAGCAGGCCGGCACGGGCGCCGAGCAGTCCTGACGGGGCACCGGGCGGCACTCCCCGTGGAGGATCACCCGGTGTGAGGAGGTAGACTTAAGCAGTGTCTCGCCGGACACGCGCCCGAGCATGCCCCGAACGCACCTGCGTGGGCTGCCGGGAACATGCGGGCAAGGCCGGTTTGCTGCGTGTGGTGATGATCGAGGGACGCATCGTTCCCGATCTTCGCGGTACGCTGCCCGGCCGGGGTGCATACGTGCACCCGGCACAGCGGTGTGTCGATCTGGCGGTCCGCCGCCGGGCGTTCCAGCGGGCCTTCCGGGCCCAGGGGCCGCTCGACACCGCGGAACTGCAGCATCTGCAGTCTCCGTAAGCACACAGAACCGTAGGAAAGCCTGCGCGGAACCCCGCGCGGGTCAGGTACCTCGCGAGTCGGAAGTAGGTCGAGATTGCGATGAGCACTCGATGAGTACGCGATGAGTACGCCCATGCACAAGTAGCGAAGGTCCGGCGGAGACCCACCCCCGGACCGTAAGGAGCGAAGTGGCTAAGGTCCGGGTATACGAGCTCGCCAAGGAGCTTGGAGTCGAGAGCAAGGTCGTCATGGCCAAGCTCCAGGAACTCGGCGAGTTCGTCCGATCGGCCTCCTCGACGATCGAGGCGCCGGTCGTGCGCAAACTCACTGACGCGCTCGACGCGGGCGGCACCGGTGGTGCCAAGAAGTCCGCGGCGAAGCCTGCCGCGCCCAAGAAGGCGGCGGCCAAGCCTGCCGCGCCCAAGCCGGGCGCCCAGGCCCCCAAGCCCGGTGCCCCGAAGCCGGGTGCACCCAAGCCGGGTCAGGCCCCCAAGCCGGTGGCCGAGACCCCGACGCCGGGCGCGGCCGCGCCGAAGCCCGGCCCCAAGGCCCCGGCGCCCAAGCCGGGTCCGGCTCAGCCTGCGCAGCCCGCGCCGGCTGCGAAGCCGGAGTTCACCTCCCCGACGGGTCAGGCGCCCAAGCCCGGTGCCGCCGGCCCGCGTCCCGGTGCGCCCAAGCCCGGTCAGGGCGGCGCCCGTCCCGGTTCGCCCAAGCCCGGCGGTCGTTCCGCCGGCCCGCGTCCGGGGAACAACCCCTTCACCTCCGGCGGCTCCACCGGCATGGCGCGCCCGCAGGCGCCCCGTCCGGGCGGCGCCCCCAAGCCGGGCGGCGGCCGTCCGGCCGGCGGTCCGGGCCAGGGCGGTCCGCGTCCGCAGGCCCCGGGCGGCGGCCGTGCCACCCCGGGCAACATGCCGCGTCCGCAGGGCACCGGCACCGGCGCCGGCGGTCCGCGGCCGGGCGGCGGCAACCGTCCGAACCCGGGCATGATGCCGCAGCGTCCCGCTGCCGGCCCGCGTCCCGGCCCCGGCCGCGGCGGTCCCGGCGGTCGTCCGGGCGGCGGCGGTCGTCCCGGCGGCGGCGGTCGTCCCGGCGGTGGCGGCGGCTTCGGCGGTCGTCCCGGCGGTGGCGGCGGCTTCGGCGGTCGTCCCGGCGGCGGTGGTCGTCCCGGCTTCGGCGGACGCCCCGGTGGCCCCGGTGGCCGCGGCGGCACGCAGGGTGCCTTCGGCCGTCCCGGCGGTCCGGCGCGTCGTGGCCGCAAGTCGAAGCGGCAGAGGCGCCAGGAGTACGAGCAGATGTCGGCGCCGTCGGTCGGCGGTGTGATGCTGCCGCGCGGCAAGGGCGAGACCGTCCGGCTGTCGCGTGGTGCCTCGCTGACGGACTTCGCGGAGAAGATCAACGCCAACCCGGCGTCGCTGGTCCAGGTGATGTTCAACCTGGGCGAGATGGTCACCGCGACCCAGTCCGTGCCCGACGAGACGCTGCATCTCCTCGGCGAGGAGATGAACTACGTCGTCCAGATCGTCAGCCCGGAGGAGGAGGACCGCGAGCTGCTCGAGTCCTTCGACATCGAGTTCGGCGAGGACGAGGGCGGCGAAGAGGCCATGGTGGCCCGCCCGCCGGTGGTGACCGTCATGGGTCACGTCGACCACGGCAAGACGCGTCTGCTCGACGCGATCCGCAAGACCAACGTCATCGAGGGTGAGGCCGGCGGCATCACCCAGCACATCGGCGCCTACCAGGCGAAGACCGAGGTCAACGAGGAAGAGCGGAAGATCACCTTCATCGACACCCCGGGTCACGAGGCGTTCACCGCCATGCGTGCCCGCGGTGCCAAGTCGACCGACATCGCGATCCTCGTGGTGGCGGCCAACGACGGTGTGATGCCGCAGACGATCGAGGCCCTGAACCACGCCAAGGCGGCAGAGGTGCCGATCGTGGTCGCGGTCAACAAGATCGACGTCGAGGGTGCGGACCCGACCAAGGTCCGCGGCCAGCTGACCGAGTACGGGCTGATCGCCGAGGAGTACGGCGGCGACACCATGTTCGTCGACATCTCCGCCAAGCAGGGCGAGAACATCGACGCCCTGCTGGAGGCCGTGGTCCTCACCGCGGACGCCGCCCTCGACCTGCGGGCCAACCCCGAGCAGCAGGCTCAGGGTCTCGCCATCGAGGCGCACCTCGACCGCGGCCGCGGTGCGGTGGCCACGGTGCTGGTGCAGCGCGGCACACTGCGCGTCGGCGACACCATGGTCGTGGGCGACGCCCACGGCCGGGTGCGCGCGATGCTCGACGACAAGGGCGAGCACATCAAGGAAGCGGGTCCCTCGACCCCCGTCCTGGTGCTCGGTCTCACCAACGTCCCGGGCGCCGGCGACAACTTCCTCGTCGTCGAGGAGGACCGCACGGCACGTCAGATCGCCGAGCGGCGTGCGACCCGCGAGCGGAACGCTTCGTTCGCCAAGCGCACCCGTCGCGTCTCCCTGGAGGACCTGGACAAGGCGCTCAAGGCCGGCCAGGTACAGAACCTCAACCTCATCATCAAGGGCGACGCGTCCGGTTCGGTCGAGGCTCTGGAGTCCTCGCTGCTGCAGCTCGACGTCGGCGAAGAGGTCGACCTGCGCATCCTGCACCGCGGTGTGGGTGCGGTCACCGAGACCGACATCGACCTGGCGACCGGCTCCGACGCCATCGTCATCGGCTTCAACGTGCGCGCCGAGGGGCGTGCCACGCAGTTGGCCGACCGCGAGGGCGTGGACGTCCGCTACTACTCGGTGATCTACCAGGTCATCGAGGAGATCGAGGCGGCGCTCAAGGGCATGCTCAAGCCGGAGTACGAAGAGGTCGAGCTCGGCACGGCGGAGATCCGCGAGGTCTTCCGCTCCTCCAAGCTCGGCAACATCGCGGGTGTCCTCATCCGCTCCGGCGAGGTCAAGCGCAACACCAAGGCCCGCCTGCTGCGCGACGGCAAGGTCGTCGCGGAGAGCCTCAACATCGAGGGCCTGCGTCGCTTCAAGGACGACGTCACCGAGATCCGGGAAGGCTTCGAGGGCGGTATCAACCTCGGCAGCTACAACGACATCAAGGTGGACGACGTCATCGCGACGTACGAGATGCGGGAGAAGCCCCGCGTCTGACGCGCACGCGTGCCGGGGCCGGTCGGCGGAGCGGAAACTCCGTCGATCGGCCCCGGCTGCTGCCGTTACGATCACCGGGTGTATGTGGGGACTCTCTCTTTCGACCTCCTGCTGGGCGACGTCCACTCGCTCAAGCAGAAGCGGTCCGTCGTCCGTCCGATCGTCGCGGAGCTCCAGCGCAAGTACGCCGTGAGCGTCGCGGAGGTCGGTGAACAGGACCTGCACCGCCGGTCCTGCATCGGCCTGGCGGCGGTCTCCGGCGACCCTGGGCACCTGACGGATGTCCTCGACCGGTGCGAGCGGCTCGTCGCCGCCCGGCCCGAGGTGGAACTGCTGTCCGTCCGGCGGCGCTTCCACGGCGAGGACGACACCTGACCGGCACCGCCGGCAGCACACCGCACCATCCGGCACCACAGCAGAACGAGCACCACCGAGCAGAACGACAGGAGACGGACCAGTGGCCGACAACGCACGGGCGAAGAGGTTGGCGGACCTCATCCGTGAGGTCGTCGCGAGGAAGCTGCAGCGGGGCGTCAAGGACCCCCGCCTCGGCTCGCACGTGACGATCACGGACACGCGGGTCACCGGCGACCTGCGGGAGGCGACCGTCTTCTACACGGTGTACGGGGACGACGAGGAGCGCGAGCAGGCCGCGAAGGGCCTGGAGAGCGCCAAGGGCGTCCTCCGTTCCGCGGTCGGCGCGGCGGCGGGGGTCAAATTCACCCCCACCCTCACCTTCGTGCCCGACGCCCTCCCCGAGAACGCCAAGACCATCGACGACCTGCTCGCCCGGGCGAAGGCCTCGGACGAGGAGGTCCGCAAGGCGTCCTCCGGCGCCGTGTACGCGGGCGAGGCCGACCCCTACCGTCGGCCCCCCGAAGACGCCGAAGACGCCGAAGGCGCCGACGCGTCGGATGGCACGGGCGACGAGGACGACGAGGGCCGGTCCGCGTGAAGCGCAGGGATCCGCTGGAGCCCGGCGGGCTGGTCGTCGTCGACAAGCCCGCCGGATTCACCTCGCACGACGTCGTCGCGAAGATGCGCGGCATCGCCCGCACCCGCCGCGTCGGCCACGCCGGCACCCTGGACCCGATGGCCACCGGCGTGCTCGTCCTCGGGGTCGAGCGCGCCACCAAGCTGCTCGGCCATCTCGCGCTGACCGAGAAGGAGTACGTCGGCACGATCCGGCTCGGCCAGACCACCCTCACCGACGACGCGGAAGGGGAGACGACCTCGGCGAAGGACGCCTCCGGCGTCACCCGTGAGGCGATCGAGGCGGGTGTGGCCGCACTGACGGGTGCTCTCCTGCAGGTGCCGTCGAAGGTCAGCGCCGTCAAGATCGACGGCAAGCGGTCCTACCAGCGGGCCCGCGAGGGCGAGGACTTCGAGATTCCCGCCCGGCCGGTCACCGTCTCCGCCTTCGCGGTGCACGGCGTGCACGAGGACCACGCCGACGACGGCACGCCCGTCGTGGACGTGCTCGTCTCCGTGGTCTGCTCCTCCGGCACCTACATCCGGGCGCTGGCCCGCGATCTCGGCGCCGGCCTCGGCGTCGGCGGCCACCTCACCGCGCTCCGCCGCACCCGAGTCGGCCCGTACCGGCTGGACGGAGCCCGGACGCTGGAACAGCTCCAGGCCGAGCGCGACGAGTCCGATGCCGTCTCGCTGCTCCCCCTCGGGGAAGCCGCCGCCGCGGCCTTCCCGCGCTGGGACGTCGACGCGCGCCATGCGCAACTGCTCCTCAACGGCGCACAGATCACGATGCCCGGCGTGCTGGCCGCCCACGAGGGCCCGGTCGCCGCGTTCGGCCCGGAGGAACGCTTCCTCGCGCTCGTAGAGGCACGCCGCGGCCGCGCCAAGAGCCTCGCCGTCTTCGCCGCCCCGGCCTGACACGCCCGCCGTGGGACGGGACGCGGCGCGCCTCGCGCCGGCCCGGCCCACGGCCTCCCTCCCTCGGGCACTGAGTGTCTGTCCCTCCCCGGCCGCGGAATCACCCGCGCAGCGGGGCGCGCGGAGGGATTCGGGGCGCATGCGGCACACCCGGGGGCGCGATCGGGAGCGAGCCCGCCCCCGTGACCTCGGCAGGTGTCCGCGAGAACACACCGGGTCCGCTGCGGTGGCGGGGCACCGTCATGGCACCCTTGGACCCGCACCGTTTCATCAGGTAACCGCGAGGAGCAGCACCGTGCAGCGCTGGCGTGGCTTGGAGGACATCCCGGAGGGGTGGGGACGCAGCGTCGTCACCATCGGCTCGTACGACGGGGTGCACCGCGGACACCAGCTCATCATCGGCAAGGCCGTCGAGCGCGCCCGCGACCTGGGCGTGCCCGCCGTGGTGGTCACCTTCGACCCGCACCCGAGCGAGGTCGTGCGTCCGGGCAGCCACCCGCCGCTGCTCGCGCCGCACCACCGCCGTGCGGACCTGATGGCCGAGCTGGGCGTCGACGCCGTGCTCGTCCTGCCGTTCACGCAGGAGTTCTCGCAGCTCTCGCCGGCCGACTTCGTCGTCAAGGTCCTCGTCGACAAGCTGCACGCGCGCGCCGTCGTCGAGGGCCCCAACTTCCGCTTCGGCCACAAGGCGGCCGGCAACGTCGACATCCTCGCCGAGCTGGGCGCCACCTACGACTACGACGTCGACGTCGTGGACCTCTTCGCGCGCGGTGAGGCCGGTGGTGGCGCGCCGTTCTCCTCCACCCTGACCCGCACGCTGGTCGCCGAGGGCGACGTGACCGGCGCCGCCGAGGTGCTCGGCCGCCCCCACCGTGTCGAGGGCGTCGTCGTCCGGGGTGCGCAGCGCGGACGTGCGCTCGGCTTTCCCACCGCGAACGTGGAGACGCTGCCGCACACGGCGGTGCCCGCCGACGGCGTGTACGCCGGCTGGCTCACGGTCCTGGGCGAGGGCACGCCGGAGGCCATGCCCGCCGCCGTCTCCGTCGGCACCAACCCCCAGTTCGACGGCACCGAACGCACCGTCGAGGCGTATGCGATCGACCGCGTCGGCCTGGAGCTGTACGGCCTGCACGTCGCCGTCGACTTCCTGGCCTGGGTCCGCGGCCAGGAGAAGTTCGACAGCCTCGGAGCGCTGACCGACCGCATGACCGAGGACGTCGACCTGTGCCGCACGCTCGTCGCCGAGGCCGAGGCCGCCGGAGCCACGCCGCGCACCTGACCCGCACGGCGTCGCCGCGGCCCGGGAGACGGCCTGCCCGCCACAGTTCCTCGGTGTGCGCCCCGCGCGCACCCGTTGACACTCACTTTTCGCTCAAATGCCTTGCACCCACGGCGACTTGGGTCGACCCTTCTGTGACGCGTACCGCACGGTCGGTCACGCGGGCACAGCCGACGGGGGAGGGGGTACGGCGATGCGGGAGCTGGCCGGCGACGCGCTGGAACTCGCGGGGCGTTCCGAACGGGACCGCGCGATACGGGAGTGGGTCCGCACCCGGTTCCTGCGCACCAAGGGCGTGCACCCCCAACTGCCCACGCTGCTCCTGCTGGGAGCGCGGGGCAGCGGCAAGACCACACTGCTGCACCACCTGCGCCACTGGGCCGTCGCCGGCCCCGTCGCCCACCTCGACCTGTCCCGGCTCGGTGACACGGAGGGCGCGAAGCCCATCGACCTGCTCGCCCGGATCGTCTTCGACCTGCACGCGGACAAGCCGCGCGTCCCGAAGCTGACGTTCCCCACCTACGGTGTGCTGGCGCTCGCCCTGTCCACGCGCGTCGACCGGGACAGCCGGGAGACCGCCGTCCAGCAGATGCGTGCCGCGCTCAACTCGCGCACCGGGCGGGGTGGCGAGCACATGCGCGGAGTCGTCGAGGCCCTCGTCGACACCGCGGCCGCCATCGCCGGCAGCCCCGCCGCCGTCGGTGCGGCACTGCGGCTGCTGCCCGGCTGGGACTCCGACTGGGCCAGTGTGCGCACGCGGCGCCAGCTCGTCCGACTCCGCCGCCGCCACGGCGGAGGTTCCCATCAGGACGTCGTCGTGTCCCTGAACCGCCTCTACAACGAACAGGAGGAGGCCGAGCGGCAGCTCGCCGAGGCGGCGCTCTTCGACGCGTTCCTCGCCGACCTCCACGACGCCTACCGGAGCCGCCGCGGCAACCACCACCGCACCTCCCACTGCCTGCTGCTGCTGGACAACGCCGACAGCAAGCAGGGCGACGACTTCCTCCGGCTCCTGCTGGAGGCGCGCGACCGGGCCGGCCACTCCGACCCGCTGCTCGTCGTGGCCACCGCAGCCGCCCGACCCGAGGTGCTGATGCGCCGCGAGGGCAGCACCGGACGCGACCACTGCGGCTACCAGCGCGCATGGGAGGAACCCCGCAGGTTCCGTCCGGTTCCGGTGGACGACCTGCTGCACGTCGGCCCGCTCCGCAACCTCGACGCGCGCGAGGTCGACGCGGTGGTCGAGAGCGCGCTGCGCAGCCAGGCCCGCCAGGTCGAACCGCCCGAGGTCGACAACGCCGGGCAGTGGCTCGGCTGGCTCGTACACCAGCTGACCCGCGGCCAGCCCGCCGCCACCGCCGCCGTCGTCGGCACGCTGTGCCTGCGGGGCGACGCCGAGACGTGGCCCGACCGGCTCCGGCAGCTGTTCACGCCCGACCTTGTCGGCGTCCTGCTCGACCGCCTGCTGCCCCAGCGCACCAGCCTCGAGTTCCGCGCCCAGCTCGCCCGCGCCGCCGTCGCCGTCAACCTCGGCGACGCGGGGGCCGCGCGCGACCTGTGGGAGGACGCGGGGGAGGCGCTCGGCAGCGAGTTCCGGCACTTCTCCGGCGATCCGCTGTGCACGATGCGCATCGAGACCGGCGACGACCGCACCGACGGCGCCCACGAGATGCTGCACCCCCTGCTGCGCTTCCTGCTGCTCCGCGAACTCGCCGGCGCACCACCCGCCGACGACGGAACCGAGGCGTGGGACGCCGCCCAGACGGCGTTGGGCAACCGGGTCCGCTCGCGCCTCGCGGAGGGCCACGAGGACGACCGTTGGGCGCTCGCGTACCACGACCTCGCCTCCGGCCGGGTGGAGAGCGCCGCCCGCTACCTCGACGGGCGCTTCACAGAGATCCCCGCCGCCGAGTGGTGCACCGAGCTCTGCCGCCTCCGCCGCGCCCCGATCCGGACGCGCGGCGGCGCCCCGCCCGAGCCGCCGCGCCGGCTCTTCCGCGACCTGGTCGCCTTTCTCGCCGACGACGGACGCCCGCGCAGCGCGCGCACGAAGACCGTCACCCGCCTGCTCGCCGCCTGCTGGATCAGCCCGGAACCCGCCGACGATCCGGTCACCGACCTGGTGGGCGACCCGTACCGCAACCCCCTCGGAGACCCCTTCGCCGATCTGTACGACGACATCCGCGAGGAGTTCCTCACCCTCCGCGGCATGGTCGACGACGGCACGGACCGGCACGTGCTCCTACTGAAGTCCGAGCAGTACCGAAGGAGGCCCTGGTGGTGACGGAACAGCAGTTGGAGATCCCGCAGCCGCCCCCGCGCTGGTGGCTCCGCATCGGGCTCATACTCGTGGTGGTCTGCGCCCTGGTGGCCGGGGGCCTCTGGGCCTACCGGCACTTTTTCGTGCGCTGCGCCGACGGCGTCAGCCGCGTCGGACCGGACGACGCCTGCATCGGCGTCACCGACGGCGACTACGTCTTCCACGAGGACCTGACCGAGGTCATCGGTCTCATCCGGGAGGAGAACCGCCGCGTCGAGGAATCCGGCGAGCCGTGGGTGAGCATCGCCTACTTCGAGCCCATGACCCTGGGGGAGGGCGACAAGGGCACCAGCAGCATCGAACAGGAACTCCAGGGCGCCTACCTCGCCCAGTACGCCCTGAACCGGCCCGGCCTGGGCGGGGAGGGCTCGGCTCCGCAGATCAGACTCCTGCTCGCCAACCCCGGCAGCGGCTCCGCCCAGTGGGAGACGGTCGTCGAGCAGATCCTCGGCATGACCGACGGTCCGAACCCGGTCGTGGCGGTCGCCGGCTTCGGTCAGAGCAGAGCCACGACGAAGAAGGCCGTGGAACGGTTCCGGGAGCACAGGATCCCGATGGTCGGCTCGACCGTGACCGCCGACGGACTCAGCGAACGCGGCGAAACCAGCTTCTTCCGCGCCGTCGCGCCCAACAGCGACCAGACGGCGGCAGTGGTGGAACACCTCCGCCAACGCCAGCGCGAGGACGAGGACTTCACCGTCCGGCTCGTCGAGGACGGCAACGAACACGACATCTACAGCCGCTCCCTGCGGCAGGGCTTCGTGCGGGCCGCCCGGGAGCAGGGCCTCCGCGTCGATCCCGTCACCCTCCGGTTCCTCTCCAACGAGAACAGCGCCGGCAACGCGCTGGCCACCGTCGCCGACAAGGTCTGCGGCGACTCCTCCCGGGCCGACGCCGTCTATTTCGCCGGCCGCGGCCGCGCCCTCAAGACCTTCATCGAGGCCGCGGGCGCACAGGGACGCACCTGCCCCACGACCGTCTACTCCGCAGACGACGCGGTCGGCATGTTCTTCGACCTCACCCAGTTCGAGGACGCCGCGGGCTACCGGAGGTTCCTGCGGCGCTGGGACCAGAGCGCCGTGAAGGTGCAGTACACCGCCCTCGCCCACCCGGACGCCGCCGCGACGATCTATGCGAACGCCACGAGGAACCCCTACACCGACTTCCTGGAATGGTACGAGGAGAGGTTCACCAGCGAGGCGGACCTGTACAGCGGGCAGGCGATACTCGGCTACGACGCGACCTTCGCCGTCGGTCTCGCCGTCCGCAGCGCGACCGGAGAGAACACCGACAAGGAACTCTCCCCCGGCGACGTCCGCCAGATGCTCGGGTCGATCAACGGGGAGACGGCCGTCCGCGGGGTCAGCGGACCCCTCTCCTTCGGCCGGAACGGCAACCCGGAGAACAAGCCGCTGCCACTGGTGCGCCTCGACCCGGCGGGGGACACCCACCACTACGTGCTGGAGGACGTGCTGCGCCCCGAAGGTCCGCGCGAGGGCGGCTGAACCGGCGGCGACGCCGGAAGGCCCGCGGCGTCGCCGGCCGTCACCGTGAGGGGTGAGCGGCCCGGCGACGCCGACCCCTCACTGCTGGGGCGGCTGCTGCGGCCAGCCCGCGCCGGCCTGCGGGTGCCCACCCTGCTGCGGCGGCTGACCGTACGGCTGCTGCGGCTGGCCGCCCTGCGGCTGCCCGTAGGGCTGCTGCGGCACCCCCTGCCCGTACCCCTGCTGGCCCCAGCCGGGCTGGGCGCCCTGCTGGCCGTAGCCCTGCTGCGGGTAGCCCTGCGCACCGGGCATCGGCGGCGCCTGCTGCGGCGGCGGATTGCCGCTCGTGCCGTTCGAGGTCCACAGACCCTGCTCCTGCTGGGCGCGGGCGAAGTCCTCCGCGATCAGCGCGGCGAGGTCGAAGTACGCCTCCCGCGTCTTCGGCCGCATCATGTCGAGGTCCAACTCCGCGCCGGCGGAGAGGTGTTCGTCGAACGGCACGGTCACCACGCCGCGGCAGCGCGTCTCGAAGTGCGACACGATGTCCTCGACCTTGATCATCTTGCCGGTCTCGCGGACCCCGGAGATCACCGTGATGCTGCGTCGCACCAGGTCGCCGTAACCGTGCGCGGAGAGCCAGTCCAGCGTCGTACTGGCGCTGCTCGCGCCGTCCACGGACGGCGTCGAGATGACGATCAGCTGATCGGCGAGGTCCAGGACCCCGCGCATCGCCGAGTACAGCAGGCCGGTGCCCGAATCGGTGAGGATGATCGGGTACTGCCGCCCCAGGATGTCGATGACCCGGCGGTAGTCGTCGTCGTTGAACGTCGTCGAGACCGCGGGGTCCACGTCGTTCGCCAGGATCTCCAGACCCGACGGCGCCTGCGAGGTGAACCGGCGCAGGTCCATGTAGCTGTTCAGGTAAGGAATGGCCGACACCAGGTCGCGGATCGTCGCCCCGGTCTCCCGGCGCACGCGGCGGCCCAGCGTGCCCGCGTCCGGGTTGGCGTCGATCGCGATGACCTTGTCCTGCCGCTCCGTCGCCAGTGTGGAGCCGAGCGCGGTGGTCGTGGTGGTCTTGCCGACACCTCCCTTGAGGCTGATGACCGCGATCCGGTAGCACGACAGCACCGGCGTACGGATCAGCTCCAGCTTGCGCTGCCGCTCCGCCTCCTCCTTCTTGCCGCCGAGCTTGAAACGCGATCCGGCCTTCGCCGGGTTCTGCGAGCGCGGCTTCTTGTTCCTGCCGCTCACCAGCCGGTCGGAGGACAGCTCCACGGCCGCGGTGTAGCCCAGCGGCGAACCGGCGTGCGACTGGCGGCGCGGGTCCTGCGCCGGGTCGCCCACGCCGTGCGGCTGCGGACCCGTGGCGGTGCCGTGCGAGCCGTGCTGCGGATGGTGCGGCGCCTGCTGCGGCGCCTGCTGCGGCGGCGGCTGGGGAGCCTGCTGGGGGGCGTTCGGCGCCGCGGGAGGCTGCTGGCCCGGCTGAGCGGTGTGCGGAGCCTGCTGCTGCGGGACCTGCTGGGCGTTCGGGTAGCCGTAGCCGCCGGGCGCGGGCTGCTGACCCGGCTGTGCCTGCGCCGGGTACGGCTGCTGCGGCTGGTGCTGGGCCGGTGGCGGCATCGGGCCGGGGTAGCCGTAACCGCCCTGCGGGCCGGGCACGCCGGGATGCCCGCCCTGCGGCTGCTGCCCGGGGGGCTGCGCCTGCGGCTGGGCCGGGCCGGGGTAGCCGTAACCGCCGTGCTGGGCGGGCGGCACGGCCCCGTGGGCCGGGTGCGGATAGCCGTACCCGGCCTGCTGGGGCTGGGGCTGGGGTTGCATGGAGGGTTGCTGCGGGGCGTACCCCTCGCCGTGCTGCTGCGGCACGGGTGTACCCGTGCCCGGCGCGTCCCCCGACGCCGCCCACGGCGCTCCCGGCGGGGGAGTGGCGGGTCCGCCGGCCTGCTGCGCCGGGTCCGCGGGCGGGAACTGCGGCGGCAGCGGCGGCAGTCCGCCCTGACCGGCGCCCGCTCCCTCGGGGAACTGCGGCGCGGCGGGCATGGCCTGCGCGGGTCGGCCCTCGGCCCCGGGAGCGCCGTCCTGTGCGGGCGGCGCGGGAGCCTCGGGTGCGGCGGGAGCCTCCGGAACCTCGGCCGGGGCGGACGGTACGTCGGGGGCGTCAGTGGCGTCGGGAGTGAGCGGACCGGCGTCCGCGTCCGCGGCGGCGGAGGACTCCTCCCCGTCGCTGTCGCCCTCGTCCTCGGCCTCCGCGCCCGTCGCTCCGCTCTCCGCGGAGGGCGGAGCGGCTGCGCCGTCGTCCGCGCTCTCCGGCGCGCTCTCGACGGAGGACTCCTCCAAAGAGACGGAATTCCCGGAATCGTCGCCCGGGCCGGCGACCGGCTCGGCGACGGCGTCCTGCTCGTCCGCGGCGACCGGAGCATCCGGTGCGGACTCCTCCTGCGTCGCCTCCCGTTCCTCGCGCTCGCGCCGGAACTGCTCCATCTCCCGCCGCAGTGCGGCGGCCGAGAAGCGGACCGTGTCCCCGCTCTCCAGGTCGCCGCCCTCACCCGCGGGCTGTCCGGCGACCTGCTCCGCGGGCGCGTCGGCGAACGACCCCGGCCCGCTCGCGCCGCCCGGGCCCTGGCCCCCGGGGCCGGGCGCGGGTGCGTCGGGGCGGCCCGGAGCGTTGTCCTCCGGGCTCAACTGCGGGAACGACGGCGGCGCGGGCGCAGCGGGCGGCGGGCCGGGCACGTGCGGCGGCGGCCCCTGACCGGCGGGCGGCCCCTGACCGGCGGGTGGCCCCTGCTCGGCCGGCGGCCCGAACGGACCGCCCGGCACCCCGGCGCCGTAGCTGCGCGGGTCGGCGGCCTGCGGGGGCTGCGCCGACCCGTGTCCGTACGGTCCCTGCCCGACGGGCGGCGGCGGCGGAGGCGGCGGCGCGGGAGCGGGCGGCGGCGTCGGCTCGGCGTCCTGCGTGTACCAGGCCGGCGGCGTGTAGTCGATGGTGAACTGCCCCGTCGACTCCGGGTCGAGATCGGACTCGTTCTCCGCGTCGAAACGATCGCTGTCGCGGTTCGCACCCCCGACGCGGAATTCGTCCCGATCGCTACTCACAATGCCTCCTGCTGGTCCACACCCCGATGTGCTGCGCAGTGACCCAGCCTAGACTTCCCGACTCCGGACACGGCACTGTGGCCCCGTCGGTGCTCGGTGCCGGGGCCACTCTCACTTCACGCGCTTCGCCCCGATCGGCGCGACCCGGTCCGTCGTGGCACGTCTCGGTCCGACCCGCCGGTCGGAGGTCGTCATCCAGTCTCGGAGCCCGCGCTCCGCCGGTCAACTTCCCTGCGGACCACGGCCGTCCAGACCGGCAAAGCCTTCATGATCCGGCATTCCGCCGAAGGCGGGCACCGCGGGCCGACGGGTGGAAGACGTCCTCCCGGCCGCCCCCGGCGTCCAGGAGCCGCGTCAGTCCAGACGCCGCGCGTGACCGAGCAGCCCGACCTCCGCGTCCGTCGGCTGCGTCACCGAGTAGTACCGGTCCTTGCGCGTGCACCACAGGGTCACGCCGTCGCCGAGCGTCGGCAGCGACTCCGTCTCCTCCTGCGGCAGCCGCATCTTCCGGGACAGATGCCGCGCCTCGTCCGGCGACACCCGCTGGATGCCCACCAGCGACGACGTCTGGAGCAACCGCGGCGCAGCGGGGCTGAGATATGGCAGCAGCGTCACCACCGCCTGCCACGGCGCCGAGTTCACCCGTCCCCGCGGCGGCTTCATGCCGCAGTCCCGGATGACCACGACCGGGCTGCTCACCGACGGACCGAGCGACGGCACGTGCCCCACGTCGTGCAGGGTGATGCACTGCTGCTCCGCGCCCGCCGCCTGCGCCAGCGGCGTCCACACGTGCGCCCGTCCCGTCTCCACCGCGACCCGCGCGCCCGTGCCCGCCGCCCGCAGCGCCAGCACCTGGGCCGTCCACAGACCGCCGATGAGCAGCAGGTCGTACGCCGTGCGGCGGCTGAGTCCCAGCACCGCGGTCTGGTTCTGCGCGTCCGTACCAATGACCACACCGTCGTCGCCCAACGGCACGCCGATCGCGGCGAGTTCCTCCACCGCCACCCGGTGCCGCAGCGAACGCGGGCCGCGCAGCCCGAAACCGGGACGGCGCGGCCGCGGCGCCTCCTGCTCGTCCTCCCGTCCGACGATCGGGATCATCCCCGTGTCGGAGGGCGTCGCCACGTGCCGCGGCTGCGCCGGCGCCGCGCCGCCCTGCTGCTGCGGGCGGCCCAGTCCCGCACCGGGCATGCCGGTCTGCTGGGGCATCACCGGGCTGGTCATTCGCTGGTACCTCCGAGCGGCAGGGTGGCGAGCACACCGGGGACGTGCTCCCGGTCGAGCGGCACGAGTCCGGTCTTCGCACGACCGGCACGGCGCTGCAGTTCACGGCGCGCGTCGGACAGGTCGTTCTCGCTGCGGGTCACGATGCGGACATGGCCCGCGACCGACGCGTACCGTCCGTCGCCGCGGCCGAGCGTCAGGCTGAACACCGAGGTGAACACCGGCAGCGAGGTGAGGATCGACGCCAGGTGCGCGGAGCTCACCGCGCTCGGGCCGACCTGCGGCCACCGGCTGATCCAGTACGTCGCGTGCCAGCGGTCGTCGCACCGCCAGCCGCGCACCGACTCCTCCGTCCGGCGCTGCGCCCCCCGCCGGTCGCCCGCACCCGACGTCGCGTTGCTCACCCGGGGGTTGAGGCAGCTGGAGGTGGCGAGCGCCTGCACGATCTCCGCCTCGTTGAGCACCGTGGCGCTGAACCCCGCACCCTCGAGGCGGCTCGCGAGCTGGTCCGCCGCGCGCACCAGCGAGCGCTGCGCGCCCCCGAGTCCGCCGCCGCGCGCCTGGACCGCCTCCGGCGTCAGCTCGGGCGTGAGTTTCAGCGCGACCCAGGTCATCCGCAGCGACGGGATGCCCGACGCCTCCTTCAGTGACCCGTACGACCGCGCCACCACCGAGTGCTCGGGCAGGTGCGGCGCCGGAGCCGGCTGCGTGTGCTGCACGACCTGGACGGACTCCAGCCGGATGTCGTCGGTGAGCAGCGCGTCGTGCAGCAGGTTCAGCGGAAGTGGACGCTCCACACGACCGGGACGGCCCGGCCGCAGCGGCGCGTCCTTGCCCTCCACGGCGATCAGGGCGGTCAGGAACGTGCCGTCCCCGACCATGCCGATCGCACGGTCCTCACGTGTCACGTACGTCGACGTCTGCACCGCCGGATCGCACTCCACCACCGGCGCCATGCCCGGGTCGGTGCCCGGCGGGGGCGGCAGCTTCGCCTCGCGCTTGCGGCGCCGCAGCGCGCGCCCCACCTCGTACCACTCCGACAGCGCCTGCTGACGGCGGTTCACCAGCGCCACCAGCGTCAGGAGTCCGGCGACCACCGCGGCCGGGACCACCAGCCACGACTCCACGATCCAGGCGACCAGCACCAGGGCGGCCGCGATCTGGATGAGCACGAGTTGCTGAAGCCGCACCGGGCCGAGACTGCCCGGCCTCCGGTGCAGGCGCAGTGTCGCCGTCGTCGGTCCCTGCTGCTCCGGCGTCGTCGCCGACTGCTCGTCTGTCCGCTGGCGCGGGGCGCGCCGGCCCCGGGACCGGCTGCGGGTGGCGCTCGTCATCCCCCGTGTTTCCCCTTCGAGGTTCTCGTGGCACTGCTGCGCGCAGCAGTTCGGGTGGCCGGTGTCCGGCCGCGGACCGCGCGGTCCGCGTCTCGGCGGCGCCGGCATCGTGGTGCGAGTGGCCGTCGGAGGGCCGGTGGAACGGCGACCACCACCGCACGACCCCGCGGGCCTACTGTGCCGTCGCCCGGCTCCCCCGCAGCCCACCGGCCTGCACCGGGCGGGCGCCGGCCGGGCAGCCAGGATACTCACCGGGTCCGCGTGCGGCAGCAGGGTCCACGAGGGCGTTCGTGAGGGCCTTGTGCGGATGCCGCGACCTCCCGCCTCACCCGGCCGTTTGCGTCCTCGCCGCCGGGCGGCATAGTAGTGCAGCCGAGGACGGTCGACGGGAGCGGCCCGAAGTCGCCGCCCCGGAACGGCTCAGCCTCCGGGGGACGCCCGCGACGGGCATCACCAGGCAGCACACCAGGGACGACCTGGTATCACCAGGGGACACGAAAGAGACGGGGACCGATGGAGCGGCGGGACGAGCTCAGCGCCCACACCTTCGCACGGAAGCGCACCCTTGCGGCCTTCCTACAGCCGGAGTCCAGGGTCTCCGACGAGGAGGCTCCGCGCCCGGTGCGGGCCATGATGCCCGGCACCGTGATGAGTCTCGTGCTGGTCGTGGGCTGCATCGCGTGGGGCGCCATCGCCCCCAGCGCGCCTCCCGGCTGGGACGAGACGGGCGAGTACATCATCGTCGACACCGACTCCACCACGCGTTACGTCGTCCTCCCCGCCGAGGGCAAGGACGGCAAGAAGACCAAGCAGCTGCACCCGGTGCTCAACTACGCCTCCGCCAAGCTCGTGCTCGACAAGGGCAAGGGCGAGGTCACCGAGGTCGCGGGCAAGGACATCGACGCCAGCGGCATCTCCCGCGGCGCCACCATCGGCATCCCCTACGCCCCCGACCGGCTGCCCAGCCCGGAGGACGCCGAGGCGGCCAAGGAGTGGGCCGTCTGCCAGAAGCCGAGCCAGGGCGGCGAGCCGCAACAGGCCGTCTTCGTGCTCGGCGGCCAGGACAAGGATGCTCTCCAGAGCAAGAGCCGCCTCGGGGACGGCGAGGCGCTGTACGTGCAGGACTCCGAGACCGGCGCCCAGTACATCGTCGACGGTGAAGGCACCAAGCTGCTGCTGGACAACGCCTCGGACCCGGAGGGACTGCTCACCTCGCTCGTCCTGCGCGATCCGGGCGAGCCGCAGCAGGTCTCCTCCGAGTGGCTCGACACTCTCCTGCCGGGTGAGCCCCTCTCCGTCCCGAGTCCCGAGGGGGCGGGGGCGCCCGCACAGTTCGACGGCGTGGAGCAGCTCCCGGAGAGGGCCAGGACGGTCGGTACCGTCCTCGAGGCCAATCCGGGCGGGGCGCCGTACTACTACGTCGTGGGTGCGGACGGCCTGCAGCGCGTCAGCCCCCTGTACGCGGCCCTGATGCGCGGTGGTCAGGGTCAGGGGGACCCGGTTCCCGTCTCCCAGCGCGACGCCACCGCGGCGGGCGCCGATCTCGACGTCGACCGGGGCGGCAAGGGCTGGCCGAAGGAGGTCCTTCAGCACGTGAACCGTGCCGCACAGGGCATCGGGGGCAGCTCCCGCACGGTGTCCTGCAGCGTCTACACCGGCACGATGACCGGCGAGGGGCCGGAGCTGGCCGCCTGGGCCGGCAGCGCGTACCCGGCCAAGGTCGTCGCCGGGACCGCCAGCGCCTACGTGAGCTCCGGCTCCGGTCTGCTCTACCAGGAGGTGAGCGGCAGCACCGGCGGCGGTGGCGGGAAGTTCCTGCTGACCGACTCGGGACTGCGCCACGGCGTGGACACCAAGGCGAGCGCCCGACTCGGCTACGAGAAGACCAAGGCCGCACTCGTTCCGCAGAACTGGTCCCAGCTGCTGCCCAAGGGGCCGAAGCTGGACACCGACAGCGCCTCCCAGGAGCAGGGCTTCTGACGGTGCGCCGACCGTGACACGCATCACCCGGAGGACTTCCGGGTAGGCCGTAACTCCCGTTCTGCGAGCGGGAGTTACGGCATTTCGGGACCTACCGGCCCGGAGCCTCCCACTCCGGACGGCAAACTGTGAACTCCCGGTGGAAAAGCGATCACGGACAGGTCGCGGCACTGTGTTAACCGCGTGACGGTAACGGGCGTGCGAACAACCGTGTCGGTGGGACACGATATTCTTCTCAGGGTCTCAACCGGCGGTCGCCGTACGCGCAGCCGAGTAAGGACCCGCGGCCCGGTCGGGCCACTGAGACGTTCACGCGAGGATGAGCATGGGGGAAGGTGCGCCATGGCAGGACAGTTTCGGGTAACCGAGGACGAGCTCAAGGCTCTGTCGTCGAAGATCAGCCAGGTCAACAGCTCGATCCAGGGCGAGGTCAAGCGCCTCGACGGGGTCATCGGCGGGATCGCTTCCGGCTGGCAGGGCCAGGCGGCTTCCTCGTACCACCGCCTTCAGCAGCAGTGGAACGAGGACGCGCGCAAGATGAACAACATCCTCAACGACATCAAGGATGCCGTCGACGCGACCCGCCAGAACTACTCGGCGACGGAAGAGCAGCAGAACTCCGAGGTCAGCAAGATCATGTCGGACTTCGGCTGACCGGGGACGCCCCCCGATCGGCTGACGTTCCGCGCGAGTTCGCAGCTTCCAACACCGCCAGTCGCTGAAAGAGGAGACGCACAGTGTCCGGAATTCTCGTCAACTTCCAGACCGTGTCGCAGGCGTCCTCGGACGTCCGCACCACGGCGAACAACATCAAGAGCCAGCTCGACGACCTCGAGGCGGCCGTCAAGCGCGTGGCCAGCACCTGGGAGGGCTCCGCGCAGGAGGGCTACCAGAACAAGCAGCGCCAGTGGGACCAGACCGCGGACCACCTGCACCAGGTCCTCATGAAGATCTCCACCGCGCTGCAGAACTCGGCGGACAACTACCAGTCCACCGAGAAGGCCAACGCGAACGTCTGGGGCTGACCGGCAGAACGGCAACGCCCGGGCCTCGGAGTGGGCCGGCCCGACACCGGCCGGCCCGCTTCCGTCCGCCCGAACGGGCGCGGCCCCCGATGCCCCTGGGGGAGAGACACGATGTCGATGGGTATCACGCGAGCCACAGGAGAGGACCCGCACGTGGGGGTCACGGAACGACGGCCCCGGACCGCCCGCTGCACGCAGCGGGCCTTCGGCGTGCTCGCGGCACTCGGTCTCCTCGCCCTGGGCTCCGCCGCCCCGGCAGCGGCCGCCCCGGCGGACGCCCCCGCCGCCGGCCCGGGCACGGGCCTGGCCAGCACCTCCGAGTGCAAGTTCGGCGGCGAGAACATCAAGAGCACCCCCTGGTCGCTCCAGCGCGTCCTCCTGGACGAGCTCCGGGACCAGGCCACGGGCGAGCGCGTGAAGGTCGCCGTCATCGACACCGGCGTCGACAACGACAACCCCCAGATCGAGCCGGCCCTCCTCCCCGGTGACGACTTCGTCGGCGGCACCAAGGGAACCGAGGACGAGAACGGCCACGGCACCCGCGTCGCCGGCATCATCGCCGCCCAGCCCATCGGCGGCACCGGCTTCTCCGGCCTCGCCCACGACGCGAAGATCCTCCCCCTCCGCTACACCGGCGGTGAGGAGGAGGGCGACTCCGAGACGATGTCCAAGGCCATCAAGGCCGCCGTCGCCGCGGACGTCGACGTCATCAACATCTCCTCCGACACCGCCGACAAGAAGCCGAACACCGGCCTCGAAGCCGCCGTCGCCCAGGCCGTCGCCAACGACATCCTCGTCGTCGTCGCCGCCGGCAACGACGGAGCCGACGGCAAGCACGAGAAGACCTACCCCGCCGCCTACGACGGCGTCCTCGCCGTCGCCGCGTCCGACCGCAACAACGAGCGCGCCCAGTTCTCCCAGTCCGGCGACTTCGTCGACATCGCCGCCCCAGGCGTCGGCATGGTCTCCACCGTGCCCAACGGCGGGCAGTGCCCCGCCGACGGCACCTCCTTCGCCGCCCCGTACGTGGCAGGCGTCGCCGCCCTGATGGTCGAGAAGTACCCCGACTGGACGTCCCAGGAGATCGCCGCCCGCCTCATGCAGACGGCCGACCGCCCCGGCACCGGCCCCGACGCGGAACTCGGCTGGGGCGTCGTCGACCCCGTCGCAGCCCTCACCGGCGACGACACCCCGCAGCAGGAGCCCGTCGAGGACAAGCCCCGGGAGGGCGGCCGCGTCGCCCCGATGACCCTCACCATCGGCGAGAGCAAGGAAGAGCGCACCGAGCGCTACGCGGTCTACGTCATCGGCACCGCGACGGTCCTCACCCTCCTCGTCAGCGGCGCCGCCATCGCCACCCGCGACCGTCGCCGCAAACGCACCGCCGGCACCACCGCCGACAGCACAACTTCCACGCGGAACTAAGCAGCAGGGGGAGAGGAGACGGGGATATGGGTAACGGCTACAAGGTCGACCTCAGTGCCCTCGACGAGGTCATCAAGAAGCTCAACCAGGTCGTCGACGGCATGGGCAGCCCGAAGACCTGCGCCAGGTACGAGACGAACATCCCGACCGGATGGTTCGGCAACGCGGACTTCAAGGAGGCCGAAGGCCTCCGGACGACGCATGACGGCGTCAAGGCCGACATCGAGGGTTACATCGACTCGCTCCAGGGCCTGATCGTCAAGTTCAGCTCCGACGCCGCACAGGTGCGCAGGAACTACGACGACCAGGAGCAGCGGACCTCGGACGGGGTCAAGCAGGACACGGACTTCAGCTAGGTCGTATGTACCGCGAGAACGGTGGGGAGTGAACTGACGTGGGAGGCTCGTACTCCAACCCGTCGGGTATGACGGCGGAAGAGAGAGAGCAGGTCCAGCAGGAAGCGAGGGAGGAGAGCCGCGACGAGGCCGTCCAGCAGCACCAGGGCACGTCTGCGGCGTACCAGTACGCCAACGAGCAGTACGGCCTGGAAACCACCTTCCTCGACTACAGCCTGGACGGCTTGAAGGGCATGCTGGCCAGTTCGAATGCGGCGGGCATCGAGGGCGTGAGCGCGAACTGGAAGAAGACGCACGACCAGCTCGTAGGTGCCGACGGCAGCGGCTCAGGTGACTGCGCCTACGGTCAGCTGAAGAAGGCCGTGGACAACGTACTGGAACACTGGGAAGGCGAGAGCGCCAACCAGTTCCGGACCAAGGCCAACGAGATTCTGCGGAACATCTACAACACGGGAACGCACTGCGACACCGTCTCCGCCGCGACGAAGCAGGCGGCCGAAGACCTGCGCAACCAGAAGCAGCGCATCGACGAGCTGGAAGAGCCCAACTGGTTCGAGCGCGCCGGCGACTTTCTTGGTGATGCGGGTCGAGACGACTCCTACACCCAGGAAGACATTCAGAACAAGAACCTTCCCAAGGACGTCCTCGCTCAGATCGACGAGAACTACCTCAGCGAGGGCATGGAGGTGAAGCTCCAAGCCGCCTCAATCATGGAGACGCTGGGCCGGAACTACGTCGCGTATAAGCAGCGGATCAAACCGGACGGTGGGCAAGACGATCAGCAGGCGATTCCGCCTTCAAACCCTGCCATTCCAATGCCTGCCCCCATCCCGGCATTCTCGGGATCCTCTCCTACGCCGAGCGGAAGCGGCAAGGGGAAATGGTCGAGCACAACACCTGTTGGAGCCAAGACACCCGCGACAACAGGTCCGCGGGACGTAGGCATCTCTGGCGGCAAGCAAGTCCCGGTGAGTCAGACCAAGCTCGACAGCCTGCCTACCGGGATCTCAGGCCCCGCTGCGGACCCCGGCCCTGCGGGAGGCGGAGCAGCGCGGGGTGGTCCCGCTACGACCGCTGGTCCTGGTTCTCCTCACGGCATCCCAGGAGGAGGCATCATCGGCGGTGCGCGGTCCGGCGGAACAACCGGACGCGGCGCGGGAATCCGTGGCGGCATCAGTGGCACACCCGGAGGCGGTGCTGGGAGCCGCGGCACTGCTGCAGGTGCCGGTTTCCGTGGTGGCGGTGCCATGGGTGGTGGCGCCGGAGGCGGTCGAGGCGGAGCCGCTACCGGGCGTGGCCCGCTGGCCCGTGCCAAGGGAGGCGTCCTGGGCGCTCCGAAGGGCATCGCGGGCGGCCGGCCCGCAACACCCGGTGGCACAGGTCTGGGTAAGGGCCGTGGCGGC
Source organism: Streptomyces sp. CNS606 (assembly GCF_000426325.1). Taxonomy (NCBI): domain Bacteria; kingdom Bacillati; phylum Actinomycetota; class Actinomycetes; order Kitasatosporales; family Streptomycetaceae; genus Streptomyces; species Streptomyces sp. CNS606. The sequence continues at coordinate 144,425 of NZ_AUFD01000014.1, forward strand.
GCGTCCGGCAACGGCGGCCGCGGCGGCATGCTCGGCGGCAGGATGGGCTCGAACCAGCGGCCCGGCGACGATGAGCGGGAGCAGGGACACCGTCCCGACTACCTCGTCGAGGACGAAGAGACCTGGACGCCGGAGGACAATCGCAGTGTTCCCCGGACGATCGAGTAAGAGCACCAGCCGGCTACTGAAGATCGCAGATGGCCCCCGTGAAAGACTCACTTCACGGGGGCCATTGCACGAGAGCAGGAAGAGGAGCAGAAGTTGAAACTCCGACGAGCGCTACATCTGGTGGGCGCCGGAGCGTTGACGGGAGCCCTGCTCCTCGGAACCGCCCCGCCCGCATCCGCCGATGACATCCGGGACCGCCAGTGGGCGTTGGATGCGTTCGCGGCGGAGGAGATCTGGCAGCACGCCACAGGCGAAGGCGTAGTTGTTGCCGTGGTGGACTCAGGTGTCGATGCGTCTCACCCTGACCTGACGGGGCAGATCCTGAATGGGAAAGACTTTACCGGAAAGGGTACGAGCGCTCGAGAAGACACCGACGGTCACGGAACGGGAATGGCAGGGCTCATTGCCGGCCATGGCCACGGGCCTGGGGGGAAGGCTGGCGTCATGGGGCTTGCTCCTGATGCCAAGATTCTACCTGTCCGCTTCACTCACTCGGATAGTGAGCTGGGCGTGACGTGGGCCGAGGGCGTGCGGTACGCGGTTGACCAAGGCGCAGACGTCATCAACGTGTCGAGGGGCACGGTGCGTGACCTGCGAGAGAAAGAGGCGATCGAATATGCCGTCAAGAATGATGTGGTCGTAGTCGCCTCAACGGGCAATGAAGGGGTCAAGAGAAAGAGCTATCCGGCGGCTTACCCTGGTGTGGTAGCCGTTGGAGGTGTGGACAATAGCGGCGGCGTCTGGGAAAACTCCTCGTGGGGATCTAGCACGACTCTTGTCGGTCCGGCAACGAATAACGTCGTAACCAACACGAATAACGAGTCTGGGTACGGACTGGCCAACGGGACCTCGGATGCAGCAGCGTATGTTTCCGCATCTGCGGCTCTGGTCATCGAAGCACACCCGGACCTTACAGCGGGACAGGTCATCAACCGTCTGGTCAAGACCGCGAAAGTCCCCGCTAATGAGGATGCGAACTCGAATCTTCCTGATGAGAAGTTTGGTTACGGCATCATTCGGCCGTTGCGTGCTGTGACTCACGACATCCCGGCTGGTCCAGAGGAAGGGCCGCTGGCACAGTCTTCAGAGGAAGAGACGTCTACCTCCAGTGGGTCAGACGACTCGCAGGCTCCTGGCGGTGACTCGGCGGCCGCTGAGGAGTCGAGTGGGCTTGGCGGAGTCCTGATCGGAGTCATCGCCGTCGCTGCCCTGGGAGTCCTCGGTCTCGTCGTCTTCCTCGTAATGAAGGGCAAGCGGAAGAACGCGCAGTCGTTCGCGGGCGCGCCCGGTGCTGGGCCGGTGAACGGTTGGTCGGGGGTGCCGCCTCAGCAGTTCGGTCAGCAGCATCCGACACAGGCGGGGCAGTACTACGGCCCCCCGGCGTCGCCGCCTCCGCCGCCGAACCAGCCACCCTCGCCTCGATGAGTGCTGAGGGGGGTGTTGGTAGACCGGCCGGTCTACCAACACCCCCTTCGACTTGTCTAGATCGACTTCCGACAGACGTAGTACTGGAACACGTAGTCGTCCTGGCGGCCGGTCGTCTGCAGAACGCGGAGGCCGGCAGCCTCCAGGTCTGGAACGTCGAGGAGCACCGGGCTGTGTCCCAGGAGCACCATCAGGCCTCCCGGCTGCAGTGTGGAGACGAGCCGGGGGAGGATTTCCCTGGCGTCCTGTGTGGTGACGACCTCTGAGTTCAGGAACCGGGAGAAGAGGATGTCCACCGTCCCGGCCTCCGGCGCCGGGCGTCTGGCGTCGCCGTGGTGGACCTCTTCGATGCGGGTCTTGGAGAGTTCTGTCATGGGGCGACTGAGATCCTGGCCGACCGTGCGGATCCGCGCCGGGTCGATGTCGGCGAACTCCGCCAGGAAGTGCCCTGTGGAACAGGCAGGATCGTAGACCGTAACGTGCTCTGCCAGGTTCGCGAGGATGGGCGCGAACAACGTTCTCGTATAGCGTCGAAGGTGTTCCTCGGCGACGTTCAGGGACTCGGCGCGCTCCTTGGTGACCGGCCAGCCGTCCGGTTCGCTCGTCTCCTCCTGGCCCCGTTCGCTGTGGTTCACGAACGGGTGCGTGATCGCCGTGGTGGAAGCGATGGCATCGAACACCGCGTGCCGTTCGCCGATCCCGACCGGACGGAAGGCCACCCGTACATCCGTGTCGGAGATGCGGATCCCGTCCAGGTGACCGACCACGTTGTGCCAGTAGATGCGGCTGCAAAGAATCCCCGAGACGTCGTGATAGACGAAGTAGTCCGAAAGCGTCTTGTAGCCGACGTACCATCGGTGGTCGACCTGGAACATGAAGATCCGGGCAGGCTCGCCCGCAATGAGGTCTTCTTGAAGTGCGTATCCGCCGGCCTGCTGCCAACGGGAGAAGTCACCGTGCTTCAGCGCCGCTCGAATCTTCGGCTCATCGAGTACCGATCTCTGCACGCGCTCAGGACCGTCAACTCCCGGACTCTCTGCTCGCAATGTCATCCTCGGTTCGTCGTCGCTGCCACCGCCCTGCTGAGCTGACATCGTATGGTCCCGACTCAGTAGTGTGCAGGTCCTGCGACTGTCCAGTGGCTGGTACGCGGACATGGGGAGGGCGAAGGAAGTGGAAGAGCCGTGCAGGGCTAGCGTGTGTACGCATCTAGTGCAGGGAGGGCCCGATGGCGTCGACAACGGCAATGCTTTTGGCTAGTGGTGATGAGATGTCATTCATACAGATCATCATCTACGGCCTCATCTTGGGACTGGTGATCACGACTTTCCGATGGTTGCGCAGGCGGCGAAACGCTCCGCGCTTCCAGGCGCTCGCCGAGCGGTACGGGGGCACCTACGCACCCAAGGCGCAAGCGCGTGCGGAGCGGTTCGCCGGGGTGGAGTGGGCCACGGAACCGCGATCCCCCGACGTGCACGACTATCTGTGTGGAAACTACCAGGGACATCCCTTCTACTGCTTCGGATGGGAGTATTCGACCCGCGGTGCCATGGGCGACGGGGAAAGTGGCGGCGTGCGGGTCGTCAGGTCCGTTTACACCGTACAACTCCCGTGCTACGTCGGATACTTCTCCGTCCGGAAGCACTCGTCGGCGCGACGGATGTTCGGGCAGAACGACGTGCAGGTCGGGCACCCCGAGTTCGACGAACAGTTCACCGTGAACGGGCATGAGCCAATTGCTGCCCAGCAGGTGCTTCGTGGATCGCTCGTGGAGTTTCTGCTCAACGACTCCCGGAGCAAGGACTATCCGTTGTGGTTCCTGGGGGACAGGCTCCTCTGCTCCTTCACGGACCGGTTCAGTCCGCCCGACGTAGAGCCGGCGTTGGAGTTCATGGCCCAGGTGGTCGGCACTCTGGATCGCACGGAGACTCCCGCGGAGAACCGGAGCGTACTGGAGGAGGATGTCGTCCCGCTCAGCGGGTAATGCAAGCGAAGGCCGGGGCTAAGTCGATGCCCCGGCCTTCCCCTAGGGTCTGCCGCTACGTCTGACTGCCGTCCACTTCGTCCTGAGAAGCAGGGCGAACAGTGCGCAGAAAGTCCTGGAAGTCCTTGAGAACCTCGTGCAGCTGATCCGCCTTGGCGGTCAGAGCGATTTCGATCTCGGCGCGCTCATTCGGCCGCTGCTCGTTTTCCAGGATCAGGAAGAACTGGCTCTGCGCCAGTTTCATGGGCTGCCCGTTCACCGTGGCGTCGATGTGCAAGTTCTGCACAAGGCCCGGTGCGTCGACCAGCCCGGGCGCCTCCGACGTGCCCACCTCGGCTCGTTTGACCACATGCACGGTTCCGACGGCTTCCTGGAGCCGTCGGATGGACTCCTCGGCGATCCGGATCAGGCCTGCGGCATCGGTGCGGGTGCGCCCGGTGACGGTGATGTTCGGGACGAAGCCCTGTCCCTTCGACGCCAGATGCAGTGCGACGAGGGCTGCCTGTGGGGCCCCGACCTCGTCCGGTGGGGCCGCCTGCCAGCCCTGCGGCAACTCGCAGGTGAGGGGTACAGGCAGTGTGCCCGGCATGATGGATCATCTCCTTGTCGTGCGGATTCCCGCAGGCCGGCCCCGCAGTACGGCAGACTGCGTCTGTGCTCCCGCGCCTGGGGCGGGCCTCTTCCGGTATCGGTCAGAACAGGTCACCGATGGCATCGGCCGCATCGCCACCCCAGTCTCCGACGGTGTCCGCGGCATCGCTGACGGCATCGGTGACCTTCCCGGGATCGATCTCCACTGACACGCCCGCCTTGGCGCCTACCCCGAGGGCGGCGCCGAGATCCCCGCCGATGACCAATTTGCCGTTCTGCATACCGGCATCGAGGTTCGCCTCGACCCCGATGCCGGCCCAAGCCTCGGCATTGCCGCCGACGCCGACTCCGGCGACGGAGGCGTGTCCTTCGACTCCGGCCTTGGCCCCGGCGAACGCCTCGCCGCCGACGTGGACACCATCCAGGCCGACGGACCCGCGGACGTTGGCGTCAGCCCCGACCATGCCTTCCGCCTTACCTGAGGCTTCGAAGAGACCCGCCTGGTACTTGCCCTCTGCAGAAGCTTGTGCCAGGTAGGCCTTTGCAGAAGCCTGGCCCGCGAGGTTGGCACCGTTCGTGCCCCAACCTGCTTTGGCCTCTGCGCCGAGCGTGCTCATACCCGCCTTGGCGGAGTACTCCCCGCCAAGCCCCTTCCCCCGTGTCTTGGCCTCGGCACCCCAGACCTCCGCTTTCACCTGGCCGGAGTGTCCCGCGATCGTGACGGTGCCGTCCGGCCGCGAGGCGCCGGCTCCACGGTTGCCCCAATACCGGTCCTTGAGGGTCGGTGGCAGGCGTTCCCGCTCAGCAAGGGTCATCTTGGTCGAGCCCTCGCTGGTCTGCGTGGCCTGTGCCGCCCAGAAGAGCCAGTCGGGGGCGTCGGATGCGGACCCGCCTTGCTCCTTGAGCTTCTTGGCGGTGTCCTGGCCGCTGGTCTCCACGCGGGCACGTGCGGACGCGAGGGTCATCTCCGCGTCGAGTACGGCACCGCGGGCGTAGTCCTCGATGGCCGTCTTCGCGTCGCTCTGCGCCCCCGCGAGGGTGTCCGCGTGGGAGCGAAGGGCCGTAGCCGACGCGGCAAGGGCGTCGGAAGCCTTGAACCATCGCTTCTTCTGCCCGGAGAAGGTGTCCCAGAAGGCGTCGCTCGCCTTTCCGGTCCATCCTGGTACGCGCACCGCGCCGAGGTCGTCGCCGACTTCCTCGAGCTTCCCGGACCACTTGGTGAGCTTGTCGGCGTCCTTGTGCAGCGCCTCCGGATCGCCCGGAATCAGTTCTTTGGGATTCTGAGTGTCACCCAGACTCGCCACGTTTCCCCCTCTGCTACATCGGTCCGAGTGCGGGTGACGTGAAGGAGTTGTCTGCCGCGGTCTCCGCCGATTCGTAGTTCGAAGCCGTGCTCTCCAGCTTTTCCGCGGAAGCTTCAGCGTCCTTCTTGAGCGTGTTCGCGAGCGCCTCGTCCCATGTGGCCATCAGCTCCGAGTACGCCTTCTGCGCTTCCTCGTGGCCGAAGTCGGGAGTGGTGGCGCCAAGTTCCTTGACCTTGACGTCATCTGCTTTCGAGACGGCGTCCTTGATCTTCTTGGCCGCCGATCGCAACGTCTCCGGATCGACTTCGTAGCCCATGCGCGGCCCCCCGATCTCCCTCCTCGCCCCGGATGCCCGGACGAGAGCCCTTAGTTGACAACCGGAGAAGGATCCCGCACAAGATCACCGGATCTCCTCTCGAGTCCGCGATCTCGCCGGATCGTTACGAAGTCTTCACGCTGCGTTGCAGGTGGGGTACGCGATGCACCCGACGGCTGCGCATCATCCGGGCTGCCTTCGCTGCGATGAGTGGAGGTCAACGTCCGGCGTATGGAGGGGTATTGAACATACGTGGGGCGACGAGTCTGCAAGTGAGCGAAGTGGCCGCTTGGAGCGCGGCCTACCTTGACGATGGCCGGCTCTTCCTCGCCTCGGTGTCCAACAAGGGGTCCATCGGTGCGCTCGAGGACATCGGTGCGCTCGGCGAGGATCATGACTCGTCGCTGGTGGCCTTCGAGCTGTAACGAGGCACAGCCCCCGGTGGTGGGCAGCCCCGGTGGGGCCGCAGGGGATCTGCGGCCCCACCCTGCGTTCCCGGCCTCATTCGTGCCCCGGGGGATGCCTGGTACTTCTCCGCAGCCCTGTCCACGCAGGATGCCTCCGCTCGTATAATCAGCCACCATCGCGAGGCGCGAGCGGTTCTGCCTGGGGTGTTCGACCGGTTTCTTCCCTTCCTGCCTTGCCCATCGGCTGCCTTCGCTGCGCGGGAGAGGTGTATTCATGGGGGACGGTTTCAAGACCGACACCGACCAGTTGGACCAGTTCGTACGGACGTTGAAGGACAGCGTCGAGAACCTGGACGAGGCGCGGACGGCGCTGTCGCACGTGCGGTCCGCGGAGATCGGGACGTCGCGGCTGGATGAGGCGTGCAACAAGTTCCAGGAGCAGTGGAAGTACGGGGCCGGTCAGATGAGCGAGATGATCGGCAACATCAGTGAGGGCGTGAAAGCGAACAAGCTGAGCTACGAGGAGATGGAGAAGAACCTCGAGGAGGCCCTCAAGAAGATGGCCGAGCAGGGCACTTCGGGCGGGGGCAAGTGATGACGAACCCGTATCCGAACCTCGGCTGGAACCCCGTCCCGGGTGTGCCGTCGGAAGTGCATTCGCTCAAGACCAAGGTCGACCGGGCCGCGAAGGCCCTGCGGTCGTCGCACCAGCAGATCGAGCGTCTGCTCGGCGAGAGCAGCCACTGGGAGGGCGACGCGGCGTCGGCGTTCCGCGACGCGCTGGACGGTGAGCTGCCCGAGTACATGAAGAAGGCCGCCGAGTCGGTCGAGAAGGCTTCGGTCCAGCTCGCACGGTGGGACGGCGACCTCACCGCCAACCGCGACCTGGCCAAGAAGTACGACGACGAGGCGAAGGACAAGAAGAGCGCGGCGAGTACCGCGCAGGGCGACTACGACGACGTCAAGAAGGACCCGGACCTGGACCTGGGCGGCAAGACCTACCCCAGCCAGGCGGAGGCGGACGCCGCCACGTCGCGTCTGCGGGCCGCGGAGGGCCGTCTCCGGGAGGCCGCGGGCAAGGTCGAAGCCGCCAACAAGGCGTTCGACGACGTCATCAAGAAGGCCAAGGACCTCGAGGACGAGCACAAGCGGGAAGCCGACAAGATCGCCGAAGCGCTCGACGTCGCCGACGACGGGCTGGCCCCCGAGGAGCCGGGCTGGTTCGAGCGGACGCTGAACGCGATCGGCGACGGGCTCAAGGCCGTCGGCCAGTTCCTGCTCGACCACGCGGGCACCATCGGCGCGATCGCCGGTCTGCTCGCCCTCTTCCCCACCCCGCTCGCGCCGCTCTTCGCCGGTATCGCCGTCGTCGCCAGTGCCGCGTCGATGGCGAAGAACCTCGCGAGCGAGGACTTCCGCGATTCGCTCATGGGCAAACACGGCGGCATGGCCGCCTTCAGCGCTTGGGCGTCCATGGCCGGGGACAGCATGGGCATGATCCCCGGTGTCGGCGCGCTGTCCCGGGCCGGCGGAGAGGTCGGCATGCTCGCCGGTGCCGCCAGGGAGGGAGGCGAGGCGATGTCCATGGGCGCGAGAGCGACCGCGTTCGGCCGGGAGAGTGTGGAGGCGTTCAACTTCAAGGCGCTCGACGTGGCCACCGACCCCAACACGGGCCTTCTCCAGTACGGCATCAACGGCGCGAACGTCCTGGCCAACTCCGCCTCCTCGCTGGAGACGGCCGGCGTGCTGCCGGACTCCGGTGCCGGCCACAACGCGGCCGAGTACACCAAGGCCGGAGCCGCCGCGTACGGCGTGCCGGGCGGCATCTCCGACCTGCAGTACGGGCTCGGTGAACTCGTGACGGGCATCCGGTTGTGAGCGCGCCGAAGGGCGCCGGGGGCATACAGCTGCCGCCGGCGTTCTGGTACGAGATCCCGCACGGCTATCTGCGGCTGGACGTCTACCCCACGGCGGAACGCCTGGACGACCTCGCCCGGCAGATCCTCGCGCTGCCCGAGGAGGTGCGGGAGCGGGCGGACGAGGTGTTCCGGCTCTACTGCATCGTGATGTGGGAGATGCAGAAGCGGCTCGTGCAGGGCTGCGCCATGGGCATGCATCCCGACGACCGGGGCGGCGTCACCACGTCGGTGCTGACGCTCTTCAGCGTCGAGACCCGGAACGTCGACCCGAAGGCCGCGCTCGTGACGCTGATGGCCTCCGGAGCCGGGGAGTCGGCGGAGACCGGCATCGTCCCCGTCGAGCTGCCGTGCGGGCTGGGGTTCCAAACGGAGACGGTCCGTCGCACGATGGCGCCCGGACGTCCCGAGGGCGGGGGAGACGAGCCGGAACAGCAGCCGGTGTGGCAGGGCACCATCGCCATTCCGGACGTGCGATCCTCGGCGATCATCGCGGTGCAGCTCGTGACCTCCTCCGTGGACCTCGCGGACGACTACCGCAACGTGCTGCGGGGCGTGGCGAGTACGGTGAGCTTCACCAATCCCGCGCTCGCCGACGGCGCGAGCGGAGCCGTGGAGCCCGAGCCGGGCTCCGCGGCCGAGGCAGTGAGGAACGATTTCGGATGACACCGGAGGACCGAGCGGACGGGAGCGCGTCCCGGACGGACGCGCGCCCGGCGCGGAGCGCCGGCCGGCCCTCCGCGGGGCGACGCGTGGCCTTCTGGGGAGGGCTGTTCGTCCTCTTCCACGCGCTGACGCTGTTCGTGCTGACCGACGGCTGGTTCCTCCTCGCCATGCCGGGGATCATCGGCATGGCAGTCCTGGGCTCCTTCGCCTCGACGGCGCTTCTGGACGGCCGCTCTCCCGTCACCGGGCCCTCGCCGACGGACACCGGAGAGCCGCTCGTGCCCGTGGCGGAGCTCCGGTCCGCGCTGCTCAAGCGCTACCCCGTGCTGCTGGCCGTGGTGGCAGCCCTCGTGGCAGCGGTGGTGCTCGTGCAGAGCGACTACCTCGTCCCGCTGGCGCCGTTCGCCATGATGACCCTGGTGTTCGGGTCGTACACCTGCCTGGGCCGCCTCGTGGCCCTGCGCCGGTGCGGGCGGGTGCTGGAGGTGTACCCGTTCGTGCTCGAGGAGCGCGTGCAGGTGCTCAACCGGGCGAGCGGGGGCCGGGGGCACATCCTCCGGCTGGGGCGGGGCGGCGAGAAATCGCCGAAGCTGCTCGGCAGGCAGGTCGGCAGGTCGGAGGCGAACTGGACGAGGGACCTCTCGCAGGGTGCCTGGTTCGCGGGCGACGAGCTCTTCGGAGGGGTGCTGCTGGTGCCCGGTAGCGGTGACGTGGTCTGGGTGGCCCCGAACGACGGTCCGGCGCTGCGACCGGAGCGTCAGGCCGCCGCGCCGGAGCGCAGGGACAGGGCGAAGCGTGCCGGCATCGGCGGCGGGGGGCAGTAGTTCCGGCCTGTCGGGTCGGTCTCCCGCCGGAGACGAGGGCCGGTCGGACGGCGACCGGAGAAGGGCCGGACAACGGCCGGAGAAGGGGCAGTCATCACGATGTACAGGTCACAAGAGCCGCCGCACTCCACGGCGTTCGCGCACCCGGAGACGCGCGCCGCCTGGGAGGGGACGCGCAACCGGATCAGAGCGCGGTTCCTGCTGTGGAGCCTGCTCTTCGTCGGCCTCTTCGCCCTCAGTGTGGTCCTGAACGCGACGGCGGAGACCGACTACGTCAAGCGCGGCAGCAACCAGCTCGGGCCCGCGATCGGGGGACTCGCCCTCCTCTGGTACGTCTTCGTGCTCTACTCCTGCCTGGGCGCGCTGTCCCGGGTGAAGAAGGCCCGGAAGGTGCTGGAGGTCTGCCCCTGGCGGCAGGTGCCGGTGCGCAAGGCCCCGGGAGGCAAGGACGGCACGGGCGTCACCGTGCAGATCGGCCTGTCGGAGGGGACGCCTCCTGCCCCCGGTGACGAGTCGGCGTGGTCGCCGACGATGGCCGCGCGGGACCCGCGCCGGTACAACCGCTGGGACCCGCAGCTGGAGCAGGGCGCCTGGTTCGCCGGGGAGCCCGGCGTGTACGGCGTCCTCGCCCTCCCCGGCGGGGCGGGCCCGATGAACGCGCAGCGCTCGCAGGCGAACCTGAGCGGCGAACGCACGACCCCCGGCCGAGACCTGGAGAGCGTGCTCCGGGGCGCCGCGCGGAGCTGAGCACCGCGGAACGCTGCGCCCCGTGAGATGCGGGCCCGACCGAGCCGCTGCTCGGTCGGGCCCACATCACGTTCCCGGTCCCTGTCCCGGTTCAGGACGTCTGGACGCCGCCGTTCTCCGGGGTGGGGTCCAGGTCGAACTCGCCGTCGCGGGCGCCGAGGACGAACGCGCGCCACTCGGCCTCGGTGTAGCGGAGCACCGTTTCCGGGTGCTTGGAGTTGCGCATGGCCACGGCACCGCCGGGGAGGTGGGCGATCTCGACCTTCTCGTCCTCGGGGCCGCCGGGTGCGGACTCCCAGACGGCGTCGGAGATGTCCATCGCGTACAGCTCGTCCTTCTCCTGCTGCGTGCCCATCGGCGCTCGCCTCCTTCGTCGTGACGTGTCGGGGACGGTACGAGGCCGTCGCCCTGCGTCATCATCGCACGTACGGGCCTGCGCGCGGGCGGGGATCGGACGGCTCCGGCCGCTCCGCGACGGTCCCGGTCCCGGCGCCGCCACTCGCTGCCGGGCCGGGAACGGCCGGAGCCCGGGCGGGGAAGGGCTCCCCCGCCCGGGCTCCGGTGCGGTCGCGACGCCCGGACGCCTCAGTGGCGGGCCGGCATCCATCCCGTCTGGACGAGTTGGCCGCTGCGGCGCCGGGTGTGGAAGTACCCCCGGCCCGCGGGCAGTTGCGACGGCGAGATGTTGCCGAGCAGCGCGCCCTCGGACCGTTCGCCGGCGAGGACCAGGCCCTGTGCGCCCAGCTCCTTCATCCGCTGCATCACCGGCTCGTACAGGGCGCGGCTGGCGCCGCCGGAGGAGCGGGCCAGGATGACGCGCAGGCCCACGTCCCGTGCGAACGGCAGGTACTCCAGCAGCGGCATCAGCGGGTTCTGCCCGGTGGCCACCAGGTCGTAGTCGTCGATGACGACGAACGCGTCCGGGCTGTCGTACCAGCTGCGGTTGCGCAGCTGCTCCGGGGTCACGTCCGGGCCGGGCATGCGCCGCGACATCGAACCCGCCAGGCCCTCCAGCGTCTCCTGGAGCGCCGGCGCCGCCGCGCAGTACCGCGACAGGTGGGCCTCGGGGACGCCCTGGAGGTGCGCACGCCGGTAGTCGCCGACGACGATCTTCGCCTGGTCCGGCGAGTACCGCTCGGTGATCTGGTGGATGAGCAGCCGCAGCAGCGCGCTCTTGCCGGACTCGCTCTCGCCGAAGACGACGAACAGCGGGTCGGTCTCGAAGTTGACGAAGACCGGTGCGAGCGAGGACTCGTCGATGCCGAAGGCGACGCCGTAGTCCGGGTAGTCGGAGCCCTTCGGCAGCCGGGCCGCGTCCAGCATGGTGGGCAGCAGGCGCACGGACGGCGCCGGTTCCCCGGTCCAGTGCTCGTTGACGGCGTGAATGGTCTGCCGGGTCGCGTCCGAGAGGTCCTCCACGGTCGAGGAGCCGTCGATGCGCGGCAGCGCCGTCATCAGGTGCAGCTTGTCCGGGCTCAGGCCGCGGCCGGGCATGCCGGCGGACACGTTCGCCGCGATCTTCCGGTCGATCTCCGACTCCGACGGGTCGCCGAGCCGCAGTTCGACGCGGTTCTGCAGCAGGTCCTTGAGCGCCGGCCGCACCTCGGTGTACCGGGCGGCGGTGAGGACGAGGTGGACACCGAAACCGAGACCGCGGGTGGCGATGTCGGTGATGTCGGCCTCGAGCATGTCGTAGTCGTTCTTGAACGTCGCCCAGCCGTCGATGACGAGGAAGACGTCGCCCCACTTCTGGTCCGGCAGCTGGCCCGCGGCCCGCCGCTGGCGGTAGGTGGTGATCGAGTCGACGTTGTTGGAGCGGAAGTACTCCTCGCGCTCGTTGAGGATGCCCACGACCTCGCTGACCGTACGGCGGACCTTCTCGCCGTCCAGACGGTTGGCGACGCCGCCGACGTGGTGCAGCTCCTCCATCGCCAGCAGCGAGCCGCCGCCGAAGTCGAGGCAGTAGAACTGCACTTCGGCGGGTGTGTGGGTGAGTCCGAAGGACGTGATCAACGTCCGCAGCAGCGTCGACTTGCCGGACTGCGGACCACCGATGAACAGGCCGTGACCGGCCGCTCCGGAGAAGTCGCGGTACAGCACGTCGCGGCGCTGCTCGAAAGGCTTGTCCAGCAGGGCGACCGGCACCGTGAGGCGGCCCAGCGCCGTGTAGTCGGGTGCGGTGAGGCCGCGTTCCTGCGACGCCGCGAGGGACGGCAGCAGCTGGTCGATGGACGGCGCCTCGTCCAGCGGCGGCAGCCACACCTGGTGCGCCGACGGGCCCTGGCCGACCATCTTCTGCACGATCACGTCGAGCACGGTGTCCGCGAGCGCGTCGTCCACCTGGTCGGAGGTGTCCTCCACCTCCGGCTCGGGCAGCACGGGCAGAGCCACCGGGGTGGCGGTGAACAGCGCGGACCGGGTCTGCGCCGACCGGCTGACCTGCGTCGGGCCCGCCGCGCGGTACACGCCGGAGACGTAGGCGGCCTTGAACTGCACCATCGTCTCGGTGTCGTACTTGAGGAAGCCCGCGCCCGGCACGTTCGGCAGGTGGTACGCGTCCGGCACGCCGATCGCGGTGCGCGACTCGGCGGCGGAGAAGGTCCGCAGACCGATGCGGTAGGACAGGAAGGTGTCCAGGCCGCGGAGCTTGCCCTCCTCCAGACGCTGCGAGGCCAGCAGCATGTGCACACCCAGCGAACGGCCGATACGGCCGATCTGGATGAACATCTCGATGAAGTCGGGCTTGGCGGCCAGCAGTTCGCTGAACTCGTCGATGATCAGGACGAGGGACGGCATCGGGTCCAGCGCCGCCCCGGCGGCGCGCGCCTTCTCGTAGTCCGTGATGTTGGCGTAGTTGCCCGCCTTGCGCAGCAGTTCCTGCCGGCGGTTGAGCTCACCGGTGATCGCGTCGCGCATGCGGTCGACGAGAGTGAGTTCGTCGGCCAGGTTGGTGATGACGGCCGAGGTGTGCGGCATGTCGGCCATGCCGGTGAACGTCGCGCCGCCCTTGAAGTCGGCGAGGATGAAGTTCAGCGTCTCCGACGAGTGCGTCACGGCCAGGCCGAGCACGAGGGTGCGCAGCAGCTCCGACTTGCCGGAACCGGTCGCGCCGACGCACAGGCCGTGCGGGCCCATGCCCTCCTGCGAGGCCTCCTTGATGTCCAGCATCACCGGCTCGCCCTCGCCGCCGATGCCGATCGGCACCCGCAGCCGCTCGTGCAGCGAACGTGGCCGCCAGGTGCGGGCCACGTCGACCGAACCGGCGTCGCCGATGCCCATCAGGTCGGTGAAGTCCAGGTTGGACAGCAGCGGTTCGCCTTCCTCGCCGCTGCCCATGCGGAACGGTGCCATCTGCCGGGCCAGCGCCTCCGCCTGCTCGTAGCTGAGCAGGTCGGGGCGTCCCGAGTACGCCGACTCGCGGCCGACGTACAGGTCCAGCGCCTTCTCCCGCACGTGCACGGTGAGGCCGCCCGACATCTGGTCGTCGAGGGTGCCGGGGGCCACCTCGAGGAAGGTGACGCCCTGGAGGCCCTCCGCGCCCGCGAGCACCGAGTCCGGCGGGATGGACCCTCCGTCGAGGATCACGACCAGGTGCGCCTGGTCCGTGACGGGTGTGCCGTCCCGGGTCCAGCGCGCGCGGCCCTCGAGTTGGCTCGACAGCGAGTCCTCCAGCTGCCCGAGGTCGTCGAAGAACAGCCGCGCCTGGCCGGCTCCGTCGGCCTGCGACGGGTGCTGCGCGTGCGGCAGCCACTTCGTCCAGTCCCACTCGGCCATCGACCCCGGGTGGGAGACGACCGCGACCATCAGTTCTTCGGGGGAGTGCAGCGACGTCAGCTGGCCGACGGATGCGCGCACGTTCCCGTACACCTCGTCCGTGGTGCCGGTGACGACTACGTGGTAGAAGGCGCGGAGACTGACCGCGATGGGGAGATCCGGAAGCGAACGGTGAATGTCCAGAAAGGACTTCATCGCCTCGGCGGTAAGCGGCTCGAGTTCTTCCTTGGGAGCCGTTTCCGGGGCGACGAGCGGGGTGTTGAGCTGCTGCCAGCCGGTACCGATGCGGACCGAGGAGAAGTCGTTGTCGGCCGGACGCCGTTCCCAAAGGCGTTTCGCGTCACCGACGATCGCCCACAACTGGTCGGGATCGGGATGCTGGTAGAGCTGCGCGTGCCGCTGCGTCTCGGCCGTCTTGCGCACGTCCTTGCGCACCTGGTCGAGATAACGGAAGTAGTCCCTCCGTTCCTGCGGCATCTGAGCGCGCCCCCCGCGCCGGGCCTTCACGAACTGCGCGACCGCCATGGCGATCGTCGAGAAGAGCATGAGCCCGCCGACGACCTTCATGTACGCCTGGTCGCTGATGAAGAAGAACGCGACGGAACCGCCCATGCCCATGACCGGCAGGAGATTCATCCAGACGTCCTGGTCGCCTTCCCGCGGAATTTCCGGAGGCGATTCGAGTCGGACTTCCCCCTCTGGCACGGTCGGCGGCATGACCCGTGGCTGCCGCTTCACGATGACCACACTCACCGATACATCAATCCTTCACGATAGATTCGCAATTGCGCACCGATGCCCCCGCCTCTGCAACAGCTACCGGTCATGCAGGCGTTGATCCTAGCGGGTGAGCAGGGGCACTCCGGGAGGAGTGACCGCCGACCGGGGGCGGTAAGGTGACCCGCGCTCTCCCCGAGAAGATTCTGCGGCGAGGGGCATGCGGGCGGTTCAGTAAGCGCCCGAGTTGTCGTGATTCAACGAGTCGCCGGACACCGCGCACCGACGTGCCGGGTACCGCGTACCGAGCAAGGGGGAATATCAAGGTGGCCACGACCGCAGCGACCGGCTTCTGCCGCGTCACGGTAGTAGCTCCCGGCGGGCGGATCGATGTCGCGCTGCCCGAGGGGGTGCCGCTCAGCGACGTCTACCCGGAGATCGCCCGGCTTTCCGGCGGCGCGGCCGAGGGGTCGCTGTCCGGCTACCACCTGGTCCGCCGCGACGGAGGGGTGCTCGAGGCGGGCCTCTCGCTCGCCGGCAACGGCATCCGCGACGGCGAGGTGCTGCTGCTGCGCCCCTTCGCCGACTCGCTTCCCGCCGCCGTGTTCGACGACGTCAGCGACGCCGTGGCCTCCGCGGTCCGCAGCGACCGCACACTGTGGAACGAGAAGCTGATGCGCATCGCCGGACTCACCGGCGGCGGCGTCCTCCTCGTCCTCATGGCCTTCGCGCTCTGGTTCGCCGACCCGGTCACGCACGACATGCACGGCCTGCCGGGCATCATCGCCGCCGCGGCCGGCGTGCTGCTGGTCGCGCTCGCCTGCGTCCGGGCCCGCGTCTACGACGACCGGGCCTCGTCCATCGCGCTCGGTCTCGGCGCCATGCCGCACATCATGATCGCCGGCTCCGGGGCCCTGCCGCTCGGCGAAGGAGACGGTATCGGCCGTCTCCAGTTCCTCCTCGGCTGCGTCGCC
Organism: Streptomyces sp. CNS606; assembly: GCF_000426325.1. Taxonomy (NCBI): domain Bacteria; kingdom Bacillati; phylum Actinomycetota; class Actinomycetes; order Kitasatosporales; family Streptomycetaceae; genus Streptomyces; species Streptomyces sp. CNS606. The sequence goes on from NZ_AUFD01000014.1 coordinate 160,238, forward strand.
GTGCTGCTCGCCTCCGTCGTGCTGATCGCCATCACCCCCAGCGGAGACGGGCCGTTCGTCTCCGCCGCCGTCGCGGCGGCCGTCGGCAGCCTCATCACCTTCATCGCGATCCTGTCGGACATCGAGCCGGTGGAGGCCGCCGCCGTCGCCGCGCCGCTCGCCGTCGGCACCATCGCCTTCCTGCCCGGACTCTCTGCACGCTTCGCACGCCTCCCCGTCGGCTTCGAGCCGCGTGCCGGCGGCCCCGGCGCGTCCGACCGCGAGGGCGGCCGCGAGATCCAGGGCCCGGTCGACGGCGCACGCATCGCCACCCAGGCCCGCCGCGGCCACGAACTCCTCGTCGGCCTGGTTGGCGGCTTCTGCGCCGTGGTCATCGGCGCCGCGTCGGTGCTCGGCTTCTCCGACGACGGCTGGGCGCAGCTCCTGGCCCTGGCCACCGGCCTGGCGATGCTGCTCCGCGCCCGCCTCTTCCGCTACACCTCGCAGGTCTCCTGCGCCCTGGTCGCCGGCCTCGGCGCCCTGGCGCTGCTCGCCCTGGGCCTCTCCCTGAACCCGCCGACGGAGCTGGTCCGCGACATGCTCCTGGGCGACAGCACCGGCATGGACTTCCGCACCATCTGGATCGCCGCCTCCCTCGCGGCCGCCGCGGCGCTGGTCACGGCCATCGGCTTGATCATCCCCCGTACCGGTCTCTCCCCGTTCTGGGGCCGCTTCATGGAGATCACCGAGACCTTCGTGCTGCTCACGCTGATCCCACTGTGCCTCGCGGTGCACGACGTCTACAGCGAGATGCGCGGTCTCATCGGCTGACCCGGCACCCGCCGCCCCGGCGCACGACGGACCTCCGCCCGCCCCCTGCCCACGCCGCACGGTGTTCGCAAGGGGGCGGGCGGAGGCGTCCGCGACCGCTGGTAAGCTGACCGGGCCTGTCGAGTGACCGAAGACTCCCTGTGCAGTAGACCGGGGACGCTCGGCGGCCCAACCCATGAGGAGTACGCGTGTCGTCTCTCGACGCTGCCCGGAAGAAGTCCATCATGTCCGAGTTCGCCACCAAGGAGGGTGACACCGGCTCCCCCGAGGTCCAGGTGGCCCTGCTCTCCGCGCGCATCTCGGACCTCACCGAGCACCTGAAGGCCCACAAGCACGACCACCACTCCCGCCGTGGTCTGCTGCTCCTGGTCGGCCAGCGCCGCCGCCTGCTGCAGTACCTGGCGAAGAAGGACATCCAGCGGTTCCGTGCCCTGGTCGACCGCCTCGGCATCCGCCGCGGTGCGGCCGGCGCCGCCCGCTAGCAGCGGAACACAGGGGAGCGGCTCCCGCGACACGGGAGCCGCTCCCCTCGTATATCTCGTGTGGGGCGGAAGGTGAGTAACCTGGTCCCACAACCACACAGCACAACCGCATGACCCGCACGACCCGAGTAAGGCCGGGCGCGTCCCACGACGCCGGTCCTCGGTAGTGGCCCCCGGACACAGTGACGCACAGCGCGCCGCACGGATCCGGGTGCTTCGATCGAAGACCGGCACCGCCCAGGGAGCGTCCGCAGACGGTCCGCCGCCACACGGGCGACGGACGCAGACGAGGAGATATCCCTGGTGGAGAACGAGACCCACTACGCCGAGGCTGTCATCGACAACGGCTCCTTCGGCACCCGCACCATCCGCTTCGAGACGGGCCGCCTGGCCAAGCAGGCCGCCGGTTCCGCCGTGGCGTACCTGGACGACGACACCATGGTGCTGTCGGCCACCAGCGCTTCCAAGAACCCGAAGGACCAGCTCGACTTCTTCCCGCTGACGGTGGACGTCGAGGAGCGGATGTACTCCGCGGGCAAGATCCCCGGTTCCTTCTTCCGGCGCGAGGGCCGGCCCAGTGAGGACGCCGTCCTCACCTGCCGCCTCATCGACCGGCCGCTGCGCCCCTCCTTCAAGAAGGGCCTGCGCAACGAGATCCAGATCGTCGAGACGATCATGGCGCTCAACCCCGACCACCTGTACGACGTGGTCGCCATCAACGCCGCCTCCTGCTCCACGCAGCTGGCCGGCCTGCCCTTCTCCGGCCCGATCGGCGGCACCCGCGTCGCCCTGATCAACGGCCAGTGGGTGGCGTTCCCCACGCACACCGAGCTGGAGGACGCCGTCTTCGACATGGTCGTCGCCGGCCGTGTGCTGCCCGACGGCGACGTCGCGGTGATGATGGTCGAGGCCGAGGCCACCGACAAGACCTTCGAACTGGTCAAGGGCGGTGCCGAGGCCCCCACCGAGGAGATCGTGGCCGCCGGCCTGGAGGCCGCGAAGCCCTTCATCAAGGTGCTGTGCCGCGCGCAGTCCGACCTCGCCGCCAAGGCCGCCAAGCCGACCGGCGAGTTCCCGATCTTCCTGGACCACCAGGACGACGTCCTCGAGGCCCTCACCTCCGCCGTCAAGGACGAGCTCGCGCAGGCGCTCACCATCGCCGGCAAGCAGGAGCGCGAGGCCGAGCTGGACCGCGTCAAGGGTCTGGCCGCCGAGAAGCTGCTGCCGCAGTTCGAGGGGCGCGAGAAGGAGATCTCGGCCGCCTACCGGACGCTGACCAAGTCCCTGGTGCGCGAGCGCGTCATCAAGGAGAAGAAGCGCATCGACGGCCGCGGCGTCACGGACATCCGTACGCTGGCCGCCGAGGTCGAGGCGATCCCGCGGGTGCACGGTTCGGCGCTGTTCGAGCGAGGTGAGACCCAGATCCTGGGCGTCACCACGCTGAACATGCTGCGCATGGAGCAGCAGCTGGACACCCTCTCCCCGGTGACCCGCAAGCGCTACATGCACAACTACAACTTCCCGCCCTACTCCGTCGGCGAGACCGGCCGCGTGGGTTCGCCCAAGCGCCGCGAGATCGGCCACGGCGCGCTGGCCGAGCGCGCCATCACGCCGGTGCTGCCGACGCGTGAGGAGTTCCCCTACGCCATCCGGCAGGTCTCCGAGGCGCTCGGCTCCAACGGCTCCACCTCGATGGGCTCCGTCTGCGCCTCCACCATGTCGCTGCTGAACGCCGGTGTGCCGCTCAAGGCCCCGGTCGCCGGTATCGCCATGGGCCTGATCTCGCAGGAGATCGAGGGCGAGACGCACTACGTGACGCTGACCGACATCCTCGGTGCCGAGGACGCCTTCGGCGACATGGACTTCAAGGTCGCCGGTACGCGCAACTTCGTCACCGCGCTGCAGCTGGACACCAAGCTCGACGGCATCCCCGCCTCGGTGCTCGCCGCGGCCCTCAAGCAGGCCCGCGACGCCCGGCTGCACATCCTCGACGTGATGAACGAGGCCATCGACATCCCGGACGAGATGTCGCCGCACGCCCCGCGCGTCATCAGTGTCAAGATCCCGGTGGACAAGATCGGCGAGGTCATCGGCCCCAAGGGCAAGATGATCAACCAGATCCAGGAGGACACCGGCGCCGACATCTCCATCGAGGACGACGGCACCATCTACATCGGTGCCACCGACGGCCCGTCCGCCGAGGCCGCCCGCACCACGATCAACGGCATCGCCAACCCGACGATGCCCGAGGTCGGCGAGCGCTACCTGGGCACGGTCGTCAAGACCACCACCTTCGGTGCCTTCGTCTCCCTGCTCCCCGGCAAGGACGGTCTGCTGCACATCTCGCAGATCCGCAAGATCGTCGGCGGCAAGCGCGTGGAGAACGTCGAGGACGTCCTCGGCGTCGGCCAGAAGGTCCAGGTCGAGATCGCCGAGATCGACCAGCGCGGCAAGCTGTCCCTCATCCCCGTCCTGGACGACGAGGAGAACGGCTCCGACGACGGCGCGGACGGGAAGGACGACGCCTCCAAGTGACGTCCGACCCCCGCGCGACGGCCCGCCCCTCCACCGAGGGGCGGGCCGTCGCCCGTACATCGACGCTCCCGGACGGTACGACCGCGGCCGGCACCGTCCGGCGCACCGTGCTCCCCGGCGGCCTGCGCGTCGTCACCGAGACGCTGCCGACCGTGCGGTCCGCCACGCTGGGCATCTGGGTGCACGTCGGTTCGCGCGACGAGACCCCCGCCCTGAACGGAGCGACCCACTACCTGGAGCACCTGCTGTTCAAGGGCACGCAGCGGCGCTCCGCGCTCGACATCTCCGCCGCGCTGGACGCCGTCGGAGGGGAGATGAACGCCTTCACCGCGAAGGAGTTCACCTGCTACTACGCCCGTGTCCTCGACACCGACCTGCCGCTGGCGATCGACGTCCTCAGCGACATGCTCACCGACTCCGTCATCGACCCCGCCGAGGTGGACGCCGAACGCGGCGTGATCCTCGAGGAGATCGCGATGACCGACGACGACCCCGGCGACTGCGTGCACGACCTCTTCGCCCGCACCATGTTCGGCGACACCCCCCTGGGCCGGCCCGTCCTCGGAACGGTCGACACCGTCAACGGCCTCACCCGCGACCAGATCGCCCGCTTCTACCGGCGGCACTACGACCCCACCCGCCTCGTCGTCGCCGCCGCGGGCAACCTCGACCACGACCTGGTCGTACGCCGCGTCCAGGAGGCCTTCGAACGCGCCGGCGCGCTGGCCCGCACGGCGGCCGCCGAACCCGTCGGCCCCCGCACCGGCGAGAAGATCCTGCGCGGAGCCGGCCGCGTCGACGTCCTGGAACGCACGACCGAACAGGCCCACCTGGTGCTGGGCATGCCGGGCGTCTCCCGCAACGACGAACGCCGCTGGGCCCTCGGGGTGCTCAGCGCCGCACTCGGCGGCGGCATGAGCTCCCGGCTCTTCCAGGAGATCCGCGAGAAGCGCGGCCTGGCCTACAGCACCTACTCCTACACCTCCGGCTTCGCCGACTGCGGCCTCTTCTCCGTGTACGCCGCCTGCCGCGCGAGCCAGGTGCCGGACGTGCTGAAGATCTGCCGGGACGAACTCGACCAGGTCGCGCGCGACGGACTCACCGACGAGGAGGTGCGCCGCGCCGTCGGCCAGCTCTCCGGCTCGACCGTGCTGGGCCTGGAGGACACCGGCGCGCTGATGCACCGGCTCGGCAAGAGCGAGCTGTGCTGGGGGGAGCAGATGTCCGTGGACGAGATGCTCGCCAGGATCGCCGCCGTCACCCCCGACGACGTGCGGGCCGTCGCCCGCGACGTGCTGACCGCCCGGCCGTCGCTCTCGGCCATCGGCCCGCTCACCGACCGGCAGACCGCCCACCTCCACGACGCGGTCGCCTGACCGCACCCCCGTACACCCCCGAGGACTTGGAAGACGCATGAGCACGCTGCGGGTCGCCGTCATCGGCGCCAAGGGAAAGATGGGCTCCGAGGCCGTCAAGGCGGTCCGGAACGCCGACGACATGGACCTGGTCGCCGCCGTCGACCGTGACGACGACCTGGCCGCCCTCACCGACGCCGGGACACAGGTCGCCATCGACCTCACCCACCCGGACGCCGTCATGGGCAACCTCGACTTCCTCGTCCGCCACGGCATCCACGGCGTCGTCGGCACCACCGGCTGGACCGACGAACGCCTCGACGCGGTGCGCGCCCGGCTGGCCGAGTCCCCGGACACCGGCGTGCTCATCGCACCGAACTTCGGTATTGGCGCCGTGCTCACCATGCGCTTCGCCCAGCAGGCGGCGCGCTTCTTCGAGTCCGTCGAGGTCGTCGAACTGCACCACCCCAACAAGGCCGACGCCCCCAGCGGCACCGCCGTGCGCACCGCGCAGCTCATCGCCGACGCCCGCCGCGAGGCAGGCTGCGCACCGCAGCCCGACGCGACGTCCACCACACTCGAAGGCGCCCGCGGCGCCGACGTCGACGGCGTGCCGGTGCACGCGGTCCGCCTGCGCGGCCTGGTCGCCCACCAGGAGGTCCTGTTCGGCGACGAGGGCGAGATCTTCACGCTGCGGCACGACTCCATGAACCGCGGCTCGTTCATGCCGGGCGTGCTCCTGGGCGTGCGGCGCGTGGTCTCGGCGCCGGGCCTGACGTACGGTCTCGACGCGTTCATGGACCTGGACTGAGCCTGTGCGCGCCCGCCTCACCTACGTCACCCTCGCCGCCGTCCTGGTCGTCTACTTCGTCCTCGTCGGCGGCCGGGGCGTGGCGCTGATCCGGCAGGGCACGGCGGTCACCGTGTCCTTCGGCCTGGCGGTCCTGGCGCTGCCGGCGATCGGCCTGTGGTTCCTCTGGCACACCACGCGCTTCGCGCGCTCCGCCAACCGGCTGGCGCGCGAACTGGAGGCGGAGGGCGGACTGCCCGAGGACGAACTGCGGCGCACCCCCAGCGGCCGCATCGACCGGGACTCCGCCGACGCCGTCTTCACCCGCCGCAAGGCCGAGGCCGAGGCCGAGCCCGGCGACTGGCGCACGTGGTTCCGGCTCGCCGTCGCCTACCACGACGCCCGCGACACCCCCCGGGCCCGCAAGGCCATGCAGCGCGCCATCGCCCTGCACGACGGCCGCGCTCCGCGCGAAGGCTGACCCGGCCGGAGCGGGGGCCGCGCCGTGCGATAGGAACACCTACCGAGGTCACTCCGCCGGTGGCCTGCGACGACAGGGAGGACGCACATGACCGAGACCGGACAGCCGACCGCATCCCCGACCCAGCTGCCGCTCGCCTGCGGCGTCGTCGGCGGCGGGCGGATGGGCGCCGGGATCGCCCACGCCCTGCTGCTCGCCGGCAGCGAAGTGACCCTGCTGGAACGGGACAAGGAGGCCGCCGACGCCGCGGCCGCACGCGTCGAGCGCGCCCTGCGGGCGAGCGCCGACCGCGGCAAGATCGACGACCCGGCCGAGCCGCTGAGCCGGCTCCGCACCGTCACCGCGCACGCCGACCTGGCCGGCAGCGGACTCGTCGTCGAGGCGGTACCGGAGGACCTCGACCTCAAGCTGACGACGTTGCGCGCGGTCGAGGACGCCGTCGCCGCGGACACGGTCATCGCGTCCAACACCAGCAGCATCTCCCTGGACACCCTCGCCCATGCGCTCGCCCGCCCGGAGCGCATGCTGGGCCTGCACTTCTTCAACCCCGTGCCCGCCAGCAAGCTGGTCGAGGTGGTCCTCGCGCCGTCCACCGCCGACGGTCTCCGCGAGCGCGCGGTCGCCTGGGTGGAGCAGCTGCGCAAGACGGCCGTCGTGGTGCAGGACGCACCGGGGTTCGCCAGCAGCCGCCTCGGCGTCGCCCTCGGCCTGGAGGCCATCCGCATGGTGGAGTCCGGCGTCGCCTCCGCGGAGGACGTGGACGCCGCCATGACCCTCGGATACGGCCACCCGACCGGGCCGCTCAAGCTCACCGACATCGTCGGCCTCGACGTCCGCCTCGGCATCGCCCGTTACCTGGAGCGGGAACTCGGACCGCGCTTCGCGCCGCCCGCGCTGCTGGTGGAGAAGGTGGAGGCCGGCCACCTGGGCCGCAAGAGCGGCCGCGGCTTCTACGACTGGTCCCAGGAGGGCTGACCGCCGCGACGCGCAGGAGGCCCCGGCCGGTTCCGCCCCGGCCGGGGCCTCCTGCGCACGCCAGGACCGGCGGCGGGCGGCGACTCAGCGCGCTCCCCGCTCGCCCTGCACCCCGCGCGCCTCCGCCGACCAGCCCTCTATGACGTCGGCGGCCCGGTCGAACGCCTCCGGACGGTTCAGGAAGTCCGCGTTGTGCGTGGTGAGCTGGGTCCGCAGAGCCGAACCGCCGCGCGCCCGCTCGACCACCAGCGCCTGCCCCTGCACGGTCCGCGGCAGCCCCAGCCACTTCACCGGCTGCTGCGCGGTGCGCACCGCGGCCACCTCCGCCCACGGGAGCGTCACGGTGTACAGCGGCCCGACCTGACGCAGTCCGGCGCCGCTCACCCACACGCCCATCCGCAGCGCGCGCAGCGCCGCGGCCGTCATCAGCGCAGCCACCGCGGCGAAGACAGCGGCGCCGGTGAGCTGCCCCGCCATGGCGAGGATGACCGCGGAGATCAGCACGTACGAGGTGAGCAGCAGCACCACCGCCGCGCCCGCGACCCGCCACGGACCGAGGCGGTACGGGCGCCGCCAGCGTGTGCGCTCTTCGTGCGGGAGCGGACGGTCGGCATCGTGTGCGGGGGCGACCGGGGCGTGGTCGGCCGTCAGGAAGTTCAGGGGCACGGCGGTTCCTCGGTCGCGGTCGGTCGGGGCGTGCCCGGTGAGACTAGCGAGACGGCGCCGCGTGAACCACCTCGGGCCGTGGGCCGTGTCCCCGGATGCCCGCATTGTCGGTGGCGGCCCGTAGGCTGAGCGCCGCCGCGAACGCGACGCAACGGCGCAGCGATGCAGCGCCGCAGCGATGCAAGAACCTGGAAGGAACCGCCGGTGCCCGAAGCCGACAGCAGCACAGCCCCCAGCCCCCGCTTCCGCAGCGACATGACCGTCGAGCTGGTGAAGCACAGCGCGGCCGACACCGACGTGCTGTGGGCCGCACGGGTCTCCACTGCCGGCGAGCAGTCCCTCGACGAGCTGAAGAAGGACCCCGAGCGGTCCAAAGGGCTCATCAACTACCTCATGCGCGACCGGCACGGCAGTCCGTTCGAGCACAACTCGATGACCTTCTTCGTCAGCGCCCCGCTCTTCGTCTTCCGCGAGTTCCACCGTCATAGAGTCGGATGGTCGTACAACGAGGAGTCGGGGAGGTACCGGCAGCTGGAGCCGGTCTTCTACGTGCCGGACGAGGCGCGGAAGCTGGTGCAGCAGGGCCGTCCGGGCAAGTACGAGTTCGTGGAGGGCTCCCCCGAGCAGCTCAAGCTGGTCGAGGCGGCGATGACCGCGTCGTACCAGCAGGCGTACACCGCCTACCTGGAGATGCTCGACGCCGGCGTCGCCCGCGAGGTGGCGCGCGCCGTACTGCCGGTCGGGTTGTACTCCTCGATGTACGCGACGTGCAACGCCCGCTCGCTGATGCACTTCCTCGGCCTGCGCACCCGGAACGAGCTGGCGAAGACGCCCTCGTTCCCGCAGCGGGAGATCGAGATGGTGGCGGAGGCGATGGAGGCGCAGTGGGCCGAGCTGATGCCGCTCACCCACGCGGCGTTCAACAAGAACGGCCGGGTGGCGCCCTGACGCCGCCCGGGGGACACGCCGTCCGGCGCGCCGACCGGGTGAGACCGCGCCATCGGGGCCGGTGTCGGGACGAGGGTCGGGACAGGGCATCGCCCGAGAGGCCGACTGTGTCCGTATTGCACCGTTTCACGAAGTTCCTCTAGGGTGGTTGGACGGACCCGGCACTGCCTGAACCCCCGAGCAGGCAGTGCCGGTGTCCTCTCCCAGAGCCCCGAGGGAGCGATCGGGCGTCCCCTGCGAGTAGCGTGGGACCCATGGCTCCGACCTCCACACCGCAGACGCCCTTCGGGCGGGTCCTGACCGCCATGGTCACGCCGTTCGCCGCGGACGGCGCGCTCGACGTCGACGGCGCCCAGCGGCTCGCCACCCACCTGGTCGACGCCGGCAACGACGGCCTGATCGTCAACGGCACCACCGGCGAGTCCCCGACCACCAGCGATGCGGAGAAATCCCAGCTCGTCCGTGCGGTCGTGGAGGCCGTCGGAGACCGCGCCCACGTCGTCGCCGGAGCCGGCACCAACGACACCGCGCACAGCCTCAAGCTCGCCCGCGAGGCCGAGCATGCCGGCGCACACGGGTTGCTCGCGGTCACTCCGTACTACAGCAAGCCGCCGCAGGAGGGGCTCTACCGCCACTTCACCGCGATCGCCGACGCCACCGAGCTGCCGGTGATGCTCTACGACATCCCCGGCCGCAGCGGCGTCCCCATCAACACCGAGACGATCGTCCGGCTCGCCGAGCACCCGCGCATCGTGGCCAACAAGGACGCCAAGGGCGACCTCGGCCGCGCCAGCTGGGCCATCGCCACCAGCGGCCTCGCCTGGTACAGCGGCGACGACATGCTCAACCTGCCGCTGCTCTCCGTCGGCGCCATCGGTTACGTCTCCGTCGTGGGCCATGTGGTGGCCCCGGAGCTGCGCGCGATGCTGGAGGCCCATCTCAGCGGCGACGTCGTCAAGGCGACGGAGATCCACCAGAAGCTGCTCCCCGTCTTCACCGGCATGTTCCGCACCCAGGGTGTGATCACCTGCAAGGCCGCGCTGGCTCTCCAGGGCCTGCCGGCCGGATCGCTGCGCATGCCGCTGGTGGAGCTGTCGCCCGAGGAGACCGAGCAGCTCAAGCTCGACCTCGCCGCCGGCGGGGTACACCTCTAGACACGGACTTCACAACTGCATACCGCACAAGTGCATACCGAGAACACAGGCAAGTGAACACATACGCTCGCGCCACGTGCCCTCGCAGGGTGCGTGGCGCGAGTGGCGAGGAGAGTCTTTTGAGTCATCCGCACCCCGAGCTCGGCCCGCCGCCGAAACTCGCCAAGGGCGGCCTGCGCGTCACCCCGCTCGGCGGCCTGGGCGAGATCGGCCGCAACATGACCGTCTTCGAGTACGGCGGCCGCCTGCTCATCGTCGACTGCGGCGTCCTCTTCCCCGAGGAGGAGCAGCCGGGCGTCGATCTGATCCTCCCGGACTTCAGCTCGATCCGTGACCGGCTCGACCAGGTGGAGGGCATCGTCCTCACCCACGGTCACGAGGACCACATCGGCGCCGTCCCGTACCTGCTGCGGGAGAAGCCGGACATCCCGCTGATCGGCTCCAAGCTGACCCTCGCGCTGATCGAGGCGAAGCTCCAGGAACACCGCATCCGCCCCTACACCCTCGAGGTACAGGAGGGGCACCGGGAGCGCATCGGCCCGTTCGACTGCGAATTCGTCTCGGTGAACCACTCCATCCCGGACGCCCTCGCGGTCGCGGTGCGCACCCCCGCGGGCATGGTGGTGCACACCGGCGACTTCAAGATGGACCAGCTGCCGCTGGACGGTCGGCTCACCGACCTGCGGGCCTTCGCGCGCCTGGGCGAGGAGGGCATCGACCTGCTGCTGTCCGACTCCACGAACGCCGAGGTACCGGGCTTCGTCCCCCCTGAGCGGGACATCTCCCAGGTGCTCCGCCAGGTCTTCGCCGGTGCACAGAAGCGCATCATCGTGGCGAGCTTCGCCTCGCACGTGCACCGCATCCAGCAGATCCTCGACGCCGCGCACGAGTACGGCCGACGGGTCGCGTTCGTGGGCCGTTCGATGGTCCGCAACATGGGGATCGCCCGCGACCTCGGCTACCTGAGCATCCCGGCCGGCCTCGTGGTGGACGTGAAAACGCTGGACGACCTGCCGGACGGCGAGGTGGTGCTCGTCTGCACGGGCTCCCAGGGCGAGCCCATGGCCGCGCTCTCCCGGATGGCGAACCGCGACCACCAGATCCGCATCGTCGACGGCGACACCGTCATTCTGGCGTCGTCCCTGATCCCGGGCAACGAGAACGCGGTCTACCGGGTCATCAACGGCCTGACCCGCTGGGGCGCGAACGTCGTGCACAAGGGCAACGCCAAGGTCCACGTCTCCGGGCACGCTTCGGCGGGCGAGCTGCTGTACTTCTACAACATCTGCAGGCCGAAGAACCTGATGCCGGTGCACGGGGAGTGGCGCCACCTGCGGGCCAACGCCGAGCTGGGCGCGCTCACCGGCGTTCCCCGGGACCGGGTGGTCATCGCCGAGGACGGTGTCGTCGTCGACCTCGTGGACGGCAAGGCGAAGATCAGCGGCAAGGTCCAGGCCGGGTACGTCTACGTGGACGGCCTGTCGGTCGGGGACGTCACGGAGTCCTCACTGAAGGACCGCCGCATCCTCGGTGACGAGGGCATCATCTCCATCTTCGTGGTGGTCGACAGCAGCACCGGAAAGATCGTCGGAGGGCCGCACATCCAGTCGCGGGGCTCGGGCATCGACGACAAGGACTTCAGCGCCGTGTCGCCGAAGATCGACGAGGCGCTGGCCAAGGCGGCACAGGACGGCGTCGCGGAGCCGCACCAGCTTCAGCAGCTGGTGCGCCGCGCGGTGGGCCGTTGGGTCTCCGACACCTACCGCCGGCGCCCGATGATCCTCCCGGTCGTCGTGGAGGTCTGACGTCCAACGACGGGCGGGGCGCCTCGATTTGCATCCGGGCGCCCCGCTCCAGTACGTTTACGGCTCCACCGCAACGGGCACCGGGAACAGTCCCGGTGAAAGGTTGCGACCAGGGAATCGGACCGGGAAATCGGAACGAAAAGCTCTGGTAAGGTGGAAAACACCGAAGGGAAGCGCCCGGAGGAGCCTGTGAAAGGGTTCCGATGGAAGCGTCCGTTCCTTGAGAACTCAACAGCGTGCCAAAAGTCAACGCCAGATATGTTGATACCCCGTCCCCCTGTTTTGTGGGGGCGTGGTTCCTTTGAAACACAACAGCGAGGACGCTGTGGATCGTCGGGTTATTCCTCCGGCGGTTCCGCTCTCGTGATGTGTCGACCCGGATATCCGGGAAGCATTCACGGAGAGTTTGATCCTGGCTCAGGACGAACGCTGGCGGCGTGCTTAACACATGCAAGTCGAACGATGAAGC
>NZ_AUFD01000015.1:0-157639 GCF_000426325.1 Streptomyces sp. CNS606
GACACATCACGAGAGCGGAACCGCCGGAGGAATAACCCGACGATCCACAGCGTCCTCGCTGTTGTGTTTCAAAGGAACCACGCCCCCACAAAACAGGGGGACGGGGTATCAACATATCTGGCGTTGACTTTTGGCACGCTGTTGAGTTCTCAAGGAACGGACGCTTCCATCGGAACCCTTTCACAGGCTCCTCCGGGCGCTTCCCTTCGGTGTCCCCGACACTATCAGATGAATTCCGATGAGATTTCGGGGCTGCTTCCCTGTCGCTTTCCTTCGAAAAGGTGACGACCTCGAAGCGTCAGAAGTTCGGTGATGATGCTCCCACGCTGACCGCGTTCGGGGCAACTTCGCCAATCTACACCCCATGAAGCACCGCGTCAACGGTTCTCCGGGGGCTCGGAGAGCGTAGCAGGTTGATCGCCTCCGATGCACATCAGGCGACGGTGGGCGCCTCGGCCGTCCTGTCGGCCGCTTCGACGTCGCCCGTCTCGCCCGCGCGAGCGGCCCGGCGCCCCACCACGTAGACGTAGATGAGGAAGCCGACCTCCGCGGCGACTCCGATGGCGATGCGTGCCCACGTCGGCAGGCCGGAGGGGGTCACGAAGCCCTCGATGGCCCCCGACACCGCCAGCACGGCGGCCAGGCCGAGAGCCATGCCCAGTGCGGATCTGCCCTCCTGCGCGAGCGCGGCTCGTCGCGTGCGCGGTCCGGGGTCGATCACGGTCCACCCGAGTCTCAGGCCCGTTCCGGCTGCGACGAAGACGGCGGTCAGTTCGAGCAGGCCGTGGGGGAGGACCAGGCCGAGGAAGGTGTCCAGCCGCCCTGCGGAGGACATGAGTCCGATGCCGATGCCGAGGTTCAGCATGTTCTGGAACAGCACCCACAGGACGGGGATGCCGAGCAGCACACCGAAGACCAGGCAGATCGCCGCCGCGCGGGCGTTGTTCGTCCACACCTGGGCCGCGAACGAGGTCGCCGGATGACTGGAGTAGTAGGACTCGTACTGGCCGCCCGGGCGGGTCAGCTCCCGTAGTTCGTCCGGCGCGGCGATGGCCGCCTGGATCTCCGGGTGCGCGCCGATCCACCAACCGAGAGCGGCGGCCACGACCGTGGAGAGCAGGGCGGTGGGGACCCACCAGTGCCGCGCGCGGTAGACGGCGGCGGGGAATCCGGCCGCGAAGAAGTGCCCGACGTCGCGCCAGGACGACCGGCGGGCGCCCGTCACCGTGCTGCGGGCCCGGGCGACGAGGCTCGTCAGGCGGCCGGTGAGCTCCGGGTCGGGCGAAGCGGACCTGACCTGGGAGAGATGGGTCGAGGTGCGCTGGTAGAGAGCGACCAGTTCGTCTGCCTCCGCACCGGTCAGCTTGCGACGGCGGCGCAGCAGCGTCTCCAGGCGCTCCCAGTCCGCGCGGTGGGCGGAGACAAAGACGTCCAGGTCCATGCGGAGAGCTTGGCAGACTCGTTGGCGGGGGCGGCAGACTGTTGCCACCCGGAGCCACGACGTACCGGCCCGGAGCGGTGGCGCCTGATGGGGCGGAGGCCGTCGGCTCCGGGGTTCGGGTTCCGGGATTCATCGGTGGGCGAGGAGGGTGTGCCGGGTGAACGAGCTGGTGACGGGGGACGCGGTCGTCCTCGGGCTGCGGCCGGCGCGCCTGCCCAGCCGCGCCTGTGCGGTGCTGATCGACCTGCTGCTCGTGTGGTCGCTGTACGTCGCGCTGTCCCTGCTGCTGCTCAGCGCCGTCTCCTCGCTGGACCTTGCGGCGGTGGCGGCGGTGCAGGTGGCGTTGTTCCTGCTGGTGCCGGTCGGGCTGCCGATCGCGGTCGAGACGCTGAGCCGCGGGCGGTCGGTGGGGAAGCTGGTGTTCGGCCTGCGCGTGGTGCGGGAGGACGGCGGACCCGTGCGCTTCCGGCACGCGCTGACCCGGGGTGCCGTCGGAGTCGTGGAGATCCTGCTGACCTCGGGGGTGGTGGCGTGCGTCGCGTCCCTGGTGTCGGAGCGTGGCCGACGGCTGGGCGACGTGTTCGCGGGGACGCTGGTCGTGCGGGAGCGGGTACCGTCCGTGCGCGCCGAGCAGGCTCCGCCGCCTCCGGTCCGGCTGGAGGGACGCTTCGCGGGGCTGGATCTGTCCGGGGTGCCGGAGGGGCTGTGGCTGGCGGTCCGGCAGTACCTGATGCGCGCGGGCCAGCTGGATCAGGCGGTGAGCCGGGGGGTGGCGGAGCGGCTGACGGCCGACCTCGCGGCCTGCACCGGCGCGCCGCCGCCTGCGGACGTACCGCCGCCCCACTACCTCGCGGGCGTGCTGGCGGAACGGCAGGCACGCGACGCCCGGCGCGCCTTCGGCCCGGCGGGCGCCGGAGCCGCGCGGGGAACGGCCCCGACGTACCTCGGGGCCCCGGCGACGGGAGCCGCCCCGTCGGCCGCGCCGTCCCCCGGGCAGCGGTGGACTCCGCCGGGCGGCGACGCGACCCGGGGTGGCCACGGTGCGGGCGCCCGGTCCGCGGCTGCCCCCCGCCCGCCGGAACGGGCCGTGGACGGCAGCACGTCACCGGGCCCGAGCAGCGGGTTCGTCCCCCCGGCCTGAGCGCCGCCGTGCGGGCGGCACGGTCCTCACGTCTCCCGGGTGTCCTCCCCGGGGTCCTGGTCGGGGTCCTGGTCGGGGTCCGCGAAGCCGGCGGGGATCTCCGGGAAGGTGGACGGCGGCGATTCCAGGTCCTCCAGTTCGACGCCCGGGGCGGCGAGGACCACGTCCCCGGCCAGGTGCACGGGCTGTTCCTCGCCGGTTTCCAGGTCGGTGACCTGGTAGTTCTCCACCGTCAGCGGGTCGTTGTCGGTGGCGTGTGCTTCCGTGGAACGCAGGTGCCAGGACCGGTCGAGGGTGCGGGGCGCGAGGACGGGAGGTGCGAAGGAGACGAGGCGAACGCGGGTGGCGGGGGCTCCGGGCCCGGGTCGCAGCAGGCGGGCCGTCGCCACGAGGAAGGCGGGGGAAGCTCCGGTGAAGCCGTGGGCCTTGGCGTTCCCCTCCTGCGCGTGCCGCCCGGCCGGGTCGGTGCGGACCCAGGTGACGCCGTCCATCGTGGCGCCGCGCACCTGCCAGTCGCCGGCCCGCAGTTCGAGGCGAAGAGTGCGCCCGAGGGTGTCGAGGGTGAGGTCGACGGAACCGGCGGGATCGCCGGAGGGGGTGAGGAGCTGGGAGACGTACCGCCAGCCGGAAGGGCCGGTGGCGCAGTGGAAGTGCTCCTCGCCGAGCGGGGCGTGGTCGTCGGGGTCGTGGAGGGAGTAACGGCCGCGAGGCATGGCAGCGAGCCTACGTGCGTGCGCAGACGGGTAGGTGCAGCGCCTGCCGTACGTACCGGCCGCGCCGGGCGGCCCGGGTGCGACGGGCGCAGGCCCCCGACCGGGAGGTCGGAGGCCTGCGGGGTGTGCGGTGGGCGGGGCCGGACGGACGGGCCCGGCCCGTCCGCTCAGTACCGGTAGTGGTCCGGCTTGTACGGGCCCTCGACGGGCACGCCGATGTAGTCGGCCTGCTCCGGGCGGAGCTCGGTGAGGCGGGCGCCCAGCGCCTCCAGGTGGAGGCGGGCGACCTTCTCGTCGAGCTGCTTGGGGAGCACGTACACGCCGGTCGGGTAGGCCTCCGGCTTGGTGAAGAGCTCGATCTGCGCGATGGTCTGGTCCGCGAACGAGTTGGACATCACGAACGACGGGTGGCCGGTGGCGTTGCCCAGGTTCAGCAGACGGCCCTCCGACAGCAGGATGATCTTCTTGCCGTCAGGGAACGTCCAGGTGTGGACCTGCGGCTTCACCTCGTCCTTGACGATGCCCTCGATCGCGGCGAGGCCGGCCATGTCGATCTCGTTGTCGAAGTGGCCGATGTTGCCGACGATCGCCTGGTGCTTCATCCGGGCCATGTCGCCGGCCATGATGATGTCGCGGTTGCCGGTGGTGGTGATGAAGAGGTCCGCGGTCTCGAGGACGTCCTCGAGCCGGGCCACCTGGTAGCCGTCCATCGCGGCCTGGAGCGCGCAGATCGGGTCGATCTCGGTGACGATCACGCGGGCGCCCTGGCCGCGCAGGGACTCCGCGCAGCCCTTGCCGACGTCGCCGTAGCCGCAGACCACGGCGACCTTGCCGCCGATCAGGACGTCGGTGGCCCGGTTGATGCCGTCGACCAGCGAGTGGCGGCAGCCGTACTTGTTGTCGAACTTCGACTTGGTCACCGCGTCGTTCACGTTGATCGCGGGGAACAGCAGCGTGCCGGCCTGGTGCATCTCGTAGAGGCGGTGCACGCCGGTGGTGGTCTCCTCGGTGACCCCGCGGATCTCCGATGCCAGCTGCGTCCACTTCTGCGGGGTCTCGGCCAGCGTGCGGTTCAGCAGCTGGAGGATGACCCGGTGTTCGTCGTTCTCGGCGGTGTCGACCGAGGGGGCCGCGCCGGCCTTCTCGTACTCGACGCCCTTGTGGACGAGGAGGGTGGCGTCACCGCCGTCGTCCAGGATCATGTTCGGGCCGCCGGTCTCGGCGCCCGGCCAGGTCAGGGCCTGCTCGGTGCACCACCAGTACTCCTCCAGCGTCTCGCCCTTCCAGGCGAAGACGGGGACGCCCTGCGGGTTCTCGGGGGTGCCGTCCGGGCCGACGGCGACGGCCGCCGCCGCGTGGTCCTGGGTGGAGAAGATGTTGCAGGAGGCCCAGCGGACCTGTGCGCCCAGGGCGGTGAGGGTCTCGATGAGCACGGCCGTCTGCACGGTCATGTGCAGCGAGCCGGTGATCCGGGCGCCGACCAGCGGCTGCTGGTCGGCGAACTCCTCGCGGATCGCCATCAGGCCGGGCATCTCGTGCTCGGCGAGGGTGATCTCCTTGCGGCCGAAGACGGCCTGAGAGAGGTCTGCGACCTTGAAGTCGTGGGTCGACGTCGTGGCGGTCGTCGTCATGCGAACTGCATCTCCTCGGGGATGTCGAGGTGGCTGACTGGTCCGTGCCGCGGCGCTATCACGAGGCGCACGCCGACGCGCGTGACGCATCACGACGCACGTGTCCCCTGCCCGCAGCCCAGTCCGTCGGAGGCCCTCTCTCCCTCGGTGGCCCGCTCGTGCGGGCCGCCCGACCGCCATCAGCAGCGACGACTGTGTTGCTACGAATCTACACCGCCCGACCAGTCGAACGGATGGGATGGGGGAAACGCAAGGGCGGCTCGGGCTTCCACCCGGCCGCCCTCACGCGTTCCCGCAGGTCAGACTCCGGCGTCCGCCTTCTCGGTGGTCGGCCGGTAGATGTCCGGTTCTAGGTAGATCACCCGAGCGATCGGCACCGCCTCACGGATGCGGGCCTCCGCCGCGTCGATGGCGCGGGCGACGTCGGCGGCGGAGTCGTGGTGCCGGACGGCGATCTTGGCCGCCACGAGCAGCTCCTCCGGGCCGAGGTGCAGGGTGCGCATGTGGATCACGCCGGTCACGGTCTCCTCGTCGACCAGCACTTCGCGGATCGCGCGGACCTGCGACGCGTCCGCGGACTCGCCCAGCAGCAGCGACTTGGTCTCGGCGGCGAGCACGATCGCGATCAGCACCAGGAGGACACCGATGCAGATGGTGCCGAGGCCGTCCCAGAAGGAGTCGCCGGTGATCACCGCGAGGCCCACGCCGACGAGCGCGAGGAAGAGGCCGACGAGCGCGCCCAGGTCCTCCAGCAGCACGACCGGAAGCTCCGGCGCCTTGGCCCGGCGCACGAACTGCGTCCAGGTGAGCGAGCCGCGGACCGCGTTGGACTCCTGGATGGCGGTGCGGAAGGAGAACGTCTCCGCGATGATCGCGAAGACCAGCACGCCGACCGGCCACCACCAGTTGCTGAGTTCGTGGGGGTGCACGATCTTCTCGTAGCCCTCGTAGAGGGCGAAGACGCCGCCGACCGAGAAGAGCACGATGGAGACGATGAAGCTGTAGATGTAGCGCTCGCGCCCGTAGCCGAACGGGTGCTCCTCGCTGGCGGCCTTCTTCGCCTTCTTGCCGCCGACCAGCAGGAGCGCCTGGTTGCTCGAGTCGGCCAGGGAGTGGACCCCTTCGGCGAGCATCGAGGACGACCCGCTGAAGGCGAACGCCACGAACTTGGCCACCGCGATGGACAGGTTGGCTGCCAGGGCGGCGACGATCGCCTTCGTTCCGCCTGATGCACTCATGTGCGAAGGGTCCCTTTCTGGTGGAGGCCCGGCCGACTCGTGTCAGACGGCCACTGTGGCGCGGAAGATCGTACCTTCGCCGGAAACGCGCGGGCAGGTGGAGGCCGGAAGGTAGACGGATCGTCCCCGGGCCAGGCGGAGTTCGCCGTCCCGCTCCCCCGTGGTACCGGACGGGTCCCCGCCCCCCGGGGCCTGCTGCCCCGACTCGTCGACGAGGGTCACCTCCCCGTCCGTGCACAGCACGATCTGCGCCGCCTGCGCGTCCAGGCTCCGCGGTGCGCCGCCCGCCGCGAGGACGTGCCGGGACAGCCGGAACTCGCCGACGGGCGTCCGGTACACCTCCGCACCGTCGGCGTCGGGCTCGGGCACCAGCACACCCGGCCCGGTCGCCTCGAACCGCACGACGCGCAGCAGTTCGGGCACGTCCACGTGCTTCGACGTGAGGCCGCAGCGCAGCACGTTGTCCGAGCTCGCCATGATCTCCACGCCCAGCCCGGAGAGGTAGGCGTGCGGCACCCCGGCATCGAGGTAGAGCGCCTCCCCCGGTCGCAGGCGGACGAAGTGGAGCAGCATCGCGGCCAACAGGCCGGGATCGCCCGGGTGGTGGCGCGCGATTCCGGCGTAGGCGGCGTAGTCCTCGGCGTGCGGTCCCGGTTGCCCGGCGAGGCGGCTCGCCGCTGCCGCCGCCTGCCGGACGGTGTCCGCGATCTCGTCACGGTCCGCGGAGAGGACGGCGGTGAGCACCTCGCGCAGGGCGGCCTCCTCGGGGGCGGCCCGCAGGATGTCCGCGTAGGGCTTGAGTCCGTCGACGTCCAGGGCGGCCAGCAGTCCGGCGGCCTCGGCGGCCGGGCGGAAGCCGCACAGCCCTTCGAACGGCGTGAGCGCGGCGAGGAGTTCGGGCTTGTGCTGGTCGTCCTTGTAGTTGCGGTGCGGGGCGTCGCGCGGGACGCCCCGGGCCTCCTCGTCCGCGAAGCCGGCGACGGCCTGCGCAGGGTCCGGGTGCACCTGGAGGGAGAGCGGCTGCGCCGCGGCGAGCAGCTTCAGCAGGAACGGCAGACGGGGGCCGAAGGCGGCGACCGCGGCCGCGCCCAGCTCGCCGTCCGGGTCCGCGGCGATCACCTCGGAGAGGGGGACGGGCCCGCTGCCCCGGTCGACCAGGGACGGCGCGCCCGGGTGGGCGCCCATCCACAGCTCCGCCTGCGGTGCGCCCGTGGGGTGTTCGCCGAGCAGCTCGGGCAGGGCGGTGGGCGAGCCCCAGGCGTAGGGGCGAACGGTGTTCTGCAGACGGTCCATGGGGTGACGGGCTTTCCGTGCGGGTGCGTGTTCGTGCCGACGGCGGGCCCCGGCCGGGTGCGGCGGCCGCACCGCCGCGACGGCCGGGTCAGGATGCGTCGCCGAGAGCGAGCGTGAGGTAAACGGCGGCGAAATCCAGCGTGGCGATCAGTTCCGCGGCGGCCTGCAGGGGGTCGCTGCCCTCGCCGGGCTCCAGCTCGCTGAGCGGCGTGCCCCGCGTGTACGCGAGGTCGCGGGCCGCCACCACGGCGGAGTCCGCGCCGGGCGCGTGCTCGCGGAGCAGTACGACACGGGTGTGCAGTGGTTCCTGCGACTCGACGCGGTCGCGGAAGAAGTCGTCCTCGGCAGGGCCCCCGGGGGTGAACGCGTCGGCGAGCAGGCGGCCGTGCACCTCGATCGCCTCCGGCAGCGCGGCCACCAGTGCGGGACGTCCCGCCTGCGCGGCCAGCACGGTGGCGGAGTGCCGGGCGGCGGCGCCCGCGACCGGACCCTCGCTCCACAGCAGCGGCAGGGCTCCGGCGAGTTCGGTGGCGAGGGTCTTGGCGGGGTTGCCGAAGGTCTCCACCGCCGGGCCGCAGCGCGCGGCCACCTCGTCGAGCCGGTCGGCCAGCGCGTCCAGCGCCGCCCACGGCGCGGGAAGCAGGCCGAGTCGGTCGGTCAGCGCGAGGAGGGGGGTGAGCAGGGCCCACAGGGTGCCGGGGGCGGTGCGAGCGGCCATCCCGGGCGGGTTCCCGGCGCCGGTGATCGCGTCAACGTCGAGAGAACCCGCGGACGGGCCGGGGGCCAGGGGTACGGCCAGGCCGTGCGTCTCGGTGACCGCCTCGGCCACCGGCGTGCGGGGCGGGACCACACCGACGACGGTGCAGCCGCGCCGGTAGGCCTGGTCGGTCAGGGCGGTGAGGCCCGGCTCGTCGCCGGACGGCGAGGTGAGCAGCAGCAGGTCCAGCGGGCCGGCCCAGCCCGGCAGCGCCCAGCGCAGCGCGCCCGGCGCGGGGAGGTCACCGGTGGGGTGCAGCCGGTTCACGGTCACGGTGCCGTTGCCCAGGGCGTCGAGGAGTTCCGCGACGCAGGCGGTGACCGGTCCGGGGCCCGCCACCAGGACGGAACGGGGGCGGCCGTCCGGACGCAGGTCGGCGAGGCCGGCCTCGTGGGCCTGCCGTACGGCGGTGCGGACGCGGGCGCCCGACTGGGCGGCGTCGCGCAGCAGGCCGTCGGCGTCGGCGCGGGCGAGTGCGTCCGGGTCGTCCAGCAGCGACTCGTCGAGCATCGTACGGAGCCTCCTGTCGGTCGAACGCGGAGGGCGTCGGACGTCGCCGCGGCCGCGCGGCCGGGGGTGTGCGGGTGTGCCGCCGCGGGGTGCGCTGCCGGTGGGCGGTGCGGGTGCACGGGTGCGGGCACCCGCCGCGGCGCGCGGCGGCGGCGTCAGGCCGGGGTGCGGGCCTCGTCGACGAGCAGGACCGGGATGCCGTCCCGGACCGGGTAGGCGAGGCCGCACGTGGAGCTGGTGCACACCAGCTCGGCGGTGGCGCCGGGCTTGTCGGTGCTCCCCTCCGCGCTCCCCGCCGGGGCCGTGGCGGCCGCCTCTGCGGAGGGCTCCTCCTCGCGGAGCGGGGCGTGGCACGCCGGGCAGGCGAGGATCTGGAGAAGGCCGGCTTCGAGCGGCATGGACGGTCCCTTCGCGAGGCGGGCTCGGCTGTGGGGTCAGGGTACCGCTGCGGGCCGGGCGGCCGGGTCGCCCGTGGGACCGCACCGCGGGGTGCGCTCCGTCCCGCCCCGCCCGTCCCGTGCCCCTGGGGAGTCGCCTCCGGGGACCCGGCGCACCCCGGCGGGGCGGCGCGGCACCACCGGGCCGCCCCGCCGAACGACGCGCCGCCGCAGCCGGGTTGGAGGGACCGCGCCGGGGCGACGGAGCACGGGGCGGACGCCCGGGCTCCGCCGCGGTCGGCCGACTGCTCGGCGAGCGAGCAGCGCGTCAGGCGCGGAGGAGGCCGAGGGCCTCGTCGCGGATGCGGGAGACCGTCGCGGCGTCGCGGGCCTCGACGTTGAGGCGGAGGAGGGGCTCGGTGTTGGAGGGGCGGAGGTTGAACCACCAGTCGTCGGCGGTGACGGTCAGGCCGTCGAGTTCGTCGAGGGTGACGCCCTCGCGCCCGGCGTAGGCCTCGCGGACGGCGGCCATGCTGGCGGCCTGGTCGTCGACGATGCTGTTGATCTCCCCCGACGCGGCGTACCGGTCGTAGCGGGAGACCAGGTCGGACAGCGGCCCGTCCTGGCCGCCGAGGGCGGCGAGGACGTGCAGCGCGGCGAGCATGCCGGTGTCGGCGTTCCAGAAGTCGCGGAAGTAGTAGTGCGCGGAGTGCTCGCCGCCGAAGAGGGCGCCGGTGCGTGCCATCTCCTCCTTGATGAACGAGTGTCCGACCCGGGTGCGTACCGGCGTGCCCCCGGCCTCGCGCACGATCTCGGGCACGGACCACGAGGTGATGCAGTTGTGGATCACCGTGGAGCCGGGGTCCTTGGCGAGTTCGCGCTCGGCGACGAGTGCGGTGATGGCGGAGGGGGAGACGGGGTCGCCGTCGCCGTCGACGACGAAGCAGCGGTCGGCGTCGCCGTCGAAGGCGAGGCCGATGTCGGCACCGGTCTCACGGACGCGGGCCTGCAGGTCGACGATGTTCTTCGGGTCGAGGGGGTTGGCCTCGTGGTTCGGGAACGTGCCGTCCAGCTCGAAGTACAGCGCGTCGAGTTCGAGCGGCAGGCCCTCGAAGACGGTGGGCACGGTGTGGCCGCCCATGCCGTTGCCCGCGTCGACGACGACCTTCAGGGGGCGGATGCCGCGGAGGTCGACGAGGGCGCGCAGGTGGTCGGCGTAGGCGCCGAGCACGTCGCGCCGGGTGACGGTGCCCGGGGTGGCGTCGGTGGCGGGAAGCCCGGACGCGGCCCAGGTCTCGACGCGTGCACGGATGTCGGCGAGCCCGGTGTCCTGGCCGACGGGTGCGGCCCCGGCGCGGCACATCTTGATGCCGTTGTACTGCGCGGGGTTGTGCGAGGCGGTGAACATGGCGCCGGGCAGGCCGAAGTGGCCGCTGGCGAAGTAGAGCTGGTCGGTGGAGCAGAGCCCGATCTCCGTGACGTCCGCCCCGCGTCCGGCGGCACCCCGGGCGAAGGAGCCGGACAGGCCCGGCGAGGAGGGCCGCATGTCGTGACCGACGACGATCGCTTCGGCGCCGGTCACCTGCACGAACGCGGCGCCGAAGAGTTCGGCGAGGTGCTCGTCCCACTGGTCCGGTACGACGCCGCGCACGTCGTACGCCTTCACGATCTGCGACAGGTCTGTCACGGCCACCCTGCACTCCCGAGGTCGACGGCGGGCCGCCAAATCTACCCGGCACCCCGCAGGGGCACCGGTGGAGGGAGGGCGGCGGCGTCGGTCAGGAGTCGGGGGAGCGCAGCACCCGCAGGTGGCCGCGCCGGGCGACCTCCATCGGGTCGGTGTCGCGGCGCCGCGGTCCGGAGGGGTCGGCGGGCGGGGCGTCGGCGCCGGGGCGGCCGCGGGTGCGTGCGGCCTCGCGGACGGCGTCGGCCAGGGCTTCCAGGTCGTCGCCGCTGGGGCGGACGTGCGCCGGGTCGAGGGCGAGCCGCACGACCTCCCAGCCGCGCGGGGCGGTGAGGCGTTCGGAGTGCTCGGCGCACAGGTCGTAGCAGTGCGGTTCGGCGTAGGTCGCGAGCGGTCCGAGGACGGCGGTCGAGTCCGCGTAGACGTACGTCAGCGTGGCCACGGCGGGGCGGCCGCACGCGGTGCGTGAACAGCGACGTACAGGACTCACGACGTTGGACGGTACCGCACTTGTGAGCGGGCTGCGACGACTCTCCTTCAGCTCACCCGGCCGTGTCGTCCGCTTCGCCGGAAACGCCCCACGGGTGGGGAGCCGTACTGACCTGCGGCCCGGTCCGGCCCACCGGGCGGGCGGACGGACGGCCCCCGCCGGACGGGCCGGACGGCGGTCGGGGAGGTGTGGTGAAACGGTCGTTCCGCGCGAGATCACCGGTCGGGCGGCGGACGGAGACGGACGGCAAAGCGCACCGGAACGGTCGGCCGGCGACACATCCGCCCGTCCGTGCGGTCCTTTCCGCCGCACGGGGGTTCCGGAGGGGTGCCGACCCGGGTGGGACGGCTACGCTTTTTCGGTGATGAGCGACGCCGTCCCGCCCCGGGTCTCCGACCGGCGGCCGCGCCACCGGGACCGACACGGCCGCGGCATGCGCGGGCCGGTCGCCCCGCCGCAGGTGCCGCTGGCCGTGAGCAGGTCGGAGGCCTTCGACGATCTGGTCCGCGATTCGGCGCACCGGCTGGAGCGGCACTGGCCGCAGCTGGCGGGCGTCGACTTCGCCGTACAGGAGGTGCCGCGCGCCGACGGCATGCCCGCCGACGGCGTGACCGTGCCGCTGGGCCGCCTGGTGCCGGCGCACGGGCACCGGCCGGACTGCGTGGTGGTCTACCGGCGCCCGGTGGAGCTGCGCACGAAGAGCCGCGACGAGCGGGCGCTGCTGGTGCACGAGGTCGTGGTGGAGCAGGTCGCCGAGCTGCTCGGCCTCTCCCCCGAGTCCGTCGACCCCCGGTACGGACAGGACTGAGGCCGGACCGGACCCGACGGACCGGGGCGGTGCCAGCCAACCCCGGTCCGGACCGTCCGGTGGCTCAGCGCTGCAGGACGGAGAGGTCCTGCCCGGCCTCCGGCACGGCGACCCGGCCACGGTCGTCCGGCAGCGTCTGGACGGTGAACGTCGGCACGCCGCCGTCCTCCTCGGCGAGGGTGCGGGCGGCGTGGACCGTGCCGCCGGAGAGGCGTTCCACGGTCAGCGCGTAGGTGCCCTCGGCGCCCTTCGGACGTGGCGCCTCGACGGCGGTGGTGGTGCCGGGCTTCAGGGTGTAGGTGCGGCTCTGCGGGGACCCGCCCTCGCTGCCGGCGGAGGCGGTGACGCGGACCTTCGCCTTGCCGTCGAGGGCGAGGAGGGAGAGCGTGGAACCCTTCTCCTGGTTGTCCGCCGCGGTCGCGCGCTGTTCGACCGGCTGGGTGCCTGCGAGGAAGGCGGTCTCCTGCTCGCCCTTCTTCCCGCGGGTGATCCGCGCGGCGGCGACGATCGGCGTCTCGTCCCCGCTCTCGGTCGGGGTGAGGACCAGCGAGGCGGCGGCGCCCTGGGTGAGGTCGTCGAGGTCGACGGCGGCGGTCATGCCGGCCTTCACGTGGAGCGTCTCGAGGCCGGCCGGGGTGATGGTGCCGTTGGGCGTGGCGACGCCCACCTTGAGGTCGGCGTCGCTGTCGCCGGGGGCGTGCACCGCCAGGCGTACGGAGGTGGCGTCGGCGGGGATGCCGGGAAGCACGGCGGTGGGCCGCGGCACGCCTGCGGGCGGCAGCCAGTCGCCGCCGAGCTTCTCGTCGGACGCGTGCACCTGTGCGGAGACCCGACCGGTGCGGACCACGGCGTGCACGGTGACGTTGGTGACCGGCTCGTCGGTCAGCGTGGACAGCAGCACCGGCAGCGTCGAGCGCGGCGGCACGGTCAGGCCCCGCCCGTTCTCGCCCGGCAGGGCGCCGTCCTTGCTGTGCAGCTCCAGGTCAACGACGGCCGCGGTGTCGTCCGGGTTGGTCAGGTGGACGAAGTCCTGCCGGTCCTCGGCGGTGCTGGCGCCGGGGAACCAGAAGTCCGTGTCGGGGGCCGAGCAGGCGGTGCCGTGCAGGCCGCGTCCGGTACCGGCGCTGACGACGGTGGTCTGCTGCACCGTCCAGCCGGGCGCGAACGGCCCGTCGGCGGAGCCGGCGAGGGCCGGCGCGTCGGCGGAGCCCTCGGTGTCGGTGACGGGCGTGCCGGGCTTCTTCAACGGCAGTACGGGGTCCGGCTGTTCGCCTTCGCCGTCCTTCGATTCCTTGTCGTCGTCCTTGTCGCCCTTGTCGTCCTTCTCCGGGTCGTCGGTGAGACCGGTGTCCTTCTCCGGTACCGGCAGCAGCGCGGCCCCTCCCTCGCCCTCGGCGTCGTTCGGCGGACTGAAGGCCGTGTAGCGGGTCTCTGCCAGGTCGGAGGAGGACGGCTCGGGGCAGACGAGGGTGGACCGCTGCACCGGCAACCGCTCGGCGACGGGCGCCTGGTCCGGGCTCTGCGGCGCGGGCGCGGTCAGCGCGGCGACTCCGGTGACCGCCGCGAGCGCCGTCGTCACGCCGATGAGGGTGAGGGTGGTGCGGTTCACTGGTTCTCACTCCTGTCGCCGTACGGCGTTCCTCCGCCGGTCCGGGGGTCGTAGCCGTAACTCTGCGGGGGTTGCTGCGGC
The DNA here is from genome assembly GCF_000426325.1 of Streptomyces sp. CNS606. Taxonomy (NCBI): domain Bacteria; kingdom Bacillati; phylum Actinomycetota; class Actinomycetes; order Kitasatosporales; family Streptomycetaceae; genus Streptomyces; species Streptomyces sp. CNS606. The sequence goes on from NZ_AUFD01000015.1 coordinate 13,774, forward strand.
TGCTGCCCGTCCCACTCGCCGTACTGCTGTCCGGGCACGTACGGCTGCTGCGCGTACGGGTCCTGACCGTCGTGGGCGTCGTAGCCCGTGTACGGGTCGTCCCCGTAGCCGCCCTGCGCGGGGACGGCGGCCTGACCGTAGGGGTCGGTGGCGCCGGTGCCGTACGGGTCGGGGTACCCGGTGCCGTACTGGTCGGCGTACTGGCCGTAGGGGACCTGCTCGGGCATCGGGGGCGCGGGCGGCTGCTCGAAGCCCGGGTCGGCGTCGGCGGGGCCGTGTCCGGGTACGCCGTCGGCCGGGTCCGGCTCGGCGGCCGTCCCGTCCGCGCCCTCGGCCTCGGCGGCCTCGGCGGCCGCGGCCCGCAGGCGGCGGGCACGGCGGCCCTCCCCGGCCACGGGCTCCGCCGGGACGGTGTCCTCCTCGGGCAGGTCGTCGTCCACGTCGCGGCGACGGCCGGGCAGCGCGAGCACGAGGACGACGAGGACCAGCGCGGCCTGCGTCCACAGCCACACGGTGTGGGTGAGCGGAGTCTCGTAGGTGAGGTCCAGGCGGCCGCCCTCGGCGGGGAGTTCGAAGCCCTGCGCCCAGCCGTCGACGGTGACGGCGGTCAGTTCGCGGCCGTCCAGGGTGGCGCGCCAGCCGGTGTCCGCACGGTCGGCGACGCGCAGCACGCGCCCGTCGGGGCCCGACGGGAGGTCGGTGTGCGCCTCGACCGGCCCGGCGGGCACGAGCACCGGCTCCGGCACGGCGCCGGCGCCGTTTCCGTCTCCGGGCTTCTCCTGACCGGAGACGATCCGGATGCGGGCCACCTCGGCGTCCACGCGCCACAGGGCGCTGCCGTCCTCCTGGCTGAGCCGGGTGAGGCCGGGTGTGGCGTCCAGCGTGCGGCTCAACTGCCGTGGCGCGCCCTCCCGGACGAGCACGTAGGCCACGGCGTAGTCGCCGAGGCGCCTGGTCTGCTCGGCGCCGGAGCCGGCGACGAGGTGCGCGACGGTCTCGTCGAAGCGGGTGTCGCGGCCGGCCGCGGCCGCGAGGTCGGCGTCGCCGAGGCGGGCGCCGGAGCCGCGGACCACGGCGTAGGACACCTGGCCGGTGGCGGTCGCGTCGCCGCCTTCCTCGCCGTCGAGGACAAGGGTGCGGGCCTGGTCCTCGGTGTTGCTCTCCTCCGCGACGAAGGCGGGGACCTGCACGGGGCTGCGTCGGGTCAGCGGCTCGTGCGCGCCGTCGATCATCCAGCCGACGGCGGACAGCAGGGGCGCGGCGACGGCGGCGGCGGCGATCAGCGCGGCGACCGGCTGCTTCCAGCCGAAGTTCTGCGACGCGACCCGTTCGCGTGCGCCCTCGGCACCGACGGCGGCGGCGGCCAGCAGCGCGATCCCGTAGACCAGGGTGGCGGGGCCGGCCCAGCCCTGGGCGTTCGCGAGCACCGCGAAGACCAGGCCCGTGAGGGCGACGGCCCAGGCGGCGCGTACGGGCGTCTGCCGGTCGGCGCGCAGCAGTGCGGCGAGCGCGGCCAGCACGATGCCCGCGAGCAGCAGCCCTCCGGCCGCTCCGGGGCCGCCCGGGGAGAGGGTGGCCAGGTCGAGCGCGTCGGCGGCACCGGTGCCGTAGGGCAGCCCCGCCTCGGTGAAGAAGCGGGAGGGGCTGGTCAGCAGGGCGAGCGACCAGGGGGCGAGCAGCAGGCCCGGGGTGACGGCGACGACCGCGGCGCGGAGGGCGGCGCCCGCGACGCCGTCGCCGCGGCGCTGCGCGAGCACCACCGGGGCAAGGGCGAGGAGCACGCCGATCGGCCAGGTCACGGGCGTGAAGGCGGTGGTGAAGGTGAGCAGCAGCGCATACGCCCAGACGGCGCGCCAGGAGGGCCGTCCGCGCAGGCCGCTCGCGGCCACGGCGGTGCGGGCGAGCAGGGGCAGCACGACGGCGAGTACCGCGGTGCCGATGCGGCCGCCCGCGAGGGCGCCGGTGGCGGCGGGCAGGAAGGCGTACGCGACGGCGGCCCAGGCGCGCACCACGCGGGAGTCGACGAGCGGCCGGGAGGCGAAGTAGGCGGTGAGGCCGGCCAGCGGCACCGAGCAGACCAGCAGCAGGGTGAGCGCAGTGCCGGTGCTGCCGAAGAGGAGGGTGGCGACGAGCGCGAGCACCGCGAGGTAGGGCGGCGCGGTCTGGGTGCCGCCGATGCCCACGGGGTGCCAGGCGTCGGTGTACCGGGCCCACAGGTCGGACACGCTCTCCGGCGCGGGCAGGAGTGCGCCGCCGGCGAGGGAGCCGCCGGAGAGCAGCGCACGGCAGGCGATCAGCGAGACGAGCAGCAGGACGGCGAAGAGCAGCGGTCCGGGCTTCTGGGCGAGGCGCTTGACCCGGGCGAACTGCTCGACCTCGAGGAAGTCGGCGTCCTCGTCGGTCGGTCCCGACTCGACGGCGCCGTGCCGGCCGCCGGAGGACCGTTCGGGTTCGGCGCGGCCGGCGAAGTTGCTGACGACCTGTTCGGCGGTGGCCCGCACGGTCGCGCCGGGCGGCGGGAAGAGCGGGCGCAGGTCGCGGTGGTCGACGACCGGCTTGCCACGGCGCCTGCGGGCCCCGAGGATGCGCACCGGCCGCAGCAGGGTGCCGACCAGGCCGGACACCTCGTCCAGCGCCTGGCCGGGGACCTTGCCGACGAGGTAGGCGAGGGTGCGCAGCAGGGTGCCGAGGACGAGCCGCAGCAGCACCCACGGCAGCCCGCGGGCGGGGGCGTTGGCGAGCATCGTGTAGACGGCGCCGGCCTTGTCCACCTTGTGCGGGCTGGCGCCTCCGCCGCGCCCGACGCAGTCGACGGGGCGGCGTTCGCGGGAGGCGGCCTCGGCGTGCCGCATGTGGGCGTCGGGGACGACGAGCACGCGGTGGCCGGCGGCGTTGGCGCGCCAGCACAGGTCGACGTCGTCGCGCATGAGCGGCAGGCGGCGGTCGAAGCCGCCGAGTGCGAGGAAGACGTCGCGGCGGATCAGCATGCCGGCGGTGGACACCGACAGCACCGGGCGCACCTGGTCGTGCTGGCCCTGGTCCTGCTCGCGGCGTTCGATGCCGGTCCAGCGGCGGCCGCTGTTGGCGATGGTGACGCCGGTCTCGAGGAGCTGACGGCTGTCGTACCAGCTGCGCAGCTTGGGGCCGACGACGGTGGCGGACGGATCGGCGTCCACGACCCGCAGCAGGTGGTGCAGGGCGTCGGGGGCCGGGGCGCAGTCGTCGTGCAGGAGCCAGAGCCACTGCACGGGTTCGCCGTGCGGCAACTCGGGCATGTCGTACGCCTCGTCGTGCCAGGTGCGGGTGACGGGGTCCCAGCCGCTGGGGCGTTTGAGGTACGGCAGGTCGTCGGGGGTGAGTTCGCCCGCGGTGCGGACGGCCTCCTCGACGGCCGCGCCGAAGCCCGTGCGCCGGGCCATGTGCAGGACCCGGTCGGTACCGAGGGCGTCGGTGACCAGGCGGGCGGAGTCGTCGGCGCTTCCGGTGTCGGCGGCGATGACGTTCTGGACCGGGCGCTCCTGCCCGATCAGTCCCGACAGTGCTTCGGGCAGCCAGCGCGCGCCGTCGTGGGAGACGAGCACGGCGGTGACGACGTGCCGGGGGAAGTCAGGTGTGGCCGCCTGGTGTTGGGCCGCCGGGTGACTGTGCACGGACATCGAGGTACAGGCCCCGTTTGAGTGGACGGCGGTGGACGCGCGTCCCCGCGAGGCGGGGCCGGACGCGTCTCGGACGGGCCCACACTAGAGGAGTGGCGCCGAGGTGGCGCCGTCCGCCCGCGTACGAGGCTCCGCCGTGCTCGCGGAGTGCGGGCGGAGCGCGGGCCCGGAGAGCGGGACCGCCGCCGGTGCGGGCTCCGCTCGCCGCCCCGTTGCGTCGCGCCGGCCGCCGCCCGCGCGTCACGGCCTCCGGGTCGTCACCGGGACGTCACCGGTGGTCGGCCGCCGCGGGTCAGACCGCAGCCTTTTTCAGCCGTCGGCGCTCGCGCTCGGACAGTCCGCCCCAGATTCCGAAACGTTCGTCGTTGGCGAGTGCGTATTCGAGACACTCGGACCGGACTTCGCACGCGAGACAGACCTTCTTCGCCTCCCGCGTGGAACCGCCCTTCTCGGGAAAGAACGACTCGGGATCGGTCTGGGCGCACAGCGCGCGCTCCTGCCAGCCGAGTTCCTCGTCCGCCTCTTCGACCAGCAGTTGCTCCACCAGCTCGGTCATGTGCGCGCCCCTCGTCCGTCTTTGCTTCCCCGTGATGCCGTCGTTATCGATCCCGCCTGAACGACACGTGTGAAATTACAAGTGTGCCGATCCGGGAGGGTCAAGCTGAGATCTGCTATTGAGCCCGATATTCACTCTGCGGAACCAAGAGCTTGCAGAAAGTGTTCAATTCTCCACAAACTATGACAGTCGTACCGGGTGATCCACCCGTGGGACTCTCCTGTCCTGAGTGACGACTCAGCCGTCGATCACGTTCCCGGCCGCCGGCCGAAGCGAAGCGGATCACAACCGGATCACAGGTTCACAACGGCGCTCACGGGCCGGGATGGTGCGCCATGTGTCCGCGATCACCGGAGCACAAACCCTTCTGTCCCCGACGCCACTCGAAGCGGTGAGACCTTCGCCGCCAAACGCGACATCCGGTTGACACCGCCCACGGGCTCCGGTCTCCTTGTGCCCATGCCCGTGACCCGATCGCTCACTCCGGCCCGCCGCGGCGGGATCCTTCGTGCTGCGTCCGGTCACTGTCGCTGTCACTGCTGTTGAGGCACCCGAGGTACCCACACCGCCCCTCCCCTCCGGCACGAAGGCGACCTTCCCCGTGAACAGCGACGTCCAGATCGCCGGCGACCTGCTCGCCGTCCCCCACCTCCTCCAGCCCGCGCCCCCGCACCCGACGACCGTCGCGGAGTTCGCCGGGCTGGCCCGCACCCTGGCCGCCGACCGCGCGTCGTGGGCGCCGCTGGTGCGCTACGACGCCACCACCCGCTGGTACCACCGGCTCCGCACCGGCCCCGGCTACGAGGTGTGGCTGCTCAGCTGGCTGCCCGGGCAGGGCAGCGGACGGCACGACCACGGCCCGTCGTCCGGCGTGCTGACCGTGCTGGAGGGCGAGCTCACCGAGCACTCCCGCGGCGGCACCAGGCGGCTGCGGTCCGGCGCGCAGCGGGTCTTCGCCCCCGGCTACGTGCACGAGGCGGTCAACACCGGCCTCGAACCGGCCGTCACCCTGCACGTCTACTTCCCGGGCCTCACGCAGATGCCCATGCACGCCCCCGTCCGCCCGGAGGCCGTGCCCTCCGCAGCCGCGCCCTCCGCGGCCGCGCGGGCGGACGGCGCGACGACCGCCCCCTGAGACCCGGCTGCCCCCGGCCCGGCCGGGCTGCGAGACTGTCCGTCATGCAGCGCATCGTGGTTCTGGCCGGGGGTATCGGCGGCGCCCGCTTCCTCCGCGGCCTCCAGTCCGCCGCACCGGACGCGGACATCACCGTCATCGGCAACACCGGGGACGACATCCACCTCTTCGGTCTGAAGATCTGCCCCGACCTCGACACCGTGATGTACACGCTCGGCGGCGGCATCCACGAGGAGCAGGGCTGGGGCCGCGCGGGCGAGACGTTCGCGGTGAAGGAGGAGCTGGCCGCGTACGGCGTCGAGCCCCAGTGGTTCGGGCTCGGCGACCGGGACGTCGCCACGCACCTCGTCCGCACGCAGATGCTCGGCGCCGGCTATCCCCTCAGCGCCGTCACGGAGGCGCTGTGCGCGCGCTGGCGACCGGGCGTACGGCTGCTCCCGATGACGGACGACCGGGTCGAGACCCACGTCGCCGTCGAGGAGGGCGGCGAGCGCAAGGCGCTCCACTTCCAGGAGTACTGGATCCGGCTGCGCGCCGAGCCGGACGCGCAGGCCGTCGTGCCCGTCGGCGCCGACCAGGCCGAGCCCGCGCCCGGTGTCCTGGAGGCCATCGCCGAGGCGGACGTGGTGCTGTTCCCGCCGTCGAACCCGGTGGTGAGCATCGGCACGATCCTCGCCGTACCCGGCATCCGGGAGGCCATCGCCGAGGCGGGCGTACCGGTCGTGGGCCTCTCCCCCATCGTGGGCGACGCGCCGGTCCGCGGCATGGCCGACAAGGTGCTCGCCGCGATCGGCGTCCGGTCCACCGCCGCGGCCGTCGCCCGGCACTACGGCTCCGGGCTGCTCGACGGGTGGCTCGTCGACACGGTCGACGCGGGCGCGGTCGACGAGGTCGAGGAGGCCGGCATCCGCTGCCGGGCGGTACCCCTGATGATGAGCGACCCGGAGGCGACCGCACGCATGGCGTCGGACGCGCTGGCACTCGCCGAGGAGGTGCGGGCATGACCGCGCCGGAGCACCGCGACGCCCGCCCCGGCTTCCGCGTCTGGGCGCTGCCCGGCATCCCCGAGGTGCGCGAGGGCGACGACCTGGTCAAGCTGATCGCCGAAGCGGCCGCGGCCGAGGGACTCGACGGCCTCGTGGACGGCGACGTACTCGTCGTCACCTCGAAGATCGTCAGCAAGGCGGAGGGCCGTACGGTCGCCGCCGACGACCGGGAGGCGTCCATCGACGCCGAGACCGTACGCGTCGTCGCACGGCGCGGACCGGCTCGCATCGTCGAGACCCGGCACGGCTTCGTGATGGCCGCCGCAGGCGTCGACGCGTCCAACACCCCGGCCGGAACCGTGCTGTTGCTGCCCGAGGACCCCGACGCGTCCGCCGCCCGCCTCCGGGACGGCCTGTACGACGTGCTGGGCGCGCGGGTGGGCGTCGTCGTCACCGACACCTTCGGACGCCCCTGGCGCGAGGGGCAGACCGACGTGGCGATCGGCGCGGCCGGCGTGCGCGTCCTGGAGGACCTGCGCGGCGGCGTCGACTCCTACGGCAATCCGCTGGGCGTCACGGTCACCGCCGTCGGCGACGAACTGGCCGCGGCGGGCGAACTGGTGAAGGGCAAGGCCGACGGGCGACCGGTCGCGGTCGTCCGCGGCATGGGGCGGCACGTGCTCGGCGCCGGGGACCGGGACACCACGGCGCGGCCCCTCGTACGGGACGCGGCGCTGGACATGTTCCGGCTCGGCACCTCCGAGGCCGTACGGGAGGCGGTGACCGGGCGGCGCACCGTGCGGGAGTTCACCGGCGAGCCGGTGGACGGCGCGGCGGTGCGCCGGGCCGTCGCGGCGGCCGTCACCGCACCCGCGCCGCACCACACCACGCCCTGGCGGTTCGTCCTGCTGGAGTCCGAGGCGTCGCGGCTGCGGCTGCTGGACGCGATGCGGGACGCCTGGATCGCGGACCTGCGGGCCGACGGCAAGAGCGAGGAGAGCATCGCCAAGCGCGTGCGGCGCGGCGACGTGCTGCGCAACGCGCCGTACCTGGCGGTCCCGTGCATGGTGGCGGACGGGTCGCACACCTACCCGGACGCACGCCGGGCCGCCGCCGAACGCGAGATGTTCGTCGTCGCCCACGGTGCGGGCATCCAGAACTTCCTGGTGGCGCTGGCCGGCGAGCAGCTGGGGTCGGCGTGGATCTCCTCGACGATGTTCTGCCGCGACGTGGTGCGCGACGTGCTCGAGCTGCCCGGGACGTGGGAGCCGATGGGCGCGGTGGCGATCGGCCACGCGGCGGCCGCGCCGAAGGCACGGCCCGCGCGGAGCGCCGACGCGTTCACCGTGGTGCGCTGAGACGTCCCCGGCCGTTCCGGTGCGCGGGCGCCGGCTGCCCCTCCCCGGCCCGGCTCTCCCCTGCCTCGGTGCTCCCCGCCTCAGAGCGCGGCGATGTCGGTGCGGGGCATCTTGGGCACGCGGCGCGGCGGGATGCGGCCGGTCGTGAGCAGGAGCCGGGCCGCGCGGTGGCGCTGGCCCTGTGCCGCGTAGGGAGCCAGCAGTTCCAGCATGCCGTCGTCGTCGCAGCCCCGGCGTCCGGTCAGGGCGTAGCCCACGATGCCCGGCAGGTGCAGGTCGCCGACCGTCAGCGCGTCGGCCGCGCCGTTGCTGCGCTGCAGCGTCTCCGCGGCGGTCCACGGGCCGATGCCGGGGATGGCGCAGAGCCGGGCGACCGCCGCGTCGAGGTCCATGCGTGCGGCCTCCTCCATGCGCGACCAGCGCTGCACGGCACGCAGGATCGTCGCGGAGCGCTTGGAGTCGACGCCGGCGCGGTGCCACTCCCAGGAGGGGATCAGCGCCCAGCTACGCGGCGCGGGCAGGACGTGCAGGTCCTCGCGCGGGCCGGGCGCCGGCTGTCCGAAGCGGCGCACCAGGCGGCGCCAGGCGCGGTGCGCCTCCTCCGCGGTGACCTTCTGCTCCAGCACCGACGGGATCAGCGACTCCATCACCAGGCCGGTGCGGACGAGCCGCAGGCCGGGGTTGCGGCGGTGCGCCTCGCGCAGCAGGTCGTGGTGGGCCACGAACGCGCCGGGGTCGTCGTCGGCGCCGAGCAGCGCCGGGAGCCGGTCCAGCGACCATTCCGCGCCGGTCCCCCACGCCTCCGCCTCGACGCGGGTGCCGGGCCCGCCGCCCCGGGCGGCGATCCGCAGCGTGACCGGCCCGGCGGGCGTCCGCATGGTGCGCCACACAGCGCCGTCCACCACCCGGCAGGTGGGGTCGTACGGGCCGCGGCGCAGCACGTGCAGACTGCCCAGCAGGTCGTACGGCCCTTCGGGGTCCCACCGGCGGCGGACTCCGGACGCGGACGGGCGGACGCCGGACCGGGAAGGGCGGACTCCGGACGCCTCCGGCCTCGGCCGCGGCAGCCCGTCGGCCGGGGACGGCCTGCTTCCTCGTCGGGCCATCGTCGCCACCGCCTCACGTCACGTCCGCCGCGTCTCTCACTCACTGGTCGGAGGAGAACCGGACCGCGCCGGCCCCGATGCGTGCACCGCACCATATGCGGATGCCGTCGCGCAGCTCGTTGTCGGGGCCGACCTCTGCGCGGTCCCCGATGACGGCGCCGTCCAGGACCGTGCGCGCCCCGATGCGCGCGCCCGCGCCGATCAAGGAGTCGCGTACGACGGCGTCCGCTTCCACGACCGCGCCGTCGAGCAGGGTGCTGCCCTCGACGCGGGCTCCGGTGCCGACGACCGCGCCCGTACCGACGGCGGTGCCGCCGGAGAGCTTGGCGTCCTCGGCGACGGTCGCTCCGTCCAGCACCAGGCACGCACCGCGGCGGCCCGGCACGGCCGGCGAGGGAGCGTGCCCCAGGACCAGGTCGGCGGACCCGCGGACGAAGGCCTGCGGGGTGCCGAGGTCCAGCCAGTAGGTGGAGTCGACCATGCCCTGGAGGTGGGCGCCGTCGGCGAGCAGTCCGGGAAAGGTCTCGCGTTCGACGGACACCGGACGGTCGTGGGGGATCGTGTCGATCACGGACCGCTGGAAGACGTACGCACCCGCGTTGATCTGGTCGGTGACGATCTCCTCGGGCGTCTGCGGCTTCTCCAGGAAGGCGGTGACGCGCCCGTCGTCGTCCGTCGGGACGAGCCCGAACGCGCGCGGGTCGGCCACCCGCGTGAGGTGCAGGGACACGTCGGCTCCGGCGTCGGCGTGCGTGCGGACGAGAGCGCGGATGTCCAGGCCGGTGAGGATGTCGCCGTTGAAGACGAGCACCGGTTCGTCCGGCCCGGAGGTGAGGCGGGAGGCGACGTTGCGCAGGGCCCCGCCGGTGCCCAGCGGCTCCTCCTCGGTGACGTACTCCAGGTGCAGGCCGAGGCCGGAGCCGTCGCCGAAGTGCGGCTCGAACACCTCCGCGAGGTAGGAGGTGGCCATCACCACGTGCTCGACCCCGGCGGCGCGGGCCCGGGCGAGCTGGTGGGTGAGGAAGGGCACCCCCGCGGCCGGGACCATCGGCTTGGGCGTGTGCACCGTGAGCGGCCGCAGCCGGGTGCCCTTGCCTCCGACGAGGAGAATCGCCTCAGTCAACGTCGTCTCTGCTTCCTGCCGGGGCCGGTCCGTCTCGTCCGCCACGCCTGCGCTCCCCTGACGCCGGGGCCGTCGGCGGGTCGGCGCCGCGCGGCATGACGTGGGACGCGCCGCCGGCCGCGCGGGGTTGACCGACGGGATGCCGTCGACGGGGGATCCGGCCGGGCCGGGTCGACGCCGACCGCCGCCCCGGTTCTTCGGGGCGTGCGGGGCCGGGACCCGATCGCCGGGCGGTCGGCGGCCAGTCTATGCGGACGGCCGCCGCCCGTCCCGGCCCGCGGGTGAGCGCTCCCGGCCCGCCGGCCGACGGACCCGCCGTACGCCCGTCGGCGTAGGGAGGACGCCTCCTTCGAGGTCAGCGCCCCTGGAGCTTGGCGGCGAGCTTCCGGATGGCGCCCAGGTCCTGGTAGAGCTGCTTGCCGGGGCAGGCGGTGGAGAAGCCGTCCCGGTGGCCGGAGATGGTGCGCATCCTGACCTTGGCGCCCTTGCTGTACTTGCCGCCCTCGGACGTCATCCGGGTGCTGCCCTCGGCGTTGACGCCGTAGAGCCCGAGCTTCCAGGCGGTGAGCTTGGCGATGGCGTCGGTGGCCTTCTTCGGCGGGTTCTTGCTGCTGAAGTCGCCGAGGACGGCGACGCCCATGCTGGCGTTGTTGAAGCCGAGAGTGTGGGCGCCGCGCACCGGCTGGGTGACGCCGCCGGCCCGGCCCTCGTAGATGGTGCCGCACTTGTCGACGAGGAAGTTGTAGCCGATGTCGCGCCAGCCCAGGCTCTTGACGTGGTAGCGGTAGATCCCGCGGATCACCTTGGACGCTTCCTTGCAGCGGTAGCCGTTGCTGCCCGCGGTGTGGTGGACGAAGGCCGTCTTCACGTCGTCGCCGTACGCGTAGCCGCTCTCGCGCACGCTCTCGTCCGCGCCCCAGCCACTGCGGATGACGATGCCGGGCCGGGGCCCGACGTGCGGCTTGCCGTCCGCCGCCCGCACCTCGGGGGTGAGGTCGTGCTCGGCCGCGTCCGCGAGGGTCTCCTCCATGGTCAGCGCGGGCAGCCGGCCCGGCGCGGCGGCGGCCTTCTCCCCGGCCGACTCCTCCCGGGCCGGAGTCTCCTCGGCGGCCTGCTCCTCGACGGGCGCCTTCTCGGCGGCCCGCTTCTCGCCAGGCTCCTTCTCGGCGGGCTCGTCCTCCGCGAGGCTCTGCGCCCCGCCGCCTCGCGGAGCGCCGGCCCGTGCGCCCGTGCCCGGTACGTCGGAGACGGGACGTCCGCCGGCGGCGTCGGCGATCCGGGCCGGGGCGTCACCGGGGTCGACCAGTTCCAGCCGCAGGCCGCGCGGGAGTTCGCCGTGCTCGGGGCGGACCTGCACCTGGACGCCGTCCGAACGGCCGACCCACAGGGGCGGGGTGGAGCCGCGCTGCGCGCCGTCCTCGCCGCCGGCCCCCCGGTGGGACGGCGTCGGGGCGTGCTCGCTGTGCGTGGCGAGGGTCCGCCAGCTCGACCAGTCGCCCGTCGCCGCGTTCCGGGTACGGATGCGCACGTCGGCGTCGAGCCGCTCCCGGGGGTCCTGCCAGACGATGCCGACCAGGGAGAACGGGCGCACGGTGCGCTGCTCCAGACCGACCGCGTCTCCCGGCGCGGCTCGCCCGTCCACTGCTCCGGGACGGGTCTCGTGGCGGTGCGGGGCACTGCCCGAGCGCCGGGAACCGGCCGGATCGCCGGGCGACGCGATCCGGGCGAGCGGCAGCGACTGCGTGCTGCCGGGCATGCCGGTGACGGGGGATGCGAGCGACGCGTCCCGCTGCCCGGCGGCGGGGGTCCGGACGTCGCCGGGCGCGGCCGCCGCGGCGGCCGGCTGCAGCAGGAGAGTCACGGTGGACAGAACACCGAGAGAGGTGGCGAGAAGTGCACGCATACGTACGACAATGAGCCGATTCACCCGCTTCTGTCCATCCGGGAACTGACACGCCGTCGGCCCCGGGACGCTCGAACAGGTGCCCCGCGCGGCGGGTGACGTCCCGTCGGACGCGTACCCTGGCCCCGATGAACGCCACCGACCGCACCCCCGCCGACCTGCTGTCTTCCGCGCTCGCCGCCGACCCGGCGCGGCCGCTGGTGACCTTCTACGACGACGCCACCGGCGAACGCGTGGAACTCTCCGTCGCGACCCTCGCCAATTGGGTGGCGAAGACCGGCAACCTGCTTCAGGACGACCTGTCCGCCGCACCCGGCGACCGGCTCGCGCTGCTGCTCCCGGCGCACTGGCAGACCGCCGTCTGGCTGCTCGCCTGCTCCGCCGTCGGGGTGACCGTGGACCTGCACGGCGACCCGTCCGGTGCGGATCTCGTCGTCGCCGGCCCGGACGCCCTCGACGCGGCACGCGCCTGCGGTGGCGACCGGGTGGCCCTCGCACTGCGGCCGATGGGCACCCGCTTCCCCCAGCCCCCGGAGGGCTTCGCGGACTACGCGGTGGAGGTCCCCGGCCAGGGCGACCGCTTCACGCCGTACGCCCCGGTGGACGCCGACACCACCGCGCTCGTCCTCCCCGGCGGCGAGGAGCTGACCGCGGCGCAGCTCGTCGAGCGGGCACGCGCGGACGCGGCGGGGCTCGGCCTGGAAGCCGGCTCGCGGCTGCTGTCGCGCCTGCCGTACGACGACTGGGCCGGGGTGTCGGCCGGGCTGTACGCGCCGCTCGCCGCCGGGGCGTCCGTGGTGCTGTGCCGGAACGCGGACGGACTGGACGCCGCCGCGCTGGAGCACCGCCGCGACGCCGAACGCGTCACCCACACCGCCGGCTGACGGCGTTCCCGCCGCGCTCACCCGCAGGGCCCGTCGCGACCGCCGGCGTCACATCGGCGCGACCGTGCGTACAACCCTTGGCCCGTCCCGCACGTCTGTCTGAGTGACCGGCTTCCGTACGGCCACCCGGCGGCCTGGCGCCCGAACTCCGCCTGCGCACACCCGCGCGCCGCCCGTACGTCCGCACGCCGCCCGAGCCACCCGGCTCCGCGGCGGTGCGCCGGTCCGCCCGCGCACCAGCGAGACCCCGGACGGACGGACGCCCACGTGACCACTCACACCGGCCCCACCGGCGACGACGGAACGGCCGCCACCCCGGCGGCCTCCCCGGAGACCACCGAAGCCGGACCGGCGAACTCCGCTTCCCGGCCGCGCCTCCCGGGCCGGCGGCGCCGCGTACTGCGCTGGGTGGCCTTCGGCACGTCGGCGGCGCTGCTGGCCGGCGCCGGCACGGCGTGGGCGGTACTGCGGGACCTCGACGGCAACATCCGCACCGACACCTCGACCGCCCGCGAACTGGCCCGCCACGCGGACGAGCGCCCCGACCCGGCGGCGGGCGAGACGCGGAACGTCCTGCTGCTGGGCTCCGACAGCCGGGAGGGGCGCAACTCCGGCTACGGCGACGCGATCGGCGCCCGCAGCGACACCACGATCCTGCTGCACCTGCCGGCCGACCGCAGCCACGCCACCGCCGTGTCGATCCCGCGCGACCTGATGGTCGACGTCCCCGAGTGCCGCCGATCCGACGGCACCACCACCCGGGCGCAGTTCGCCCAGTTCAACTGGGCGTTCCAGTTCGGCGGCGCGGCCTGCACCATCCGCACCGTGGAGAAACTGACCGGGGTGCGGATCGACCACCACCTGATCGTCGACTTCAAGGGCTTCAAGAACATCGTGAACGCCGTGGGAGGCGTCGAGGTCTGCCTGCCGCACGACGTTCACGACCGGGACGCCCGCCTGGACCTGGAGGCGGGGCGGCAGACGCTGAACGGCAAGCAGGCACTCGGCTACGTGCGGGCCCGCAAGGCGTTCGACGGCAGCGACACCCAACGCATGGGCCGCCAGCAGGACTTCCTCGCCTCGCTGCTGGACGAGGTGCGCGAGGAAGGGGTGCTGACCGACCCGTCCAAGCTCTACCCGCTGCTCGACGCCGCCACGTCGGCACTGACCGCGGACGAGGGCCTGGACTCGCTCCGCGAGCTGTACGGGCTGGTGCGGAGCCTGCGGGAGACACCCGAGGGCGAGGTGCACTTCCTCACGGTGCCCCGGCAGCCCTACACCCTCGACCCGAACCGGGACGAACTCGTACAGCCCGCCGCGAACCAGTTGTTCGAAAGGCTGCGCGAGGGGGAACCCGTGCGCGTGACACACACCACAGCACCAGGAGCGACGCCCGACTCGTCGCCGGAGCCCGAATCCCCTTACCGTGAGGCCTCCGATGCCACCGGCGTATGCAGCGGGGACGGTGCACGGAATGGGGGGAATTGACCTACTAGGAGCCGACGATGCCGGTCACCGGCATCGCTGACCGGCCGGACCGCCGGATATGGTGAGCGATCCGGTCCGCCCCTCGGGGCGCCAGGCGCACAATGGAGGACACTCGCAATCGTGGACGCGCAAGGCCGGCGACACGCAGGCGACATCGACCCCGCAGACCAGTGGGTGTTCAACCCGAGCACCGGCACCTACGAACTGCAGTCGGGCCCTGCTGCCGACAACTCCCGCCACACGTACGGCAACGGCGACCGCATGACGGCGCCGCGCCAGAGAACGCCCTCCTCCTCGCAGCCTACCGACCGTCAACGCGCGGAGACCGACGGCTACGTGCCGCCGCAGCGCGGACGCCGCCGCGCCCGCCCGCAGGACGACGGCGAGCACCCCCGCTCCGGCGACGACGGCGGCGGGCCGCGCGCCAGCCGCCGCAAGCCCCGCCCGAAACCGACCGGGAAGAAGCGCGCCCTGCAGTGGGGCGGCGGCATACTCGGCATGCTCCTGCTGGTCGGCTGCGCGAGTGTGGCCTGGACGTACTACCGGCTGAACGGCAACCTCACGACCGTCGACGTCGGCATCGACAACCCCGCCGTCTCCGACGGCCCGCTGAACATCCTGCTCATCGGCACCGACTCCCGGCAGGGCAAGGGCAACGACGGCTACGGCGACGCGGAGAGCGTCGGCCACGCCGACACCACGCTGCTCTTCCACGTCTCCGCCGACCGCTCCAACGCCACGGTGCTCTCCATCCCGCGCGACCTGATGGTCGACGTCCCCGACTGCCCGGTGACACAGGAGGACGGCTCCAAGAAGATCATCCCCGGCACCCAGAACGTGCGCTTCAACACCAGCCTGGGCCAGTTCGGCCGGGACCCGGGCTGCACCTGGCGCACGGTGCACGAGGTGACGGGCGTCCAGCCCAACCACTTCATGCTGGCGGACTTCAACGCGGTGAAGGAACTCTCCACGGCCGTCGGCGGCGTCGGGGTCTGCCTCGAACACCCCGTCAAGGACCCCAAGTCCCACCTGGACCTCCCCGCCGGACGCAGCGTCGTCGAGGGCGAACAGGCCCTGGCCTTCGTACGGACGAGGAAGTCGATCGGCTTCTCCAGCGACCTGGACCGGATCAAGCTCCAGCAGCAGTTCCTGAGTTCCATGGTGCGCAAGATGAAGTCCAGCGACACCCTCACCGACCCGGGCAAGCTGTTCGACCTGGCGGACGTGGCCACCAAGTCGCTGACGGTGGACGACGGCATCGGCGGGGTGGACAAGCTGATCGCCCTCGCCAAGGACCTGCGTCGGGTCGACACGAAGAACATCAGCTTCGTCACCGCGCCGGTGCTGGACAACCCGGAGGACCCGAACACGGTCATACTGGAGCCGGACAAGGCCCAGCCGCTCTTCCGCATGGTCCAGCAGGACAAGTCCCTGACGAAGACCGACAAGGGCAAGAAGAAGGCGAAGAAGGACCAGGGCGCCGACCTGTCGAAGGTCGAGAAGGCGCCCGCCTCCGAGGTACGGGTCGACGTGCTCAACGGCGGCGCCCCGGCCGGGTCCGCGCAGACCACGCTCACCTGGCTCCAGACCGAACAGGGCGTACCGCTCTCCACCAACGCGGGCAACGCCCCGAAGGAGCTGGAGAAGACGACCCTCGCATACGCCCCGAACCAGGCCTCTCAGGCCGCCGCCCTGGCGGAGATGATGGGGCTGCCCTCCTCGGCGCTGAAGGAGACCTCCGGGGACGCCGGACCGCAGGAGGGGATGACCCTCACGCTCGGCGCGGACTTCGTCGAACCGGGCGTGAAGCTGGAGGCCCCCGACAAGGCCCCCGTGGACGCCGTCAACGCCGGCGACAAGTCCCTCTGCGCCGGATAGCGCGGACCCCCTGCCGCCTCCCGGGAGGCGGCGGGGGACGTACAACACCACATCAGGACGGAGAGGTCTCGTGCGGCAGCAGGACGACATCCGGCACAGCAGGAGACGTTCGGGTGCGCCCTCGGCCGGCGATCTGGGCTGGGACGACGGTCTCTACGACGACTCCCGCCGCCCTCCGCACCCGCGCAGCGGCGACCACGACGACACCGGCGAACCCGGCGGCCCCGGCGAGGACTCCGGGGAGATATCCGGCGGCGGGCCGAAGCGTCCCCGGCGCCGCACCCTGCGCTGGATCGCCATCGGCCTCGCCGTCCTCGTCCTCGTCACGGCCGGCGGCGGTTACCTCTACTACCAGTACCTGAACGGCAACCTCCGCACCGGCGAGCGCAGCGCCTCCGACAGCGGTCTCACCGCCCCCGGGCCCAACGCGCAGGGCGACACCCCGCTCAACATCCTCGTCCTCGGCTCCGACAGCCGGAACTCCGACGCCAACCTCGAACTGGGCGGCAGCAGGGACAGCGTCGGGCAGAAGCCCCTGGCCGACGTCCAGATGCTGCTGCACATCTCCGCCGACCGCTCGAACGCCTCGATGATCAGCATCCCGCGCGACACCCGGGTGGACATCCCCGAGTGCACCGACGCCGACACCGGGAAGACGTACCCGGAGACCAACGGACTGATCAACACCACCCTGGGCCGCGGCGGTCCCGGCTGCACACTCGCCACCTGGGAGAAGCTGACCGGCGTCTACATCCACCACTGGGTGACCGTCGACTTCGCGGGCGTCGTGGCCATGGCCGACGCGGTCGGCGGCGTCGAGGTCTGCGTCGAGCACAACGTGTGGGACCGGCCGCTGCCGGGCGCGGGCGGCGGATCGGGGCTGAAGCTCACCGCCGGCACGCACGAGATCAAGGGCGAGACCGCCCTCCAGTGGCTGCGCACCCGGCACGCGTTCCACAGCGACATCGGCCGCGCCAAGGCCCAGCACATGTACCTCAACTCGATGCTGCGGAAGCTCAAGTCGCAGAACGTCTTCACCGACACCGGACGGCTCCTGGACCTGGCGGAGTCCGCCACGAAGGCCCTCACCGTGTCGAACGAGATCGGCTCGGTGAAGGACCTCTACAACGTCGGCATCCAGTTCAAGAACGTGCCGACCGACCGCGTCACGATGGCGACCATGCCGACCGTCCAGGACCCGTCGAACCCGAACCACCTGCTGCCCGGCGAGGAAGCCTCGCACGTCTGGGCGATGCTGCGCGACGACGTGCCGCTGGACGGGAACGGCGAGAAGGCGGACAAGAAGGGCGACGACGGGAAGGCGCCGGGCGCCGGGGCGTCGGAAGGGCCGGAGGCGCAGCCCGCCTCCGCGATCCCGGTGCGGGTCCTCAACGGCACCGGCAGCGACGGCGAGCCGGCCGTCGACGGCCGGGCCGGCAGCGTCACGCAGCAGCTCCAGGCAGCGGGCTTCGGCCGGGCCGCCACCGTCGCCACGCCGCAGCCGCAGGCGGACACCACGCTCATCTACCCGGAGCCGGGCGGCGCGCAGTCCCGCGCCGACGCGCTCTTCGTGGCGAAGGAACTCCGCGTCCCCGAGGACGCGGTGAAGGCGTCCTCCCAGGTGCAGTCCGTCACCCTCGTCATCGGCGACGACTGGCGGGAGGGCACCTCCTACGAGGCGCCCGGCGCCGGTTCCGTCCCCGACAGCGCCGACCCCCTCAACGCCTCCGACGACAGCGGGACGTGCATGCCCGTGTACGAGCCCTACCGCTGGTGACTCCCCCGCCCCGAAGGTGACCGGAATACCCTTTGTGCGCGCCCTGCGCCCCGTGGAACGATCGGGCACGCACGACCTCGTCGGGCTCGCTCGACGGGAACGGAGGGAATTCCGACCGAGGGGGGACTTCGGCATGCTCAGGAACGCGACACGTGTGCTCACCGCGCTCGCGATCGCCGCAGCGGCGACGCTTCTGGGGCCGGCGGGCACCGCGCAGGCGGCCGCCCACGGCTGCAACGGCACGCAGATCGACAGCTGGAACAACTACCACAACGGCACCCGGGTGGCCACGACCTACCTGTACTGGGACGGCACGTACAACTGCGTGGCGGCCGTGAAGCGGGGCGACTACTACGGGAAGCGGTCCCGGATCGCGGTCCAGGCGTGGACGGACGCCACCGGGTACGTCGGCGAGGACGACGGCCACTACCTCTACTACGCCAACTACCGCTTCTACGGGAAGAACCGCTGCATCGCCGTGGAGACGGCGATGTGGAACTTCTCCGGCAGCAACATCGTGCAGGACCACGTCCCGCCGTCCGGCTGGTTCCACTGCGGGTGACGTGCGCGCCCGCCCATGACGATGCCCCCGCCGGTCGGCGGGGGCATCGTCGTGTCGCCGGTTCCGGTCAGCGTGGAGTCGCCGACGCCGGGGCGGGGCGGCGGGAGGCGATGACGCGGCGCGCGAGCTTGCGCGGGCTGGTGAGGAAGCCCCAGCCCCAGGACATGTGCATGGTCGCCAGCGCCACCGGGATGCGGACCCGGGCGGCGAGCGGCAGACCGCGCCCGGCCGGGACGGAGCCGGCCGTGATGGCGGCGAGGTAGCCGGCGGGCACGGCGAAGGCCCACGGGGTGAGCGTCGCGCCCGCGACGAGCCCGGCGGCGATGGCGCAGAGCGCGGTGGGCGGCGCGAGGTAGCGGAGGTTGATGGAGCCGGCGTGGTAGCGGGCGACGACGTGCCGCCAGCGCCCGTAGTTGCGGTACTGCAGCGCCAGCGCCCGCACGTTCGGCCGCGGCCGGTAGGAGACGCGCAGCTCGGGCGAGAACCAGATGCGGCCGCCGGCCTCCCGGATGCGGAAGTTCAGCTCCCAGTCCTGCGCCCGGACGAACTCCTCGTTGTAGCCGCCCTGCTGCTCCAGCACCTCGCGGCGGAAGACCCCCAGGTAGACCGTCTCGGCCTCGCCCGCCTCGCCGCCGGTGTGGAAGGCGGCGTTGCCGACGCCGATCCTCGCGGTCATCGCGGCGGCGACGGCCTGCTCCCAGGCGTTCTCGCCCTCGGCGTGCATGAGGCCGCCGACGTTGGCGGCGCCGGTCTCCGCCAGCAGCCGCACGGCGGTGGCGATGTAGTCCGGGGAGAGCATGCCGTGTCCGTCGACCCGCACCACGACGGGGTGCCGGGACGCCCGGATCGCGGCGTTGAGTGCCGCGGGCGTGCGGCCGGTGGGGTTCGGGACCGTTTTCACGCGCGTGTCCTCGGCGACCAGTTCCGCGGCGATCTCGTCCGTGCGGTCCGTGGACGGGCCGAGGGCGATCACGACCTCCAGCTCGCCGTCGTACTCCTGGCCGAGGATGTGGCGCACGGAGTCGCGCAGGTGCCGTTCCTCGTCGAGGACGGGCATGATCACGGACACGGCGGGGGAAACGCGGGGATTCACGGCGGCCACGTTACCGCGAACGAGGGACACGCCCGCACGCCAGCCGGGTGCCCGGGGGGCCGCGGCGCGGCGTGTGGCCCGGTCGGGTCGGTCATACGTGCCTACAGTCCCGGTCACGACGCCGATACGCCCGGGTCGTCCGCCGTGGAGGTGCCGCTTGCCCCTGTCCCCCCGTCCCCGCTCCCGCCGCGACGCCGACCTCCCTCCGGGCGCTTCGGGCCCCGGAGGTGCCCCACTGGGCCGGCCACGCGGCAGAGGGCGCGCGCGCTGGGGGATCCGCGTCGCGGTCGGCGGCTCCGCGCTGGTGCTGCTGACCAGCGGCGTCGGGCACCTGGTGGTGAACGGGCTGGAGGGCGGGGTGAACCGCATCAACGCGTTCGCCGGGCTCACCGACCGGCCGGAGTCCACCGGCAACGGCCTCAACTTCCTCGTCGTCGGCGTCGACGACCGGCAGGAGCTGAGCGAGCGGCAACGTGACCGGTACAAGCTGGGCGGCGCCTCGTGCGACTGCACGGACACCCTGATGCTGGTGCACGTCTCGGAGGACCGCGACCGGCTCAGTGTGATCAGCATCCCGCGCGACTCGTACGTGGAGCTGCCCCCGCACACCGACGGCCGGACGAAGGTACGCCACGACGCGCTCCCCGCGAAGATCAACTCGGCGTACGCGCACGGCGGTCCGCATCTGACCGTGCGGGCCGTGGAGAAGCTGACCGACGTGCACATCGACCACTACCTGGAGGTCGACTTCACCAGCTTCGTGAAGACCGTGGACGTGCTCGGCGGCATCAAGGTGTGCACCGTGCGCCCGCTTCAGGACTCCTACTCCGGCCTCGACCTGCCCGCCGGTACGTCGACGCTGGACGGCGGCGAGGCGCTGAGCTACGTCCGTGCCCGGCACGTGGACGGCGGTTCGGACTTCGGGCGGATGCACCGTCAGCAACGGTTCATCGCCGCCGTCATCGAGAAGGCGACCAGCAGCGGCGTGCTGACCAGCCCGGTACGGCTGAGCAAGGTGACCTCCACGATGCTGGAGTCGGTGCGCGCCGACCGGAATTTCGGCACCGACGAGATGCTGGCCCTCGCGGAGGCCATGCGGGGCTTCACCCCCTCCTCGTCGGAGTTCGTGTCGGTGCCCGTCGCGGACCCGAGCCACGCCGTCGAGGGCGTCGGCTCGACCGTGCGGTGGAACGAGAAGAAGGCGGCCCGGCTGTTCGAGGCCGTCCGCCAGGACAAGCCGCTGGCCGGGCACGACACCGCGAAGAACGCCGGCGGCAGCGGCAACCCCGGTGGCGGCGGCACGACCGGGCGGCGGGCCGAACCCACCCTCGTGGACGTGCCGCCTGCGCAGGTCCAGGTCCAGGTGCAGAACGGCACCACCCGGTCCGGGCTGGCCGGGCGCGCCGACACGGCCCTGCGGGAGACGGGTTTCCGCACCACCGGGCTGCCGCGCAACGCCGAGACGCAGGACGTCGGGCGGACGGTGATCGCGTACGACCCGCGCTGGGACCGCTCGGTGCGGACGGTCGCTGCGGCCTTCCCGGACGCGGAACTCCGTGCGGAGCCGGGACGCGGGCCCCTGATGGAGGTCACGCTGGGGAAGGGGTTCGCCGAGGTGCACCCGGTCCGGGCGGCCGACCCGTTCGCGGCGGAGAAGCACGACGGCGACCGGGGCAATGGCTTCGAGGCCGTCACCGGCGACGAGGTCGCCTGCGACTAGGTGTGTTGTCCCGGCGGGCTGCCGACCGGCGTCGGGCAGCGCTGCGGGCCCGCGACGGCCCTGCCCGACCGGGCCTTGGGCCGGAGCCCACGCTTGCCGGGACAGGCACGGGCACGGGGAAGACCTCACGGGCAGGCACGGCAGAGACCACCCTGGTCACCTGTGGGGTGGCCTCGACGTGGTCGCCGCCGCCCCGTCTGAAGCGGAGGACCCGGACAGGGAGCGCACGGCACGTGCGCGCCGGCCCGGCATGGTCGGCGCGCCGCGCAGCCGTATGGCGGGCCGACGGCCGTACCCGTCGCGGGAGGGTGCGTTCCACGGGCCCCGGCCCCGGGAGGGGCTACGTGCGGGGGCCGCCGACGCCCTCGTCGTCGCCGCCGCGCCACATCCGCTCGTCGTACGCGGCGCTGGGGATCTCGACCACGTCCTCGTCCCGCCGCTCCTCGTGGGGCGGCAGCGCGGCGACGTCGGCGAGATCGAGTTCGAGGCGTTCGACGTCGTTGACCAGCCGCCCGACCGCCGTCACCTCCCCGTACCGGTCGCGCAGCGCGCTCACGCAGCGGCGCAGTTCGCCGATCGCGCGCTCCGCCGCGGTCACCTCCGCCGTACTCGCCATGCCGTCCACGCTCCTCGTCCGGTGGTCCGTGACATCCGGGTCTGCCGACAGCTTCCGGCGCGGAGCCGTCGCCCGCACGCCGAGCGGACCGCCGGGAGTCGTGGCGGGGCTTCGCCGGCGTCAGCCGAGGCGGCGCCAGGCGGCGTGCAGACGGCGCGCGTCCCGGAGCCGCTGTTCGTACGTGGCACCGACGGCGAGCAGCAGCAGCCCGGCCACGGCGGGCGGCAGCCAGCGCGGGAGGAGCCCGACGGCGTGTGCCAGGTACGGCGCGAGCTCGTGCGCGGCGACGAGCGCGAGCGCGGCGCCGCCGAGCAGCAGCGGCGCCTGGAGGCGGTACCGCGCGCCGAGGAGCGTCACCACCAGCGCGCCGATGCCGAGCAGCAGCGGGCGCAGCCCGTGCGGGTCGCCGAGCAGGGCGACCAGGCTCGGCAGCAGCGCGAGAGTCAGAGCGGGGGCGTAGGCCGCCCACGAGGACAGGCGCGGCTGGGCGCGGAGCCGCAGCAGGCCCATGGCCAGGGCGGCGACGGCCGGGGGCAGGGTGTACGCCTCGGGCACCTCCACGTCGGAGGCGTACAGCCGCACCCAGGTGGCCAGCAGGAACAGCGCGGTCGCGACGTACGCCGCCGGACGGCGGTCCTCGCGCACCGCGACGCAGCCGGCCAGCACGCCGCACAGGGCGAGCGCCAGGGCGAGCAGCGGTACGTCCGCGGCCGCCGGCAGCAGCGACCAGCCGGCGACGACGTATCCGGCGCCTTCCACGGCCGGCGACACGACGGCCCCCGGCGCGAGGAAGCGGGACGGCGCGGCAGGCCCGGTGCCGGTGCCGGTGCCCGCACCGGTGGTCGGGCGGGCCAGGCGGGCGGCCACCCAGGCGGCGACGGCCGCGACGGCGAACACGGCGAAGGCGGCCCGCTCGTGCGGAACGTCCAGCGCGACGGGCACCGCCCACGCGAAACCGGCCGCGTGGAGCACGGCCACCGCGGCGCACAGCGCGGCCACGGCGATCCCGGTGGCGAAGCCGCCCCCGGGACGGGCCCCTGCGCTCGGGGCGCTCGGGGGAACGGCGCCGCCCGGCGGGACGGACGCGCCCTCCCGCGTCGGCCGGGCGGTGTGCCGCCGCGCCGACAGGACCGCGGCGGCCGCGAAGGCGGCGCCCAGCACGGGCAGCGTCACCAGCGTGGCCGTGCGGTCCGTCAGGGCCCAGCCGAGCGCGGTCAGCGCGGTCACGACCGCCGCGCCGGAGGCGGTGGCGGCGCTCAGCCGGCCCCCCGTGCCGGTGGCAGCGAGGCCGAGCAGGGCCACGACCAGCGCCACGAGCACCACGCGCACCGCCGCGTAGGGCAGGTCCAGGGCCGTCGGCGCGACGGCGACGGCCGCCGCACCCAGGACGAGCGCACCGAGGGCGGCGGCACGCCGCACCTCGTCCGGCACCGGCACCGGTACGGGCACCCGGCCCGCGACCGCCAGGACCGAGGCGCAGACCCCGAGGATGATCACGGTTCCGGCGTCGCCGGTCCAGTGGGCGTCGAACGCGCTCGCGTCCCGGGGCACTCCCCGCCACGGCGCCTCGGCCCACCCCAGCGGCGCGAACAGCGCGTACGCCAGGGGCGGGGCCGCGTACAGCAGCGCGCAGGCATGGACCCCGGCTGCGGCGAGGAGCAGGCCCGCCCGCGGCGACCTCTTCGGTTCCGCGACGACGCCGGTCTTCCCCCGCCTCCGTACGCCGGACACGGCCGCCGCGAGCAGCACGGCACACAGCAGGTAGCCCGGCGCCACCCAGGTGACGGACGGCACGAGCGTGCGCACCAGTCCGCCGGTGGCCGCGACGGCGAGCAGTCCGGCCGCGCAGCCCAGCGCCACCGCGTAGGTGCGCCGCCGCCACCCGGCGGAGAGCAGCACGGCTGCCGCGGCGAGCAGCAGCGCGCCCGCCTCCACGGCGCTCGCCGGGTCCTGCGCGGCCAGCGACAGCCATCCGGCGAGCAGGAGGGCCGGTATGCCGGTGAGCAGCGCCGTGACCGAGGCGGTGACGCGCACCGCCTGCGACGGGCGTTTGGCGCCCGTCCACGGCGCGACCGCGAGCAGCGTGTCGGCGGCGGCCGTGGCGAGCAGGGCCCAGGCCGTGCCGTGCAGCCCGGCGCCCGCCGCGCCGGCCCACAGCGGCACCGGCAGCTGGGCGAGGACGACCGCGGCCGGTACCGGCCCGCGCAGCCCCGGCCGGGGCACGAGGGTGCCGTACACCGCCCACAGCCCGGCGACGACCGCGACGGCGGTCGCCGTGTAGGCGAGGGCGTCGGTGTGCTGGAGCCGGACCTGCCGGAGCGCGTAGGCGTCGAGGAGCAGCAGCACCAGGGCCACCCAGCCCACCGCTTCGGCGGTGGCGTTCAGGGTGCGGCGCAGCAGGAGGACGGGGGCGGCGACGGCGGCGACGGTCACCGTGGCGAGAACGGCGGCCCGGCCGCCGATGCCCATCTCGCCCCAGCTGAAGAGCGTGAAGGCGAGGGCGGCGACGGTGAGCAGAACGCCACCGAGGGCCAGCAGCACGTTGCGGGCGGTGCCCGGCGAGGTCTCCCGTCCGGGCCGGGGCGGCGGCACGGCGCCGTGCCGGGGCGGGCCGAACCCGGCGGGAGGCGGACCGAACCCCGCAGGCCCGTACGCGGGCGGGCCGGAGCCCGGCGGACCGTCGGACTGCGGCCCGTTCGCCGTGACCCGGGCCGCCCCGGCGCGCAGCTCGCCCAGCAGCCGCCGCCGCTCCGCGAGCAGCGTGCCGCGCCGGTGGTCGAGACGGTGCAGCTCCCCCTCGACCCACCGCACGCGGCCGAAGACCGGTCCGGTGACGGGCAGCCCGCAGTGCGGGCAGTGCGCCGCGGACGCGGCCGGGGCGGGCAGCGGCCGCCCGCAGTCCGGGCAGGGAGCGTTCGGCGTGCTGTTCGTCATACGCGGCAGGTTCCCGCGCCGGGGACGCGGGCGGAATCCGTCGGTGTACTCAGACCACGGATGAGTACGCCGTGCGCAGCCGCCGTGAAGACCCTGCCGGGGTGCTGGGGGCCTGCGCCGCGCCTTTGACCTCGGGAGAAGCCCCCGAGTACGTTCGGATGCTCTGACCGATCGGCAATCCGACGACGGACTGGAGAGACTTCCCGTGGAAGCGCCCGCCTCACACACCCTCAGCAGCACGAACGTCCTGGCGCTGGAGATGCCGGGCTGGCTCCGGGACAACGGCGAGGCGATCATCGCCGGCGCCGCCAGCATTCTGGGGATCATCCTCGGCGCCCTCCTCGTGCGCGCCCTCGCCAAGCGGGCCATCGCCCGCGTCGTCGCCCGCATCCTCCAGCCCGCGAAGGGGGAGGAGGACGGCACGCCGCGCCGCAACGGCCGCGGGCCCGCCGTGCTCCAGCGGGACGCCGGGCGGGCGCGCGAGCGCCGCGAGCAGCGTGCCAGGACCATCGGCGCGGTGCTCAGCAGCATCGTGACCGTGGTGATCGGCATCATGGCGCTGGCCATGGTGCTCGGCGAGGTCGGCATCGCGCTCGGCCCGCTGCTGGCCAGCGCCGGTGTCGTGGGTCTGGCCATCGGCTTCGGTGCGCAGAGCCTGGTGGCCGACTACCTCTCCGGCCTGCTGATCATGGTCGAGGACCAGTACGGCGTCGGTGACACCGTCGACCTCGGCGAGGCGATCGGCGAGGTGGAGCACGTGGGCCTGCGGCTCACCCAGGTCCGCGACCTGACGGGTGGCCTGTGGCACATCCGCAACGGCGAGATTCTGCGCGTGAAGAACGACAGCCAGGACTGGGCGCGTGCCGTCCTCGACGTCGGTGTGGCGTACGACTCCAACCTGGACACCGTGTACGAGGTGCTGGAGCGCACCGGCCGCGAGCTGCACGCGGACCCGGAGCAGGGCGCGCTGCTGCTGGAGGAGCCGTCCGTGTGGGGCGTGCAGTCGCTGGACGCGGACGCCGTCGTGGTGCGGATGGCCGTGAAGACGCAGCCGCTGAAGCAGTGGGGCGTCACCCGCGAGATGCGCCGCCGGGTCAAGGACAACCTGGACGCGGCGGGCGTGGAGATCCCGTTCCCGCAGCGCACGGTGTGGATGCGGCACGAGGACGCCCGCGCCGCCGTGCCGAAGGGCCGGGACGCCGCCGCCGTGACGCGCTGAGCGACCCCCTCCGGGGCATCCCGGAACCGGCGGCCCGGTCACCCGCTCTCGGGTGACCGGGCCGCCGCCGTCAGTCGTCGAGCCCTTCCGCGGCGCGCTTCTCCCGCAGCTCCTTGATGGCGCGGCGGCGCGCGAGCCGGTGGGTGCGCCGGATCTGCGCCTCCTGGTAGCGGCGCTTGTCCTGCTCCGTCTCCGGCACGACCTGCGGGACGGCGCGCGGCCTGCCGTTCTCGTCGACCGCGGCGAACACGAGGTAGGCGCTGCCCACCTGAACCGCCGGGGTGGACTCGTTCCACCGCTCGGCCAGTACCCGCACCCCGACCTCCATGGACGACCGGCCGGTCCAGTTGACCTGCGCCTTCACGTGCACCAGGTCGCCGACGTGCACGGGGTTGAGGAAGACCATCTCGTCCATCGAGGCGGTGACCGCCGGCCCGCCCGAGTGCCGTCCGGCGACCGCGCCCGCCGCGTCGTCGACGAACTTCATGATCACCCCGCCGTGGACGGTGCCCAGCAGGTTGGTGTCGGCCGCGGTCATGATCTGGCTGAGGGTGGTGCGTGCGGCGGCGGTCGGCTTGCCCGGGAGGGCGCCGTCCGCACCGGCGGATGCCTGTTCGGTCATGACGGCCACTTTAGGCCGGGACGAATCGGGACCCCGCACCCCCGGTTTTCGACAGGTCTGCTACAGCCCCGCCCCGATTCCGACCCCGCCCTGTGCGGCGGCCACGGGGCCGGGCACACTGCCGTGCATGAACCAGTGGCCCGACGGATGGATCGACGAACCTCGCGACCGGTACGGGCGCGGCTCCGCCGCCTCCGAGCCGGAGGGCGCCCGCGCCATGCCGCACGTCCGGCGTCCCCCGACCGTGCCGCCGCAGGGCGGGCCGCGGTATGACGACGGGTACGACAACAGGTACGACGACGGGTACGGGGACGGGTCGGTCTACGACTCCGGCTACAGCCAGGGCCAGGTCTACGGCGGACGGGGCGTCGGCGACCGCGGCGGCTACGTGGGAGCCCCCGAGTCCGGACGTCCGCGCGCGTCGGCCGGTACCCGCTTCAAGCGCATCCTGGTGACCGTCGTCGTGGTGCTGCTGGTGTGGTCGGTCGGCACCTACTTCTGGGCCGACTCCAAGCTGCGCCGCGAGGTGGACCTGGGCATAGTCCAGGACCGGCCGGAGGACGGCGAGGGGACGACGTACCTGATCGTCGGCTCGGACAGCCGCGAGGGGCTGACCGAGGAGGAGATGAAGGAACTGCACACCGGCGGCCCGACCGACGGCGGCCGCACGGACACCATGATGATCCTGCACGTCGGACCGGAGGGGAACACGCTGGTCTCGCTCCCCCGCGACTCCTACGTCACCATCCCGGAATTCACCGGCTCCGAGAGCGGCAAGGAGTTCGCCTCGCCGGGACAGAGCAAGCTGAACGCCTCCTACTCGATGGACGGGCCCACGCTGCTGACGCGCACGGTGGAGTACAACACCGGCCTCAAGATCGACCACTACGCGGAGATCGGCTTCGGGGGCTTCGCCAAGATCGTGGACGCGGTCGGCGGCGTCGAGATGGACATCCCGCGCGACATCAAGGACAAGAACTCCGGCGCCGACTTCAAGGCGGGCAAGCAGACCCTCGACGGCAAGCAGGCCCTCGCCTTCGTCCGCAACCGCTACGAGGCGGGCAGCGACCTGGAGCGGACCAAGAACCAGCAGAAGTTCCTCTCCGCGCTGGCGAGCCAGACAGCGACGCCGTCCACGATCCTCAACCCGTTCAGGCTGTACCCCACGATGGGCGCCGGGCTGGACACTCTCAAGGTCGACAAGGACATGAGCCTGTTCGACCTGGCGGAGATGTTCTGGGCCATGAAGAGCGTCAGCGGCGGCGAGGGCAAGTCCCTGAACATGCCGCTCAGCGGGTCCGCACCCGGCGGCTCGCTCAGGTGGGACATGGAGCGCGTCGAGCAGATGGTGGAGCAGATGAACTCCGGTGCGAAGGTCACGGTCGAGGGCGGCCAGTGACCCGTACCGCCACGCGGTGCACGGCGGGTGCGACTCCGACGAGCGGGGTCGCACCCGCCGCCGCATGCTGAGGGCGCAGCAGGCCCCGAGGCGCGCGGCACGAGGTGGAGATCGTCTCGTGCCGCGGCGGCAGGACCCCGTGTTCCCGCCGGAGCCGGGCGTCACGGCGGGCGCCGGACTCCGTCAGCAGGCGCAGAGACAGAAGGGGTGGCCGGCGGGGTCGGCGTAGACGCGCCAGTCACGCTTGCCGCCGCCGTCCCCTTCGAGGAGCCGTGCGCCCAGCGCGAGCACCTGCCGCTCCGCCTCGTCCAGGCGGTCCTTCGTCACGTCCAGGTCGAGGTGGAACTGCTGCGGGTGCTCGTTGCGCTCGTTGCCCGGCCACTGCGGCGGAACGTGGCCCGGCGCCTCCTGGAACGCGAGCGTCCGGCCGTGCGGCCCGATCAGCTCGACCCAGTCCGGCTCGTCCCCCACGTCCACCTGCCAGCCCAGCACCGCGCCGTAGAACTCGGCGAGCGCCTTGGGGTCCGGACAGTCGAGCACGGTGACGCCCATGGTGGCGACGGCCATGACGGGCTCCTCCCTGTAGACACGATGGTTACCGCTAACAGCGCGCAAGCAGTAACGCGGTTACCTCATGATGGCCGGTGACGGGTAACCTGGCAAGCATGGGAGACCGCAGAGCGCCGCAGCAGCTCGCTCTGGTGCAGGACCTGGTCAACACCTGGGACATCGAGGACGACCGCGACGCGTTCGACGACCCCGACGGCCTCGAGGAGTTCGTCGCCGCGCACGGCCTGCGGGGGATGCGCCTGGCCGCCGGCGACCTGCCCGCGCTGCGGGAACTCCGCGAGGCGCTGCGCGCGGCGTGCCTCGCCCACGCCGGCTGCGACCTGCCCGAGGCGACCTCACGCACCCTGGACGCGATGCTGGCGGAGGCACCGCTGGTGCTCGCCGTCACCGCCGACGGAGGTGCGCGCCTGCGCCCCGCGCCGGGACTCGCGGGCGCCGCGCTGTTCGCCTCCCGCATCGCGGCGGACATCGCCGCCGCGGCGGCCGACGGCAGCTGGCAGCGCCTCAAGGCGTGCGAGGCGGAGGACTGCCTGTGGGCCTTCTACGACCGCAGCCCGGCCGGCCGGGGCCGCTGGTGCTCCATGCAGCTCTGCGGCAGCCGCGCGAAGATGCGCGCCTACCGCGACCGCCGCCGTACGGGCTCCGCCGGCCCGCCGCACGGCGCGGGCTCACCGGACCCGGGGTCCGACGCCCCGCCGTGACCCGTTGACCGGGCCGAGGCGCACCAGGGCCGACGACCGCGCCCTCCCGCCGCCCGGACACCCGACGGCCGCCCGACCGCCGCCCGGGGAGGGAGGGTTGCCGCCGGTCGAAGCGGACCCGCCGCCCTCGCCGTGCACGGGCGCTCCGGGTGTGCGGGCCGACGCGCGGTCCGACCGGCGCGGACGCCGGGCCGGAGTCGTCCTCGCGAACGGCCCGACGGCCGGCCCCGGGCAGCCGCCCCGGGGGGGCCGGGACCCTCCCGGGCCAAGGCCCGCGCCTCGGTCGGCAAGCGGGAGCCGCCGGGCTCAGGCCGTCGGGCTCAGGCCGTCGGCCGGCCCAGGGCGCGGAACGTCCAGCCGGCCTTCCGCCACAGCGCGGCGTCCAGGGTGTTGCGGCCGTCCAGGATGCGCCGTTCCGCCACCGCGTCCGCCAGCACCGCCGGATCCAGCTCGCCGAACTCGCGCCACTCCGTCAGGTGCAGCACCACGTCCGCTCCGCGCACCGCTGCCAGGGCACTGTCCGCGTACCCGAGCGTCGGGAAGAGGCGGCGGGCGTTCTCCATGCCCTTCGGGTCGTAGACGGTCACCTGCGCACCCTGGAGGTGCAGCTGACCTGCGACGTTCAGTGCGGGCGAGTCCCGCACGTCGTCGGAGTCCGGCTTGAAGGTGGCGCCGAGCACCGCGACCCGCTTGCCGAGCAGCCCGCCGCCGACGGCCTCCCGGGCCAGCTCGACCATGTGCCCGCGGCGCCGCATGTTGATCGAGTCGATCTCGCGCAGGAAGGTCAGCGCCTGGTCGGCGCCCAGCTCGCCGGCGCGGGCCATGAACGCCCGCAGGTCCTTCGGCAGGCAGCCGCCGCCGAAGCCGATGCCGGCGCGCAGGAACTTGCGCCCGATCCGCTCGTCGTGGCCGATGGCCTCGGCCAGCTTCACCACGTCGCCGTCGGCGGCCTCGCACACCTCGGCCATCGCGTTGATGAAGGAGATCTTCGTGGCGAGGAACGAGTTCGCCGCGGCCTTCACCAGCTCGGCGGTCGGGAAGTCCGTGACCACGAACGGCGAACCCTCGGCGACCGGCTTCGCGTACACCTCGCGCAGCAGGGTCTCCGCACGCTCGCTGCGGACGCCGACCACGATGCGGTCCGGGTGCAGCGTGTCGTCGACGGCGAACCCCTCGCGCAGGAACTCCGGGTTCCACGCCAGCTCGACCTCGCCCTCCCCGGCCGGCGACAGCTCCGCGAGGCGCGCGGCGAGCCGGTCCGCGCTGCCCACCGGCACCGTGGACTTGCCGACCACCAGCGCCCGGCGGCGCAGCAGCGGCGCGAGCGACTCGATCGCCGTGTCCACGTAGCTCATGTCGGCGGCGTACTCGCCATGCCGCTGCGGGGTGTTCACGCAGACGAAGTGCACGTCGCCGAAGTCGGCGACCTCCTCGTAGGAGGTGGTGAAGCGGAGCCGCCCGCTGGCGCCCTCGAGGCCGGCCACGTGCCGCCGCAGCAGCTCCTCCAGGCCCGGCTCGTACATCGGCACCTCGCCGCGCGAGAGCATCTCGATCTTCTCGGGCAGCACGTCCAGTCCCAGCACCTCGAAGCCGAGATCGGCCATCGCGGCGGCGTGGGTGGCACCGAGGTAGCCGGTGCCGATCACGGTGATCCTGGGCGGGGCCTGGTGGGCCATGGCTACTCCTGGACGACGCGGCGAAACGGTGGGGTGCCCGCAGCATATCTAGGGATACCCGGAGAGGTAGCTCACGTGGGCTCGGCGAGGAAAGCGCCTAGAATCCGTGTTACTTAACGGTCATTAGCATCCCGGGAGTGAGACACCGTGGCAGGAGTCCCCGACTTCGACCTCTACCGTCCGGCCGAGGAGCACGACATGCTCCGCGACTCGGTGCGCGCACTCGTCGAGGCCAAGATCGCACCGTTCGCGACGGCGGTGGACGAGGAGGCCCGCTTCCCCCAGGAAGCGCTCGACGCCCTCGTGGCGAACGACCTGCACGCCGTGCACGTCCCCGAGGCGTACGGCGGTGCGGGCGCGGACGCCCTGGCGACCGTCATCGTCATCGAGGAGGTCGCGCGCGCCTGCGCCTCGTCCTCCCTGATCCCGGCGGTCAACAAGCTGGGCTCGCTCCCGGTGATCCTCTCCGGATCCGAGGAGCTGAAGAAGCGGTACATGACGCCGCTGGCCAAGGGCGACGCGATGTTCTCCTACTGCCTCAGCGAGCCCGACGCCGGCTCCGACGCGGGCGGCATGAAGACCCGCGCGGTACGTGACGGAGACCACTACGTCCTGAACGGCGTCAAGCGCTGGATCACCAACGCCGGCGTCTCCGAGTTCTACACGGTCATGGCCGTGACCGATGCGGACAAGAAGACCCGCGGCGGCATATCGGCCTTCGTGATCGAGAAGGACGACGAGGGCGTCTCCTTCGGCGCCCCGGAGAAGAAGCTCGGCATCAAGGGCTCCCCCACCCGCGAGGTCTACCTCGACAACGTGCGCGTCCCCGCCGACCGCATGATCGGCGACGAGGGCACCGGCTTCGCCACGGCGATGAAGACCCTCGACCACACCCGCATCACCATCGCCGCCCAGGCCCTCGGCATCGCCCAGGGTGCCCTGGACTACGCCAAGGGCTACGTCAGGGAACGCAAGCAGTTCGGCAAGCCGATCGGCGACTTCCAGGGCGTGCAGTTCATGCTGGCCGACATGGCCATGAAGCTGGAGGCCGCCCGCCAGCTGACGTACGCGGCCGCCGCGAAGTCCGAGCGGGTGGACGCCGACCTGACGTTCTTCGGCGCCGCGGCCAAGTGCTACGCCTCCGACGCCGCGATGGAGATCACCACCGACGCGGTCCAGCTCCTCGGCGGCTACGGCTACACCCGCGACTACCCGCTGGAGCGCATGATGCGCGACGCGAAGATCACCCAGATCTACGAGGGCACCAACCAGGTCCAGCGCATCGTCATGGCCCGCAACCTGCCCTGAACTGCACCTCTTCCCGGACGCCCCCGCCCCTGGCGGGGGCGTCCCGCGTGGTGCCCCGCCCGACCGGGCCCGTCGACCGCTCGACGGCGGGCGGTGAGCGCGTCTGCGTCGGGTCGCGGCAGATTCTCCTCGGTATCGGTGGCGCTCACGTGCGGATTCGGCTTGACTCGAACGACGGAAGTCGAGGGCCCGGAAGCCGCGAGGAGGGTGCCGTGCTGGAGGTCTGGCAGGGAGTCGCGCTGGTCGCGGCGACACTGCTCACGGGGGTGATGGCCGGGCTCTACTTCGCGTTCTCCATCGCGGTGATGCCGGGGCTCGGCGCGTGCGACGACCGCACCTTCACCGAGGCCATGCGGGCGGTCAACCGCAAGATCCTCAACGGCTGGTTCGGCCTGGCGTTCGCGGGCGCGCCCGTCGTGGTGCTCGTCGCGGGGGTGTTGCATCTCGGCGGCGAGACGACGCGCGTGTCGTTCTGGACGCTCGCCGCCTTCCTCCTCTACGCGTTCACGCTCGCGATCACCTTCCGCGTGAACGTGCCGCTGAACAACGACCTGGACGCTGCGGCTCCGGACGAACCGACGGGCGCGCGGCAGGCGTTCGAGCGTCGCTGGGTCCGCTGGAACCACGCCCGCACCCTGCTCGGCATCGCCTCCCTCGGCTGCCTCTCCTGGGCCCTCGTCGTCCACGGCGGCCAGGGCTGAGAGCGGAGAGGGATGAGGCTCAGCTCAGGCGATCGCGCGGAGGGCTGCGACCGACGGGACGAGCCCTTCGCGCTCGAGACTGGTGAGCACGTCCTCGACCGTTCCGGGAGGGCGACGCCTGCTGTCCGCGATCTGCTGAACCGCTGCGTACACGACAGAGGGATCGAGGTCGACCTGCGCCTCCAGGAAGGCATCGGGGTGTGACGCTTCGATGTCCCAGGGGGCGAGCTTGTCCTGTGGGAAGTCCTTCAGGTTGGCGGTGACGATCACCTGGGCCTTCGCCCGTATCGCTGCCGCAACCACATGGCGATCGTCCGGGTCAGGGAGTTCCACGGCCGGGACGAGGGGCTCAGCGCGTGACGAGGCAGTCCCGGACCGCTCCGTTCATCAGTCGTCTCGTGCGGTCGAGCTTGTCGGGATCGAGATCCGGTCGGTTCGCTTTGAGGTTGCGGAACAGTTCGTCGAGGATGCGTTCCGTCCACTTGGCCTGCACGAGACCCGCCTGGGCCACACGGATCAGGACGTCCCGGAGTGTGCTGGGATACAGCACGTTCGCGTCATAGAGCGCTACGAACGCCATGTGATCAGATCAGCCCCATGTCCTGGCCGAGTTCGGTGAGTTCGTCCGCCGCATGACGCCGCCGCTGGTCGTCCCGGGCCTTGTAGCCCAGGAGCGAGGAAGCCGTGATGCGCCGATGCGTTCCGACGGTTCGGTATTCGATCTCCCCGGCCTCGAGCAACCCGATCAGGAAGGGCCGTGACACGTTGAGGAGGTCGGCGGCCTGCTGCGTGGTCAGCTCGGCGTCCCGGGGAACGATGGCGACACTGCGCCCGGCTCCCATGTGGGCGAGCATGCCGGCGAGCAGTTCGACCGCCTCCCGGGGGAGTTCCAGAGGACGCCGGTCCTCGCCCTCCACGGTCACGCGGATCTTCCGCTGCTGCCGGTTGGCCTGCAGGTAGTCCCGTACCCGGCGGGTGGCCTCGTGGGCGACTCGGCTGGAGTCCGGGGGCAAGGCCTCGGACGAGGGGATCCGGGATTTGGTCATCACGGGCTCCTCGGGTGTTGACGCGGCACTCGGAGCTACTCTTCGCATTATTCGCAGTAACCGCAACAAGCGCACCCCGGGAGCCGACGCCATCACTGCGGCACCGGGCGAGGAGTGCGGCGTCAGGCGGGGGCGTAGGCGTCGAGGGCGGGAGCGAGGAGGGCGAAGGCGCGTTCGGCCTCGTCGTGGAGGACGGCGGCGATCTCCGGGTTGGTGCGCCCGGCGAGCGTGAGGGCCATGATGCGGTCGAACAGCACGCGGTGGACGCCGCCGAGCAGGGCGGCCGCGGTGCGCGGCGTGATGGCGTCGACGGGGGCGCCGGTGGCCTCGGCGAGGGCGGCGGCGAGCCGGTGCTCGCGCTGGTCGTGGAGGCCGCGCAGGCAGGTCGTCAGGGTGGCGCTGTCCGCGATCATGCGGGTGAACTCGAACCCGGCGAAGCCGGCGACGGGGTCCTGCGCGGCGACGGCGGCCAGAAAGGTCCGCCGCAGCGCCGCGAGGGCGGTCTCCCCGGGCGCGCGGGCGGCGACGGTGCGGGCCAGGGCTCCGACGAACTCCTCCTGGTGGTCGAAGGCCAGGTCCTCCTTGTACGGGAAGTAGTTGGTGACCGTCTTCTTCGCGACGCGGGCGGCGTCGGCGATCTCGGCGATGGTGGTGCGCTCGAAGCCCTGCTCGATGAAGAGCACGGTGGCCCGGTCGGAGATCAGCTGCCGCGTCTCGCGCTTCTTGGCCTCGCGCAGGCCGGGAGCCGCTACGACACCCGTCGTGCCGCCCGCGGCGGTGGTCGAGTCGAGTCCCATGGACGGAAATCCTACCCCGAGCCTACTTTTCCCTTGACGCACTCCTTACCACCGTCGTAAGTTTACCTTCGGACTACGATGCGTCGCGCTCCATCGCTCACTTCACCGCCAGCCCCACCGTCGACTCCACCGCTCGCTCCACCGCCCCGGAAGGAACGCCTTTGACCGAGACTCCGGAGACCGCCGAGACACCCTTCGACCGCGCCGTCGAATTCGACCGGCAGGTCCGCACTCTGGTCGACCGCGGGTACCCGTCGCTGGCGGGCGTGGACCCGGAGGCGTTCGCCGCTGCCGTCGCCCCGCTGCGCGACCGGGCCACGGCGACGACCGGCCCCCGCGACACCGACGGCGGACGCATACCGTTCCTCCTGGTCGTCACGCGGGGCGCGGCCCCGATCGAGGAGACGGTGCCGCGGACCACCCTGCATCGCGGTCGCCTCCCCGGGTTCGTGGACCACTCCTTCGAGCCGGGCTCCCTGGAGCGGTTCGTCGCCCCCGAGGGGATCGAACTGCCGGACGACGACGTCTACCTGCTGCTCGACGTCGAACGCGGGGAGGAGTTCTGCGGCGTCGTGCCCGGCGAGGCGATGAAGACCGTCGCGGAGCGGAAGCGGACGCCGCTCACCATCGAGGAGGGCGTCGCCCTCGTCACGCACTTCCCGGAGGTGCTGGCGAAGAACAAGTGCTTCTCCCTGGGCGGCTCGCGGTGCGGCGACCGCCGTGTCCCGGCCCTCTGGATCAGCAAGAGGGCACCGAAGCTGGGCTGGTGCTGGGAGGGCAACCCGCACACCTGGCTGGGCATGGCGTCCGCCGGTGCGCGCTCGGCAGGCTGAGCGGCTCCGCGCCCGCACACCGGAGGACCCCGGCGCCCCTCCTGACGGGGCGGCGCCGGGGTCCCGGGCGGAGGCGGTTCAGCCGTCGAGCTGCTGGAGCGTCGCGATGGAGGGCCCGCGACGGGTCTTCAGGTCCGCGGCGACGGCTTCGGCGTCGCGGAGGACGCGGACCGCGTTGGACCAGGTCAGCTTGGCCAGGTCCGCGTCGGACCAGCCGCGGCGCAGCAGCTCCGCGATCAGGTGGGGGTAGCCGGCGACGTCGTCCAGGCCGGAGGGCGTGAACGCGGTGCCGTCGTAGTCGCCGCCGATGCCGATGTGGTCGATGCCGGCGACCTCGCGCATGTGGTCGAGGTGGTCGGCCACGGTCGACGGAGTGGCGACGGGGCGCGGGTTGGCCTCCTCGAAGGCGCGCTGGACGTTCTTGCCCTCGGCGCTGAGATCGAGGTGGTGCAGGCCGTGGGCGCGCATGTTCTCGTCGGCGGCCCGCGTCCAGGCGACGGCCTCCGGCAGCACGAACTTGGGCACGAAGGTGGCCATGGCCACGCCGCCG
This sequence comes from Streptomyces sp. CNS606, assembly GCF_000426325.1. Lineage (NCBI taxonomy): Bacteria > Bacillati > Actinomycetota > Actinomycetes > Kitasatosporales > Streptomycetaceae > Streptomyces > Streptomyces sp. CNS606. The sequence continues at coordinate 49,971 of NZ_AUFD01000015.1, forward strand.
TTGCGCGGCAGCAGTTCCAGCACGTCGTCGGGGATGTTGCGCGGGTGGTCGCAGACGGCACGGGAGGAGGAGTGCGAGAAGATCACCGGCGCCTCGGTGACGCGCAGCGCGTGGCGCATCGTGGTGGCGGCGACGTGGGAGAGGTCGACGAGCATGCCGCAGCGGTTCATCTCGCGGACGACCTCCTCGCCGAAGCGGGAGAGGCCGTCGTGGCGCGGGTCGTCCGTCGCGGAGTCGGCCCAGTCGATGGTGTCGTTGTGGGTCAGCGTCATGTAGCGGACGCCCAGCTCGTGGAACGCGCGCAGCGTGGCGAGGGAGTTGCCGATGGAGTGGCCGCCCTCGGCGCCCATCAGCGACGCGATGCGTCCCTGCGCCCGCGCGGCCTCCATCTCGTCGGCGGTACCCGCGAACGCGAGGTCGCCGGGATAGCGGTCGAGCAGCTGCCGTACGACGTCGATCTGTTCCAGGGTGGCGCTGACGGCGGCGTCTCCGGTGAGGTCGGTGCGCACGTACACCGACCAGAACTGCGCGCCGACGCCTCCGGCCCGCAGCCGCGGAATGTCGGTGTGCAGGTGGGCGGAGGTGTCGCCGGCGATGTCGCGCCGGTCGATGTCGTAGGCGACCTGCTCGCGAAGCGCCCAGGGCAGGTCGTTGTGACCGTCCACGACCGGGTGTTCGGCGAGCAGGGCCCGCGCCCGGTCGAGGTGTGTGGCGGCGTCGTTCATCGGGCTCCCCCTCCGAAGCCGAAGCCGTCCTCGGCGGCCGCGACCTTGGCGCGCAGCCGCCGGCCCTTCTCGGTGGCCTGTTCGTTGAGGTCGTCCAGGAAGGAGGTCATCCGCTCCCGCAGGTCCGGGTCCTGTGCGGCGAGCATGCGGACGGCGAGCAGCCCGGCGTTGCGGGCGCCGCCGACGGAGACGGTGGCCACGGGGATCCCGGCCGGCATCTGCACGATGGACAGCAGCGAGTCCATGCCGTCCAGGTACTTCAGCGGCACGGGCACGCCGACGACCGGCAGCGGGGTGACGGAGGCGAGCATGCCGGGCAGGTGGGCGGCGCCGCCGGCGCCGGCGATGATCGCCTTCAGGCCGCGGCCGGCGGCCTCCTCGCCGTAGCGGACCATCTCGCGCGGCATGCGGTGCGCGGAGACGACATCCACCTCGTAGGGGACCTCGAACTCGTCGAGGGCCTTGGCGGCGGCTTCCATCACGGGCCAGTCGGAGTCCGAGCCCATGACGATGCCGACGACGGGCGCGCCGGGCCGGGAGGCGGACGGGGTGGCGGGTGGGGTCACTCCTGGATCGTCCCTCGCAGGTAGCCGGCGGCGTGGGCGGCGCGTTCGCGTACGTCGGCCAGGTCGTCGCCGTAGGTGTTGACGTGGCCGACCTTGCGGCCGGGCTTCACGTCCTTGCCGTACATGTGGATCTTGAGCTGCGGGTCGCGGGCCATGCAGTGCAGGTACGCGGTGTACATGTCGGGGTAGTCGCCACCGAGCACGTTGGCCATGACGGTCCAGGGGGCGCGCGGCCGCGGGTCGCCGAGCGGCAGGTCCAACACCGCGCGCACGTGGTTGGCGAACTGCGAGGTGACGGCGCCGTCCATGGTCCAGTGACCGGAGTTGTGCGGGCGCATGGCCAGCTCGTTGACGAGGATGCGGCCGTCACGGGTCTCGAAGAGCTCCACCGCGAGGTGGCCGACGACGCCGAGTTCGGCGGCGACCTTCAGGGCGAGTTCCTGCGCGGCGGCGGCCAGGTCGGGGTCGAGGCCGGGCGCGGGCGCGATCACGGTGTCGCACACGCCGTTCACCTGGACCGATTCCACGACGGGGTAGGCGACGGCCTGGCCGTGCGGGGAGCGCACGACGTTCGCGGCCAGTTCGCGCGCGAAGTCGACCTTCTCCTCGGCGAGTACCGGGACGCCGGCGCGGAACGGCTCGGCGGCCTCGTCGGCGCCGTCCACGACCCACACGCCCTTGCCGTCGTAGCCGCCGCGCACGGTCTTCAGCACCACCGGGAAGCCCGATCCCTCGGCGGCGAAGGCCACGACGTCGGCGGGGTCGGCGACGATGCGGTGCCGCGGGCAGGGCACGCCGATCGCGTCGAGCCGGGCCCGCATGACGCCCTTGTCCTGGGCGTGCACCAGCGCGTCCGGGCCGGGGCGCACGGGGATGCCCTCCGCCTCCAGGGCGCGCAGGTGCGCGGTGGGCACATGCTCGTGGTCGAAGGTGATCACGTCACACCCGCGGGCGAAGGCCCGCAGCGTGTCCAGGTCGCGGTAGTCGCCGACGACGACGTCGCTCACCACCTGGGCCGCGGAGTCCTGCGGGGTGTCGGAGAGGAGCCTGAATCTGATGCCGAGGGGGATGCCGGCCTCGTGTGTCATACGGGCGAGCTGTCCGCCGCCGACCATGCCGACTACGGGGAACGTCACGGTCTCCAGCCTATCCGCCGCCGCCCGGCCCGGCCGTCGCCCCTCCCTCGCAGGTAGGATCGCGCAGCGTCATCGGCGCACTCCCTTCGGTCGCCGGGTGATGAGCGTCACGGGGCGGGACGGCGGGGGAACGGGGGAGCTGAATGCGTGAGCGTCCGGGCCGGAGGCCCTTCTTCGCGGGGCTGGCGGTGGGGGTGGTGCTGGCGCTCGCCGGTGCCGCGCTGTGGCAGGCCGGCCCGCTGTGGGCGTATCTGGGAGTGACGCCGTGGACCTTCGACGCACGCGACCGGCACGTCACGGTGCCGGTCGGTGACACGTTCGTGATCGAGGTGGAGGACAACGCCTCGACCGGGTTCCGCTGGATCGTCGAGGGTCCCGACGGGAGCGTCGTGGAGAGGATCGGCGAGGAGTACGAGGCCGACTCCCCCGACCTCGTCGGCTCCGGCGGCACGCTGTCCCTGCGCTTCCGGGCCGTCGCGGAAGGGCGGACGGAGATCGCCCTCCGCCACTGCTTCCGGTGCGGGGGTGCGGACGAGGACACCTCTGCGGAGAAGCGGCTCTTCTTCTCGGTCTCCGTCCGGGCCTGACGGCCGGCCCCTCCCGGCGGGCCGCGTCGTCCGCCCGTGCGGGCTTGCCCGTAGTACTCGAGGACGATGCCCGCGTGCGGGGTCCTGGTTAGCATGAGGCGGCGAACGCCTCCACGGAGGAGCCGACCAGAAACGGGGACCGAGCGATCGCTATGAGTGAAGGGCGCGGCGTCTCGGCACGCCTGCGGGGGCTCGCCCGCGAACTCGCAAAGTTCGGCACCGTCGGCGCTTTCGGCGTGCTGGTGAACGTCGTCGTGTTCAACCTGTGCATACGGGTGCTGGACCTGGCGACCGTGCGCTCCGGGGTGATCGCCACGGCGGTGGCGATCGGCACCAACTACGTCGGCAACCGCTACTGGACGTACCGGCACGCCGACAAGAGCCGCGTGCAGCGGGAGCTGTCGCTGTTCCTCTTCTTCAGCGGCGTCGGCCTGGTGATCGAGAACGGCGTGCTGGCGGTGTCCCACTACGGCCTGGATTTCACCTCGCCGCTGGCGGACAACGTCGCCAAGAACGTGATCGGGCTCGGCCTGGGCACCGTGTTCCGGTTCTGGTCCTACCGCACCTGGGTCTTCCGCCACCGGGCCGGCGCACGGCCGGCTCCCACAGGCGAGACGGCCCCCGCGGGCGACCCGGCCGACCCGCTCGACCCGGCCGATCCGGTGCAGGCGCCGACGCAGGCAGGCGTCCCCCTCCAGACCCGTACGGACCCCGCTACGCCGGGCGCGGGCGCCGCCGTCGCGGTGTCAGACCGGCTGATCCGCGTCGCGGCTCAGGAAGAGGGCGAACACCGGCGGGTGCAGCTGTAGCAGTTCCAGCCGTCCGCCGTCGGCCTCGGCGAGGTCGCGTGCGACGGCGAGGCCCAGCCCGGTGGAGTTGTGGCCGCTGACGGTGCGTTCGAAGACCCGCGAGCCGAGCGTCGGGTCGACGCCCGGACCTTCGTCGGTGACCTCCACGACGACCTGGTTGCCGGTGACGCGGGTGCGCAGCGCGACCGTGCCGCCGCCGTGCATCAGCGCGTTCTCGATGCAGGTGGCCAGCACCTGGGCCACCGCTCCCGGGGTGCCGACGACCCGCAGCCCCGTCTTGCCGGAGCGTACGATCGCGCGGCCGTCGACGCGGTACGCGGGCTTCCACTCCTCCGTCTGCTGCTTGACGACCTCGTCGAGGTCGAAGGCGACGGCGGAGCCGGAGCGGGGGTCGCGGGAGTTGGTGAGAAGCCGCTGCACGACGTCGGTGAGGCGTTCGACCTGCGCCAGCGCGATGGTCGCCTCCTCCTTGACCGTGACCCGTTCCTCGGGGTCGTCGGTGTCGGCCGTCGCGATGATCTCCTCCAGTCGCATCGACAGGGCGGTGAGCGGGGTGCGGAGCTGGTGGGAGGCGTCGGCGGCGAGACGCCGCTCGGCGGTGATCATGCGGCCGATGCGTTCGGCGCTGGCGTCGAGCACGTCGGCGACCCGGTCCAGTTCCGGCACGCCGTACCGGCGGTGCCGGGGCCGGGGATCGCCGGAGCCGAGGCGTTCGGCGGTCTCGGCGAGGTCGGTGAGCGGGGCGGCGACGCGGTGCGCCTGCCGTACGGCGAGGATCGCGGCGGCGACGATCGCGAGCAGCGTGACGGCGAGGATGATCAGCAGGGTGCGGCCCACCTCCGCGCGCACCGTGCCCTCGGACTGCTGGACGACGACGGTCTCACCCTGGGCACCGGTCTGCCGCGCCTCGATGACGTCGTCCGCGGGCTTGTCGCCGAAGACGATGGGCGGGCGGCCGGGCACCTCGACGCGGATGTAGCGGTCGCCCTCGACCGTGGTGCGCAGCGTCTCCTCGGTGACGGGCTCCTCGTTGACCAGCCTGCTCTCCACCACGGACACCAGGCGTACGGCCTCGGAACGGACGCTCTCCTCGACGCTCTCCTCGACTGTGCGGGACTCCACCAGCACCAGGGAGACGCCGAAGACGGCGAGGACCACGAGCACCACGGCGAGGGTGGACTGGATCAGACGGCGGCGCATGGGGTGGAGGGCTCAGCTCTTCTCGAAGCGGAAGCCGACCCCGCGCACGGTGGCGATGAAGCGCGGGTTGGCGGCGTCGTCGCCGAGCTTCTTGCGCAGCCAGGAGATGTGCATGTCGAGGGTCTTGGTCGACGACCACCAGGTGGTGTCCCAGACCTCGCGCATCAGCTGGTCGCGGGTGACGACCCGGCCCGCGTCCCGCACCAGCACCCGCAGCAGGTCGAACTCCTTGGCGGTGAGGTGGAGTTCCTCCTCGCCCATCCAGGCGCGGTGCGACTCGGCGTCGATGCGTACGCCGTGGGTGGCGGGCGGGGCGGCGGCCTCGGTGGCGGCGCCCCGGCGCAGCAGGGCGCGGACCCGGGCGAGCAGTTCGGCGAGGCGGAAGGGCTTGGTGACGTAGTCGTCGGCGCCCGCGTCGAGGCCGACGACCGTGTCCACCTCGTCGGCCCGTGCGGTGAGGACCAGCACCGGGAAGGCGTGGCCCTCGTTGCGCAGCCGCCGGCAGACCTCCAGGCCGTCCATGCCGGGCAGGCCCAGGTCCAGCACGACCAGGTCGATGGCGTCGCGCAGCCCGGCTTCCAGGGCGCCGGGGCCGTCCTTCCTGACCTCGACCTCGTATCCCTCCCGGCGCAGGGCTCTGGCCAGCGGTTCCGAGATGGACGCGTCATCCTCGGCGAGCAGTACACGGGTCATGGCCCGATGGTAGTCCTCGCAGCACAGGGGGTGGTGTGTCCCCGTTGCCCCGCGCCCGCGCGGTGTCCCGCACGCCCGGCGCACACGAACGGACCAGGCGCGGTGCCTCCCACCGCACGACCGGTGATCACTTCCGATAGTCGGACGGACACTGGGAATCACCGACTTGACCCTTCATTTACCTTCGGTTGCAAGGGAAAGTTTCAGCTTTCACCTGTGATCTGTGTCGCATTCACTTCCAATTCGGGCGGTCCCCTGCCGTAAGGTTGCGTCGATTCTGCAAGTCGACGCCGACCTCTGGCCGCCACCGCGGTGCAGGGCCCGTCGGCGTGCGGGTCTGTCTCCGGGCAGGCCCGCTCTCCCCCCACCGGGCGCGCATCGCGCTTCTTGCCGCGCGTCCCGAGCGAGCAAGGAGCCACCAACCATGGCGTCCAGCCTGACGAAGGCCGGAACCGGTACCACCGGCGAACGGACCTTCTTCGGCCACCCGCGCGGTCTGGCCACCCTCTTCATGACCGAGATGTGGGAGCGTTTCAGCTTCTACGGCATGCGTGCCCTGCTGGTCCTCTACCTGACGGCTCAGGTGACGGACGGCGGCCTGGCCATGAAGGCCTCGACGGCGACCGCGCTGTACGCCGTCTACAACGCCACGGTGTACCTGCTGGCACTGCCCGGCGGCTGGTTCGGCGACCGCGTCTGGGGACCGCGCAAGACCACCGCCATCGCCGGCGGCATCATCATGACCGGCCACTTCCTGCTGGCCGTGCCGTTCAAGGCCTCGTTCTTCGTCGGCCTGGTCTTCATCGCGGCCGGTTCCGGCCTGCTGAAGTCCAACATCTCCACGATGGTCGGCCACCTCTACGACGGGCCGAACGACCCGCGCCGGGACGGCGGCTTCACCATCTTCTACATGGGCATCAACATCGGTGCCTTCCTCGCTCCGCTCGTCATCGGCACCGTCGGCCAGAAGGTCAACTGGCATCTCGGCTTCGCCATGGCCGGCGTCGGTATGGGCCTGGGGCTCATCCAGTTCCTGGTGGGTACCCGCAGCCTGTCCGCACGCAGCAGCCTGGTCCCCTCGCCGCTGAGCGCCGACGAGAAGTCCGCGGCCGTCAGGAAGACGCTCATCGGTGTCGCGATCGCCGCGGTCTTCTACGGCACCATCACGCTCGCCGGCGTCTTCAGCATCGACTGGGTGCTGTGGCCCATGTCCATCGCGGGCATCGCACTGCCGGCCCTGTACTTCGCCCGCATCCGCCGTGACCAGGACGTCACCCCGGACGAGCGGAAGAAGATGACCGGCTTCATCTGGTTCTTCATCGCCGCCGCGCTCTTCTGGCTGATCTTCGACCAGTCCGGCTCGACGCTGACCGTGTTCGCCAAGGAGTCGACGGCCTCCACGCTGTTCGGGTTCGCCTTCCCGGAGAGCTGGTTCCAGTCGCTGAACCCGCTGTACGTGATGGCGCTCGCCCCGGTCATCGCCGCCCTGTGGGTGAAGCTGGGACGCCGCAACCCGACCACGACCACCAAGTTCGGCCTGGGCCTCACCGGCATCGGCCTGTCGTTCGGCGTGATGATGCTGGCCATGGGCGTCGCCGCCGCCACCGACGACAGGGTCTCGCCGCTGTGGCTGGCGAGCGTCTACCTCATCATGACCGTGGCGGAACTGTGCCTCTCCCCGGTCGGCCTCTCGGTCTCCACGAAGCTGGCCCCGGAGAAGTACTCCAGCCAGGTCATGGGCCTGTGGTTCCTGGCCGTCACGGCCGGCAACTGCCTGGCGTCCATCATGGCGCTGATCTTCGGCGAGAAGACCGGTTCGCCGGTGTACTTCGGAGTGATCGGTGCGCTCGCCGTCGTCGCGGGCATCGCCTTCCTCCTGAACCGCAAGAAGGTCATCCGGCTCATGGGCGACGTGCACTGACGCGTCCCCTCCGGGAAGTACGAACAGTGGCGCTCGGCCGGTCCTCCCGGCCGAGCGCCACTGTTTTCGCGGTCCGGGGCGCCGGCCCGCCGCACCGCACGGCCGCGTGTGCCCAGTCGCAAGGCGAAGGGGGTTTGACCACGTACGGGGGACGGAAGCCTCCCCGTCGAACCCGCCGTCTCCCGCGAAGGACTCGCCCATGCGTGCACTCAGACCCGGCACTCTGCACCGTCGCACAGCCGCGCTCACTCTCGGGCTCGCGCTCGCGCTCGGCGCCCTCGCACCCCAGGCGGGTGCGGCTCCGCCGGAGCCCGGCCCCGCGACGTCCGCAGAGGCGGCGGGGGCCGCTGCGGCCGCTCGGCAGTACCCGGACGGGCGCGGACGGTTCGCGAATCCCGGCGTGGTCCACGACGGCGACAAGTGGGTGATGCTCTCCACCGGTTCCTGGTCGACGGGCGGGCGGATCGCCGTGGCGGACGCGGCCAAGGGCCCGTGGGACCGCCTCAGCCGGGACCTGCTCACCCGGCGGCCGCAGTGGGCGAGCACGTCCAACCACAGCGTGTGGGCGCCGTCGATAGCCCGCGCCGACGACGGCGGCTACGTCGTCTACTACTCGGCCGTGGTCCGGGGCACCGACGGCCGCAGGTGCATCGGCACCGGGCGCGCCGACCGGTCCACCGGTCCGTTCGTCCCGCACGACCGGCCGATCGCCTGCTGGGCGGGGTCGGGAACGAACCCGTTCGACGCGATCCCGTCGGAGAGCGGCAACTTCAAGCTGATCGACGCGACACCGGCCCGGGTGGGTTCGCAGCTCGTGCTGACCTACAAGACCAGCAACGGCTACCAGAGCTCCGGCCGGCAGATGTGGCACACCACCACGCGAATGCTCAAGCTCGACCCGGCGCGTCCGGACCGGCCCGTCGCCAACCCGCGCCACGCGGACGGCGGCAGCATCAAGCTGACCGACGCGCGCAGCAAGTACATCGAGGAGAACCCGGTCATGGTGAAGCGGGGCGCCCGCTACACCCTGTTCACCTCGTTCGGCTGGTACGGGACCTGTGACTACCACACCCGCTACCGGCAGAACGGTTCGCTGTGGAACGGCTGGCTGGACCGCGGCCCGACCCGGCTGCCGATGCCCTCCGACACGTGCGGGACGGGCAACGCGCACGTCGTCCGCGGCCTGCCGGACGACTCCTGGCGCGTCTTCTACAACGGTCACGTCACGGACGTGCGCCGCAGCCCGTTCACGCTGTACGTCGGCTGGGTCGCCTGGAACAACGGCAGGCCGAAGGTGCCCGGGCGCCTCTGAGCGCACCGGAGCCACCGCTCCCCCGGGGGAGGGCCCACCGTCGGGCCGTCCCCCGGGAACGCGCACGCCTCCGGCACCGCGGGAAGACGGGACGAGCGGGCAGGCGGCAGCAGACGGCACCACGGCGGCGCACGGAATCCGTGACGTGGCCACGCGGGGTCGGGCCGGGTCGAGGACGGCCCGGTCGGCTCCGGTGGGATCAGGCGGGGGCGGCCAGTTCGGCCCAGACCGTCTTGCCGACGCCGTCGGCGTTGCGGACGACGCCCCAGTCCATGCAGAGCCGCTGAACGATGAACATGCCGTGCCCGCCGGGGCGGCCGGGCCGGTGCGGGGTGCGGGTGGAGGGGGCGCCCGTGCCGGCGTCCACGACCTCCAGCCGCAGCAGCTTCGGGCCGCTGCCGATGCGCAGCTCCTCGGGACCGCCGGCGTGCAGGCAGGCGTTGGTGACCAGCTCGGAGACGACGAGCAGCACGTCCTCGGCCGCGGCGCGCTGGTCCGCGTTCACGGCGGGCAGCCAGCCCCAGTCCTGGAGCGCTTTGCGGGTGAAGTCACGTGCTCGTGAGACGGTGCCGCCGGCACCGACGAGGCGCAGTCTGCGCACCTGGCTCAGCGGCCGCTCCCGCTCGGCCTCCGGCACCGCAGCGAACGGCGCGGCGCCGTCGGGCTCCTGGCCGCGGTCCGCCGGGAACGGCCGGGTGGTGCTCATCAGTGGTTCACCTCACCGGGTACCTTGAAGATTCGAAAGGTCTCCTGCCCTGCCGGACGATGAGAACACCCACGGATTCGGACGGGATGGTGTGATGCGCATAACGCGCGGATCACGGACAGCCGAAGGGACTACGCGCCGGCAGCGCTCGACAGCGCGCTGTCGAGGTCCGGATGCACGGTGAACACGGCGTCCGCCCCGGTGATCTCGAACACCCGGGCGACGGCCGGACGCATCCCGGCCAGGTGGACGGCACCCCCGGCGGCCTCCGCCCGGAGGCGGGCGCCGAGCAGCACGTTGAGGCCCGTCGAGTCGCAGAACTCCAGCCGCGAGCAGTCGACGACGAGGCGGCTGTACCCCTCCTCGACGCAGCGCTCCAGCGGCTCGCTGAACAGCTCGGCCGTGTGGTGATCAAGCTCACCCGCGGGCGTCAGTACGGCGCTGGCGCCCCGGTGCCGGACGTCGACCGTCAGCCGACCTCGGCTCGCTCCCCCGGGTACCCCGCGGTCCATGAAAAGCCCTTCCGATCGCACGACATGAGCCCCCTCTGCTGCCCACGGGCAGACCTTCCGAACCCTACGCCCTCACCGTCGCATGCGGTAGCCGAGTGCCCGCGCACCCGGACAAAGCGGCCATCGCAGACTTGCCATGCACGTGCATCTGCCGGTAGGACCTATAGAGACATTCGAAACCACGTCGGCTTGGAGGCGCCGCACTCCGCAGTGCACGTCACGGCTCCGGCAGCCATATGCCGAGAATCATGGAGGACACCATGTCACCCCGGCTCGATCACGGGATATCGGAGACCACCGACCCGGCCGTTACGGACGCTCTGTCCCTGGAGTCCCTGGACACGAGCCCGGACGCGAGCCCGGACACCCTCGCTCACGCCGTCGAGGCGTCCGCGGTCCACGCCCCCGAGGGGGTCGTCGGCGACATCCTCGAACAGCTCCACCTGCCGGAGCTGCCCTCCTTCGAGGACGTCGGACCGGTCGACGCGCGAGCCCTGTCCAAGACCCTCTTCGAGCGCCTCGAGAGCCTCGAGGAAGGCACGCACGAGTACTCCTACGTCCGCAACACGCTGGTCGAGCTCAACCTCGCGCTGGTGAAGTTCGCGGCCTCCCGCTTCCGCTCCCGCAGCGAGCCGATGGAGGACATCGTCCAGGTGGGCACGATCGGCCTGATCAAGGCGATCGACCGCTTCGAGACCGACCGCGGCGTGGAGTTCCCCACCTTCGCGATGCCGACCATCGTCGGCGAGATCAAGCGCTTCTTCCGCGACACCTCGTGGTCCGTGCGCGTCCCGCGCCGGCTGCAGGAGCTCCGCCTCGACCTGGCCAAGGCCGGCGACGAGCTCGCCCAGCGCCTGGACCGCGCCCCCACCGTGGACGAGCTGGCCGAACGGCTCGGTCTCGGCCGCGACGAGGTGGTCGAGGGCATGGCCGCCTCCAACGCCTACACCGCGAGCTCGCTGGACGCGCAGCCGGAGGAGGACGACTCCGAAGGCGCCCTCGCCGACCGCATCGGCTACGAGGACAACGGCCTGGAGGGCATCGAGTACGTCGAGTCCCTGAAGCCGCTGATCGCCGACCTCGCGCCGCGCGACCGCACGATCCTGTCGCTGCGCTTCGTGGCGAACATGACGCAGTCGGAGATCGGCGAGGAGCTGGGCATCTCGCAGATGCACGTCTCCCGTCTGCTCGCCCGCACCCTGGGCAGGCTCCGCAAGGGCCTGATGATCGAGGAGTGAGCCTTCCGGCCGCACAGCCGTGACGTGAGGGAGCCCCCGCCGAGGCGGGGGCTCCCTCACGTGCGCGGGCGGCCCGGACGCTACGCGGCGTCGTCCCAGAGCAGCGAGCTCATCCGCCAGCCGGCCGGCGTCCGCACGAACTGGGTGGTCTTGGCGCCGGAGCCCTCGAACCACTCGCCGGCGAGGTATCCGGACTTGCGGTACGCGCTGAAGCGGTGCGCGATCGAGCCGAAGATCTCGGTCCGCTCGGAGACCTCCCATTCGGAGAACTCCGTCAGCCTCCCGTCGGTGAGCATCTCCCGCCGGGGCTCGATGAAGGCGTCGAGGTCGTACGTCACGAGGGCGCCCCCGACGTTGCTGATGATCCGCCCCTGCGGGATGAACACCTCGCGGATGGCGTCGACGTCCGGCCGGCTGCCGCCGGTGTTGGTGAACGCGCCGAGGAACAGCCGGGTCAGGGCGTCGATCTCCGCCTTGTCCGAAGAGGCCGGGCGTTCCCACTCCTCGCGGAGCACCGACCAGATCTCGGTGTCGCGCCGCACGCCCCGGTACGCGGAACGCCCCCGCAGCACGCCGTCGCGGGTCATGCCGAGCCGGCGGGCGACGTCGATGCTGCGGTCGTTGCCCGTCGCGACCCACCATTCGACCCGGCTCATGCCGCGCTCCGTGAACGCCCAGTCGATCAGGGCCCGGCACGCCCGGGTCACCAGCCCCCGGCCGGCCCCGTCCGCCTCCAGCCAGCAGCCGACCTCGCACACCCCCTCGGCGGCGTCGAACTTCGTGAACATGACGCCGCCGACCAGCGTGCCGTCCAGCCACACCCCGTAGATCCGGGCCGCGTCCTGGGCCTGGCGGTCGGCGTAGCGCTGGAGGACGGCCGTGGCGGAGGCCAGGTCGGTGCTGAACGTCGCCCAGGGTATCCACGGGTCGACGTGCGGGCGGGCTCTGTCGATGTGGGCGAGGAACTCTTCGGCGTGCGAGGGCTCCAGGGGGCGGAGCTGAGCGTCGTCGCCGAGCGGCAGTGCGAACACGGGCACCTTCCTGATCACGAGGTGACGAGCCGCTCGGCGGGGCGGGCGGCCGGACGGTCAGACTTCGCGGACGCCGCGGCGCCACACGGCGGCGGTGAGGGGAACGCCCGGACGGTACGCCAGGTGGACGTGGGAGGGGGCGTCGAGCAGGAGCAGGTCGGCGTACGCGCCCGGCGACAGCCGGCCCACGTCCTCGCGGCGCAGGGCGCGGGCTCCTCCCGCGGTGGCACCCCACACGGCCTCGTCCGGCGTCATGCCCATCTCCCGCACCGCGACCGCGATGCAGAACGGCATGGACGAGGTGAACGACGACCCCGGGTTGCAGTCCGTGGACAGCGCTACGGTCGCGCCCGCGTCGAGCAGCCGCCGGGCGTCGGGGTAGACGGCGCGGGTGGAGAACTCGCAGCCCGGCAGCAGCGTGGCGACGGTGTCCCCCTGGGCCAGGGCGTCCACGTCGGCGTCGGTGAGGTGCGTGCAGTGGTCGGCGGAGGCCGCGCCCAGCTCGACGCCGAGCTGCACCCCCGGACCGTACGAGAGCTGGTTGGCGTGGATGCGCGGGGTGAGGCCCTTCGCCCGGCCGGCGGTGAGGATGGCGCGGGCCTGGTCGCCGTCGAACGCGCCCTGCTCGCAGAACACGTCCACCCAGCGGGCGTGCGGGGCGCAGGCGTCCAGCATCGGGCCGGTGACCTGCGCGACGTATCCGGCCGGGTCGTCGGCGAACTCCGGCGCGACGATGTGCGCGCCGAGGTAGGTCACCTCGTCGGTGTGCTCCCCCGCGATGCGCAGCGCGCGGGCCTCCTGCTCGGGGGTGAGGCCGTAGCCGGACTTGGTCTCCTGCGTGGTGGTGCCCTGGCGCAGCGCCTCGCGCAGGTAGCGGGCCAGGTTGGCGCCCAGCTCGGCGTCGGAGGCGGCACGGGTCGCGGCGACCGTGCTGCGGATGCCGCCGGCGGTGTAGGGGCGGCCCGACATGCGCGCGGCGAACTCGCGGGTGCGGTCGCCGGCGAAGACCAGGTGCGAGTGGGAGTCGACGAAGCCGGGGAGGACGGCGCGCCCCTCGGCGTCGTGGGCCTCGTCGGTCGCGGGGGCGTCGGCACCGGGGCCCGCCCAGGCGACGCGGTCCCCGTCGAGGGCGAGGGCCGCCCCCTCGATCACGCCGAGGGGGCCCTCCCCGAGGGTGGGGTCGTTGGTGACGAGGGTGCCGATGTTGCGGATGAGGGTGCTCTTGGTCATGGGGCTTCCTGGGCTTCTGCGGCGTGGCGGGGTGGGCGGGGTGGGCGGGGTGGGCGGGGTCGCGGGTCGCGGGGTGGGAGTGGCGTGCGGTGGCCCCTCGGTCACATGTGGACCGCCGCGATGGCGTCGGCCAGCGCTCCGGGGACGTCCGGGACCGTCGTGTGGACGCCCTCCCGGACGACGTGCGTGCCGTTGACGACCGTGTGCCGCACGTCGGCCGCCGTCGCCGCGAAGACCACCGCCTCGGTCGCCATCCGGGCCGCGGGCCCGGCCGTCCGCACGGAGTCCAGGGCCACGGTGGTGAAGTCCGCGAGCATCCCGGCCTCCAGCCTGCCCGTCTGCGGCCAGCCCAGCGCCCGGTGACCGTCCTCGGTCGCCGCCCGCAGCAGCTGCGCCGCCGTCCAGTGGCCGCGGCTGCGCGTGCGGAGCCGCTCGTCCAGCTCCATCGCGCGGGCCTCCTCCAGCAGGTCGATGACGGCGTGGCTGTCGCTGCCCAGCGAGAGGGGGCTGCCGGCGCGCCGCACGGCCGCCGCCGGGCCGATGCCGTCGGCGAGGTCCCGCTCCGTCGTGGGGCACATGCACACGCCGGTCGACGAGCCGCCGAGCAGCGCGATGTCGCCGTCGGTGAGGTGCGTGGCGTGCACGGCCGTGGTGCGCGGGCCGGTGACGCCGTGCTCGGCGAGCAGTTGGGTGGGGGTGCAGCCGTGCGCCTCACGGCACGCCTCGTTCTCGGCGGGCTGTTCGGAGAGGTGGACGTGCAGCGGCGCCTGCCGCTCCTCCGCCCACTGCGCGACGGTGCCCAGCTCCCGCGCGGGAACGGCGCGCACGGAGTGCACGGCGGCCCCGAGGCGCACGGTGCCGTCCTCGTCGGCGCGCAGCCGTCCCGCCCGTTCCGCCCACGCCTCGGCGGTGCCGTCGGAGAAGCGGAGCTGGTGTCGCTCCGGTTCCCGGCCGAAGCCGGAGGAGAGGTAGCAGGTGTCCAGCAGGGTCAGCCGGATGCCGGCCTCCGCCGCCGCCGCGATCAGCGCCCCGCCCATCGCGTTCGGGTCGCCGTAGGGCCGGCCGTCGCGGTCGTGGTGCAGGTAGTGGAACTCGCCGACGCAGGTGATGCCGGCCAGCGCCATCTCCGCGTACACCGCGCGGGCCAGCGCGAAGTACGACTCGGGGGTGAGCCGCGAGGCGACCTGGTACATGGTCTCCCGCCAGGTCCAGAAGGTGCCGGACCCGACCTGGACGGTGCCGCGCAGCGCGCGGTGGAAGGCGTGGCTGTGGGCGTTGGCGAGGCCGGGGATCGTGAGGCCGCGCAGCGGCTCGGCGCCGGGCGGCGGCGCGGTGACGCCGGTGCCGACGGCCAGGATGCGGCCGTCGGCGCTCACGTCGAGGGCGACGCCCGGCTCGACGGTGCCGTCGAGCCAGGCGTACTCGGCCCAGTACGTCGTCGTCACCGGCTGGTTGTCGGCTGGCACGCGAGATCCTCCAGTACGTCGGCGAGTGCGGTCACTCCGGCCACGCAGTCGTCCTCCTCCGCGAACTCGGCCGGCGAGTGCGAGACGCCGGTCGGGTTCCGTACGTACAGCATGGCGGTCGGCACGGCGGCGGAGAGGATTCCCGCGTCGTGTCCGGCGCCCGTGGGGAGCACCGGTACCCCGCCGAGGCGTGCCCCAAGCCGGTCGCGCAGGGCGTGCGCGAACTCCACGACCGGGGTGAACGACTCCCGGGTGACGCTCACCCGCACGCCGTCGCGGCCGCCGCGCTCGGTCGCGGCCTGCTCGATCTGGGCGACGACGGCGGCGAGGGTGTCCTCGTCGGCGGCGCGGGAGTCCAGCCAGCCGCGCACCAGCGAGGGGATGGCGTTGACGCCGTTCGGCTCGACGGCGACCTTGCCGAAGGTGGCCAGAGCACCGGCGAGCCGCGCCTTCTTGCGGGCGGCGAGGACGGTGTTGGCGTACGTGAGCATCGGGTCCCGGCGGTCGTCCAGGCGAGTCGTGCCCGCGTGGTTGGCCTCGCCGTGGAAGTCGAAACGCCAGCGGCCGTGCGGCCAGATCGCGGACGCGACGCCCACCGGGTGCGGCGTGTCGGCCAGGGCGCGGCCCTGCTCGACGTGCAGCTCGACGAACGCGCCGATGCGGGCGAGGCGTTCGGGGTCGGGGCCGAGGGCGTCCGGGTCGTGTCCGGCGCGCTCCATCGCCTGCGGCAGCGTCACTCCGTCGGCGTCGCGCAGCGCGTGCGCCTTCTCGACGGTGAGCTGCCCGGCGGCGAGGCGGGAGCCGACGCAGGCCAGGCCGAAGCGGGCGCCCTCCTCGTCGCCGAAGTTGGTGACGGCGAGCGGCCTGCTCGGCCGCGCGCCGCGGGCGCGCAGCTCGTCGAGCGCGGCGAAGGACGACACGACGCCCAGCGGGCCGTCGAAGGCGCCGCCGTCCGGCACGGAGTCCAGATGCGAGCCGGTGACGACGGCGTCGCCGGCCGTGGGGTCGCCGAGCCAGGCCCACTGGTTGCCGTTGCGGTCCAGCTCGTAGGTCAGCCCGCGGGACTCGGCCTGCTCGCGGAACCAGGCACGGCAGTCGGCGTCGGCGCCCGTCCAGGCGTAGCGCCGGTAGCCGCGCGTCGAGGTGTCCCGGCCGACGGGTGCGAGGTCCCGCCACATCTCCTGGAAGGACGGCGGTCCCGCCGGGTCGTGGACGGTCACGCGTCGTCACCCTCGCGCATGGGGACGCGGACGCCGCGCTCCGCCGCGACGGCGTCGGCGCGGTCGTAGCCCGCGTCGACGTGGCGGATGACGCCCATCCCGGGGTCGTTCGTCAGGACGCGGCGCAGCTTCTCGCCGGCCAGTGCGGTGCCGTCGGCGACGGTCACCTGCCCGGCGTGGATCGACCGGCCCATGCCGACGCCGCCGCCGTGGTGGAGCGACACCCAGGACGCACCGGAGGACACGTTGACCATGGCGTTGAGCAGCGGCCAGTCGGCGATGGCGTCGGACCCGTCGAGCATGGACTCCGTCTCGCGGTACGGGGAGGCCACCGAGCCGCAGTCGAGGTGGTCGCGGCCGAGCGCCAGCGGTGCGGAGAGCTCGCCGCTCGCCACCATGTCGTTGAAGCGTTCGCCGGCGCGGTCGCGTTCGCCGTAGCCGAGCCAGCAGATGCGGGCGGGCAGGCCCTGGAAGCGGACGCGTTCACCGGCCATCCGGATCCAGCGGGCGAGCGACTCGTTCTCGGGGAAGAGGTCGAGGAGCGCCTTGTCGGTGGCGGCGATGTCCTTGGGGTCGCCGGAGAGCGCGGCCCAGCGGAAGGGGCCCTTGCCCTCGCAGAACAGCGGCCGGATGTAGGCGGGGACGAAGCCGGGGAAGTCGAAGGCGCGCGTGCAGCCCGCCGTCCGGGCCTCGCCGCGGATCGAGTTGCCGTAGTCGAAGACCTCCGCGCCGGCGTCCATGAAACCGACCATCGCCTCGACGTGCCGGGCCATCGAGTCCTGCGCACGCTGCGTGAACTCGGCGGGCTTCTCCGCCGCGTAGTCGGCCATGTCGGCGAAGTCGACGCCGACGGGCAGGTAGGCGAGCGGGTCGTGGGCGGAGGTCTGGTCGGTGACGATGTCGATGGGGGCGTCCATTTCCAGCATCCGGGGCAGGATCTCGGCGGCGTTGCCGAGCAGGCCGACGGACAGCGGGCGGCGGGCGTCCCGCGCCTCGGTGGCGAGCTGGAGGGCGTGTTCGAGCGAGTCGGCGCGCACGTCCAGGTAGCCGTGCTCGATACGCCGCTCGATCCGCGAGGGGTCGCACTCGACGCAGATGACCACGCCGTCGTTCATCGTCACGGCGAGCGGCTGGGCGCCGCCCATGCCGCCGAGGCCCGCGGTGAGGGTGAGGGTGCCGGCGAGCGTGCCGCCGAACTTCTTGGCGGCGACGGCGGAGAAGGTCTCGTAGGTGCCCTGGAGGATGCCCTGGGTGCCGATGTAGATCCAGGAACCGGCGGTCATCTGGCCGTACATGGTCAGGCCGAGCTGTTCCAGGCGCCGGAACTCCTCCCAGTTCGCCCAGTCGCCGACCAGGTTGGAGTTGGCGAGCAGCACGCGCGGCGCCCACTCGTGGGTCTGCATGACGCCGACCGGGCGGCCGGACTGGACGAGCATCGTCTCGTCGTCCTTGAGGGTCTGCAGCGTGCGGACCATCGCGTCGAAGGACCGCCAGTCGCGGGCGGCCTTGCCCGTACCGCCGTAGACGACCAGTTTGTCGGGGTGCTCGGCGACCTCGGGGTCGAGGTTGTTCTGGAGCATCCGCAGGGCGGCCTCCTGCTGCCAGCCCCGTGTGGTCAGCTCGGTGCCGCGCGGCGCCCGTACGGGTCGGGGTCCTGCCATGAAGCTGCCTCCCTGGTCGGTGGTCGGTCGGTGTGGGTGGGTCGGTGTCGGCCCGCTCCGGCCGGCCCGGGTGTCCCCGGGTGTCCGCCGCGGAGCATCCATCTATTCATACACCCTACGGAGTGAATATTTTCAGTCAACAACCACCGTCGGATTCCCCCGGCGGGGATGACAGGCTGGGAGTCATGGAACCCGCAGGCCCTCCCGCACCCGCTCCGTCCCGGGCCCTCGCCCACCGCCGTGACCTGGCCGTACGCGCCGCCGTGGCGGACGGCCTGATCGACGGCGACCGGCTGCCGGTCGCCGCACTGCTCGACCTCACGACGATCCGGGAGACCGCCGCGGCCCTGCACGCGGCCTTCGCCGAGGTGGCCGCCGAGGGCCAGCGCGTGCTGCACACCTTCGCCGTGAAGGCGGGCTCGCTGGTGCCGGTACTGCGGCTGCTCGACGACTGCGGCATCGGCGCCGAGGTGGCCAGCCCCGGCGAGCTGGCCCTCGCCCGCGCGGCCGGGGTGCCGGCCTGCCGCACGGTGCTGGACAGCCCGGCCAAGACCACCGCCGAACTGCGCGAGGCCCTGGACCTGGGCATCGCCCTGAACGCCGACAACCCCGAGGAGCTGGCCCGCCTCGACGACCTCCTCTCCGGCGGCCCGCGCGGGGCACGCGCGGCCGGCGAGCAGGCGATCGGTGTGCGCATCAACCCGCAGATCGGCGGCGGCGCCATCGACGCCATGAGCACCGCGACCGCCACCTCGAAGTTCGGCATCGCGCTGCGCGACGAGGGGGCGCGGGCCTGGGTCGTCGAGGCGTACCGGGCCCGCCCCTGGCTGACCCGGCTGCACTGCCACGTCGGCTCGCAGGGCATGCCCCTGGCCGACATGGCGGCCGGGGTCCGGGCGACGTACGAGCTGGCGGAGGAGATCAACGCGGCCGTCGGACGGCAGCAGATCACGGTGCTGGACATCGGCGGCGGCCTGCCCGTCAATTTCGCCACGGACGAAGTCACGCCCGGCTACGCGGACTACGCGCGGCTGCTGGCCGCTCAGGTCCCCGGTCTCTTCGACGGCCGCTACGGGCTGGTCACCGAATTCGGGCGGTCGCTGCTCGCCAAGGCGGGCGTGATCGTGGCGCGGGTCGAGTACGCCAAGTCCGCGGGCGGGCGCCCCATCGCCGTGACGCACGCGGGCGCGCAGGTCGCCGTGCGCACGGTGTTCGCGCCCGACGCCTGGCCGATCCGGGTGGCGGCCTACGACGCCAAGGGGCTGCCCAAGGAGGGCCCGGAGGTCACCCAGGACGTCGCCGGTCCCTGCTGTTTCGCGGGAGACCTGGTCGCCAAGGGCCGCGACCTGCCGCTGCTGGCCGCCGGGGACCACGCGGCCCTGCTGGACACCGGGGCGTACTACTTCTCCAACCCGTTCGGCTACAACTCGCTCCCCCGGCCCGGAGTCCACGGCTTCGTCGCCGAGGGCGAAGCGGTGCGCTTCCGCACCGTCCGCGCGCCGCAGTCCCTCGACGACCTCGTCGCCGAGTCCGGCGGCCACCACCGCGACGCCCTGCTCTGAACGTCGGCCTCCGCACCGCCCGGAGCGCAGGGCCCGCCCGACGGGCCCCCGCCACCGCAGGGCGCCGCGGAGGGAGCATTCTCTGCGAGCGCCGGGGAACCCTTCCGGCCATGGCGCATCAACCTCATGCAGACGGGCCGGGTGCCGTCGGCGGCGCAGAGGACGAGGGCCGTACGCCGCTGAAGCGTGCGATCGGACCGAAGCTGCTCGTCCTGTTCGTCGTCGGCGACATCCTGGGCACCGGCATCTACGCGACGACCGGCGAGATCGCCGGACGCGTCGGCGGCGCGCTGTGGCTGCCGTACGCGATCAGCTTCGTGGTGGCGCTGCTGACCGCCGCCTCGTACGCGGAACTGGTCGGCAAGTACCCGCGGGCGGCGGGCGCGGCGCTGTACACGCAGAAGGCGTTCCGGGTGCCGTTCCTGACGTTCATCGTGGCGTTCATGGTGATGTCGTCGGGTCTGTCCTCGGCGAGTGCGGCGGCGCGCGCGTTCAGCGGCGACTACCTCCAGGCGTTCGTGGACATCCCGCCGACGCTCATCGCGATCCTGTTCGTGCTCGCGCTCGCGGCGCTGACGCTGCGCGGCGTGTCGGAGTCGGTGAAGACCAACGTGGTGCTGACCGTGGTCGAGCTGACGGGCCTGGCGGTCATCCTCGCGATCGGCGTGTGGGCGGTGCTGTCGGGCGACGGCGAGCCCTCGCGGCTGACCGAGATCGACACGGGCACGGGCCAGGCCGTGGTGAGCGGCGTGCTGGGCGCGACGGCGCTGGCGTTCTTCGCCTTCGTCGGCTTCGAGGACTCGGTGAACATGGCCGAGGAGACCCGCAGGCCGTCCCGTACGTTCCCGAAGGCGCTGTTCATCGGCGTGGCCCTCACCGGCACGATCTACATCCTGGTCGCGCTGGTCTCCTCGCTGCTGGTGACACCACAGAGGCTGGAGTCGTCGTCCGGGCCGCTGCTGGAGGTGGTCGAGGCCGGCGGACTGGACTTCCCGCCCAAGCTGTTCGCGCTGATCGCGCTCTTCGCGGTGACCAACTCCGCCCTGATCAACATCATGATGGCGTCCCGCCTCGTGTACGGCATGGCCAACGAGCGCGTCATCCCGCGCGGCATGGGCCGCGTGCTGCCCTCCCGCCGCACGCCCGTGGTGGGCATCGTCTTCGTGTCCCTGATCGCCGTCGGCCTGGTGTCGACGGGCGAGATCGGCGGCCTCGGCGACACCACCTCGTTCCTGCTGCTGTGCGTGTTCTTCGTGGTGAACGTGGCGGTGCTGGTGCTGCGCAAGGACCGCGTCGAGCACCACCACTTCCGCACCCCGACCGTGCTGCCGGTCGTCGGCGCGGTCACCGCGCTGGTGCTGGCCAGCCCGCTGGCCGACCGCGACACCGGTGTCTACGTCCGGGCGGGCGTGCTGGTGGCCGTCGGCATCGCGCTGTGGGTCGTGAACAAGCTGGTGCTGCGCGCCTCCGACTCCGCCTCCGCCTCCGAGGGGAGGTCCGACGACGGAGCCGGCGACGGGGCGAAGAGCGACGGAGCCGGCCCCGGGGCGAAGAGCGACGGAGCCGGCCCCGGCCGATGATTTCCGGGCCCCCCGGGGGTCGGTACGGATGAGCACGGTGCGCGAGCGCGGACCGTACCGACCCCGGAGGGAGCCCCACCATGGCAGCGACGAAGGACGTCCTCGGCACCAGCGGCGTGCTGATCGCCAGCACCGACCCGGACCGGCTCGTGGCGTGGTACAGGGCGGCGCTGGAGCCGCTCGGCGCGGTGTGGCAGGAGCACATGCTGCTCGTGGCGGGCGGCATGTACCTCGGTTTCGACGGACGGGACGACATCGAGGGCAAGCCGGCCGAGCCCGGCCGGCACATGGTCAACATCACCGTCACCGACATCCGCGCCGCCGAGGCGCACCTGAACACCCTCGGCGTGACCTGGGTCCGGCCCGTGGAGGACGTCGGCGACGGGGTGTACTTCTCCACCGTCACCGACCCGGACGGCAACTTCCTCCAGTTCATCCAGGTGCCCGGCGAAGGACGCTGACGGCCGGTCATGGCCGGGCGGGGAGAGGAGACGGAGAGCGCGGAACTGCTGGAGCGGGCCGTCGGGTACGCGCTGTGCAGCGTGCGCCAGGTGACCCCGGCGCTGCTGTCCCGGCCGACGCCCTGCCGCGGCTGGGACCTGGCCGCGCTGCTGCGCCACGCGAACGACTCGCTGGCCGCGCTGCACGAGGGCACCGCTGCGGGACGCGTGGGTCTGCTGCCGGCCGCCGAGGCGTGCGGCGACCCGGTGGCGGCGTTCCGTCTGCACGCCTCCCGGCTGCTGAGCGCCTGCGCGGCGCGCGCGCCGGCGCGGGGGCGGCGCGGGCAGGCGGTGGTCACGGTGGACGGGTGGCCGCTGGAGAGCACCGCCCTCGCGGCGGCGGGCGCGCTGGAGGTCGCCGTGCACGGCTGGGACATCGGCCGTGCGACCGGACTGCCGCGCCCGATACCGCCCGCCCTGGCGGCCGCGCTGCTGCGCGCGGCCCGCGGGCTGGTCCCGGAACCGGCCGAACGGTACCCGCTGTTCGCCCTGCCGGTGGCGGTTCCGGCGCGGGCGGACCCGGGCGACCGGCTGGTGGCGTTCCTGGGGCGCGATCCGCACTGACCTCGCGGGGCGGCCGCCCCAGGGGGCGCGGGGCGGCGGCGGGCTCAGTCGAGGAAGAGCCCGCGCGCCGCCGCGCGGGCGTCGAACTCCTCCAGGCGCGCCTGCGCGTCGGGCAGGCCGTCGCACATCGCCTCCAGCAGCACCCGGCCCAGCAGCATCGGCGCGCAGGCGGTGTCGAAGGCCAGCCCGGTGCCGACGGCGGCGGGCAGCAGCAGGTCGTCCGGGCCGGCGACGGGGGCGAACGCACTGTCCGCGACGGTGACGACGCGCAACCCGGCGCCCCGCGCCTGCTCCAGCGCGTCCGCCAGTTCCCGCGGGTGGCGCGGCAGGGCGAAGCACAGCAGCACGTTCGCCCCGGCGCGTGCCGCCGCCTCCAACCGGTCGGACAGCATCGAGCCGCTCTCGTCCAGCAACCGCACGTCCGGATGGACCTTGGCGGCGAAGTACGCGAAGCCGCGCGCCTGCGCGGAGGCGGCGCGCAGCCCGAGGACCGGCAGCGTGGGCGAGGCGGCGAGCAGCCGTCCCGCCCGCTCGACCGGCTCCGGATCGGCCAGCAGTTCGGCGAGGTGCCGGAGGTTGTCGATCTCCGCCCGCACGGCCTGCTGGTACGCGTTCGGCGGCGCGGACTCGCCCTCCCCGGGGGACGGCGCGGTGGCCGGCACCTCCCGCAGGTGGCGGCGCAGGGCGGGGTAGCCGTCGAAGCCGAGAGCCACCGCGAACCGGGTCACCGACGGCTGGCTGACGCCCGCCAGCTCGGCCAGCTCCACGCTGGACAGGAACGGCGCGTCGGCCGCGCGCCGCACCATGCAGTGCGCGATCCGGCGCTGCGTCGGAGTGAGCCGCCGCCCCTCGAAGAGCTGCTGCAGCCGCCCGCCCGCCGGGACGCCGTTCCCCGCAGCCCCCTGGTCACCATTCATCACCTGACGACTCTGCATGACTCTATGCAGACCGGGCAAGCGGGGGCGCGTCCCCCGCCCGAATGGGGGGCTGGCCCCACTGTGCGGCGCCCGCGCGCTCCGTACCGTGAACGCCATGGAGAGCATGGGCGGCAGCGGCGGTGAGCTGCGGAAGGACCTCGACGCGACCTTGCAGACACGCAAGGAACTGGGTCCCGAATACGAGGACGAGCTCGTGGAGAGCTTCCTGGAGAAGCTGGACGGCGCGGTGGAACGCCGCGTGCGGCGCCAGCTCGCGGAACGGCAGATGGAGATCGCCCGCGGCCACGGAGCGGGGGTGCGCGGCGGGGCGCTGTCCTCGGCGTCCCCCGCCTACCCCGACGGTCTGGGTCCACGGCTGTGGCTCGCCGTCACCTCCCTGGTGCTGGCGGTCCCCCTCTCGGCCATCGCCGTCGTCAACGCCGGCCTGGCCGGACTCCTCGTGTGCTGGACCGGCGTCGTCGCGGTCAACGCCGTCCAGGCGGCGCGCGACGTCTTCGGCCGCCGCGGCTCCCGCGACGCGGACGCCGACGACTGGGGCTGACGGACCGCGCTCGGCACCGGCCCGCGCGGGCCGGTGCACGGCCCGCGGAGTTCGAGGGCCGCCCCCGGCTGCGGGGGCGGCCCGCAGTGCTACTTGTCGCGCGCCAGGAACGCCAGCAGGTCCTGCCGGCTCAGGACGCCCGTCGGCTTCCCGTCCGCCAGGACGAGCGACGCGTCCGCGCCCTCCAGCACCGCCATCAGGTCCCCGACGCTCTCCCCGGAGCCCACCTGGGGCAGCGGCGGGCTCATGTGCTTCTCCAGCGGTTCGCCCAGCGACGCCCGCTGTGCGAACAGCGCGTCCAGCAGTTCCCGCTCCACGACCGAGCCGACGACCTCGGCGGCCATCACGTCCGGGTGGCCGGCGCCCGGCTTGACCACCGGCATCTGCGAGACGCCGTACTCGCGCAGCACCTCGATCGCCTCACCGACGGTCTCCTCCGGGTGCATGTGGACGAGTGACGGGATGGGCCCCTCCTTGAAGCGCAGCACGTCGCCGACGCGCCCCGCGGCGGACTCGCCCTCCTCCAGGAAGCCGTAGTCGTTCATCCACTCGTCGTTGAAGATCTTGCTGAGGTAGCCGCGGCCGCCGTCCGGCAGCAGCACCACCACGACGTCGTCCTCCCCGAGCCGTTCGGCGACCCGCAGCGCGGCCACGACGGCCATGCCGCACGAGCCGCCGACCAGCAGGCCCTCCTCGCGGGCGAGGCGGCGCGTCATCTGGAAGGAGTCCTTGTCGGAGACGGCGACGATCTCGTCCGCGACCTCACGGTCGTAGGCGTCCGGCCAGAAGTCCTCGCCGACGCCCTCCACCAGGTAGGGGCGCCCGGAACCGCCGCTGTAGACCGACCCCTCCGGGTCGGCGCCGACGACGCGGATCTTCCCCTCGCTGGCGTCCTTGAGGTAGCGCCCGGTGCCCGAGATCGTGCCGCCCGTGCCGATACCGGTCACGAAGTGCGTGATCCGCCCGTCGGTCTGCTTCCACAGCTCCGGGCCGGTGGTCTCGTAGTGCGACCGCGGGTTGTCCGTGTTGCTGTACTGGTCCGGCTTCCAGGCGCCGGGCGTCTCGCGCACCAGCCGGTCGGACACGTTGTAGTACGAGTCGGGGTGCTCGGGGTCCACCGCCGTCGGGCACACGACCACCTCGGCGCCGTACGCGCGCAACACGTTGATCTTGTCCAGCGACACCTTGTCCGGGCAGACGAAGATGCAGCGGTAGCCCTTCTGCTGGGCCACGATCGCCAGGCCCACGCCGGTGTTGCCCGAGGTGGGCTCGACGATCACCCCGCCGGGCTGCAGGGCGCCGCTGCGCTCCGCCGCCTCGATCATGCGCACGGCGATGCGGTCCTTCACCGAGCCGCCGGGGTTGAAGTACTCGACCTTCGCCAGCACGGTCGCCCGCAGGCCCTTCGTGACGCTGTTCAGCTTGAGCAGCGGGGTGTTGCCGACAAGATCGATCATCGACTCGTGATACTGCACCTGTTCTCCACGCCTCTCGGGGGTTGACCCTTGTCAGGTTTTCGGGGGGTTCGCCCCCAGGTGAATCCAGCGGTTGCCGCCACCTCTCTACCCGTGTCGACACCCTATTGCGCACCACGCGCACGCCCGGGGCGCGTATCACGGAGGGCTACGCGGGGCAACACAGTGTTGAGGAAGGAAGCTCGGCGGAACTGAACGCACCGCCCGCTCGTCACGTATCGAAACACTGGGAGGCGGACCACCACCATGCCGATGTCGAAGGCGGCGACCGCCAGAGTGGCGCGCCGGATCGCAACCGCTGCCGCGTACGGCAGCGGGGGCCTCGGGCTGATCGGGGGCGCGGCCGTAGGTCTGCTGTTCACCGAGGCCCAGATCGCCAAACGCCGGGTGGGCGGCTCCGACGACTCGCCACCCGTGGCGGACGGCCTCTACGGAGGAGCGTACGCCGCCCGGCACCGGACCCGCGGGCTCGGCGGTCTCGCGGCACTCGACGACCCGTACGTCCGTCCGCTCCGGCTGGCCATGCTCGGCGACTCCACGGCCGCCGGCCAGGGCGTGCACCGCCCCCGGCAGACACCCGGCGCGCTCCTGGCCTCCGCACTGGCGGCCGTCGCCGAACGGCCGGTCGAGTTCCGGAACGTCGCGCTGCCCGGCGCACAGTCCGACGACCTGGAACGCCAGGTCACCATGCTGCTCGGCCAACGCGACGGGGCACCCGACGTGTGCGTGGTGATGATCGGCGCCAACGACGTCACGCACCGGATGCCGCCCGCACGGTCCGTGCGCCTGCTCTCCGACGCGGTCGCCCGGCTGCGCACCGCGGGCTGCGAGGTCGTCGTGGGCACCTGCCCCGACCTCGGCACGATCGAGCCCGTCGCTCAGCCGCTGCGCTGGATCGCACGGCGGCTGAGTCGTCAGCTCGCCGCCGCGCAGACCATCGCGGTGGTGGAGGAGGGCGGCCGCACGGTCTCCCTGGGCGAGCTGCTGGGGCCGGAGTTCCAGGCCAACCCCCGGGAGCTGTTCAGCCCCGACAACTACCACCCCTCGGCGGAGGGGTACGCGACCGCCGCGATGGCGATACTGCCGACGGTGTGCGCGACGCTGGGCCTGTGGCCGACGGAGGAGGAACGGCCCGACGCGCGCCGCCGCGAGGGCATCCTGCCGGTGGCCCGCGCGGCCGCGGAGGCCGCGGCCGAGGGCGGCACGGAGGTCGCCTCCGTGCGCGGACCGTGGGCCCTCCTCAAGCACCGCCGCCGGCGGCGCCTGCCTCCCGCGGAGGACCGCGAACCGGCCCGCCCCGCCGACGCCGACGCGCGCTGACGCACGCGTCCGGCCCACGCGGCGGCGCCTCCCCGAGCCCGGCCGGCCCCCGGGGGCGGACAGGACCGGGCGGGGGCGGCTCCCACCGCACCCGCGGACGGGAGACCTCGGCAGGCACCCGGAGGGGAAAGCGTACGCTTAGGAAAGAGGTCCGCGTCACACCGCGGGAGCCGTGACCCGCTCCCTACGTGCGGGTAGCTTCACGTGACAGACCCGCCCGTCCGCGCCGCCCCGAGGGAGCCCGTGATGCCCGAAGCCGTGATCGTCTCCGCCGCCCGTTCACCGATCGGCCGTGCCGTCAAGGGCTCGCTGAAGGACGTGCGCCCGGACGACCTGACCGCGGACATCGTCAAGGCCGCCCTGGCGAAGGTTCCACAGCTGGACCCGACGCAGATCGACGACCTGATGCTCGGCTGCGGTCTCCCCGGCGGCGAGCAGGGCCACAACCTGGGCCGCGTGGTGGCCGTGCAGCTCGGCATGGACCACCTTCCGGGCTGCACCGTCACCCGCTACTGCTCGTCCTCGCTGCAGACGACCCGGATGGCGATGCACGCCATCAAGGCCGGCGAGGGCGACGTGTTCGTG
The DNA here is from genome assembly GCF_000426325.1 of Streptomyces sp. CNS606. Lineage (NCBI taxonomy): Bacteria > Bacillati > Actinomycetota > Actinomycetes > Kitasatosporales > Streptomycetaceae > Streptomyces > Streptomyces sp. CNS606. Next base: position 77,049 of record NZ_AUFD01000015.1, read on the forward strand.
TCGGCCGGCGTCGAGACCGTGTCGCGGTTCGCGAACGGTTCGTCGGACGGCATGCCCGGCACCCACAACCCGCTGTTCGCTGACGCGGAGGCCCGTACGGCGGACCGGGCGGAGAACGGCGCCGACGCGTGGACCGACCCGCGCCAGGACGGGAAGGTCCCCGACATCTACGTCGCGATGGGCCAGACCGCCGAGAACCTCGCCCGGCACAAGGGCATCTCGCGGCGCGAGATGGACGAGTTCGGCGTGCGGTCGCAGAACCTCGCGGAGAAGGCCCTCGCCGACGGCTTCTGGGAGCGCGAGATCACTCCCGTCACGCTGCCGGACGGCACCGTCGTGGCGAAGGACGACGGTCCGCGCGCGGGCGTGACACTGGAGGGCGTGCAAGGACTGAAGCCGGTGTTCCGCCCCGACGGACGGGTCACCGCCGGAAACTGCTGCGCCCTCAACGACGGCGCCGCCGCACTGGTGATCATGTCGGACACCAAGGCCCGGGAGCTGGGCGTCACGCCGCTTGCCCGCGTGGTGTCGACGGGCGTGTCCGGGCTGTCGCCGGAGATCATGGGCCTCGGCCCCGTGGAGGCGTCGAAGCAGGCCCTCGCGCGGGCCGGGATGACGATCGGCGACATCGACCTGGTCGAGATCAACGAGGCGTTCGCCGCGCAGGTCATCCCGTCCTACCAGGACCTCGGCATCGACCTGGACCGGCTGAACGTCAACGGCGGCGCCATCGCCGTCGGCCACCCGTTCGGCATGACGGGCGCCCGCATCACCGGCACGCTCCTCAACTCCCTCCAGTGGCACGACAAGCAGTTCGGCCTGGAGACCATGTGCGTCGGCGGCGGTCAGGGCATGGCGATGGTGCTGGAACGGCTCAGCTGAGCGCTTTCCCGATCACACCGGCCGAACGAGCGAGAATTTGAGCCGAGCGTCACCTGCCGGTCACTTTCGGCAGGGAAATGCAATCGAACAGATCGGAATTGTTGCCCGTCTCACTTTCTCCGTCCGGACGAGTTCGAAGCGCCCTCAGGATGTGATATATCCCCTGGGGGCGCTGCGTTCTTCCTGGTCACGAACGTAGATCCCGGACCGTCGTGCATTTCCATCTGTCCCATTGATGGCGCTTTGCACTACGGTCGTGCAAGTCTTACCGAGAAACTGCGGTAGGAATTCGGGAGACCGAAACGGAACCGGGAGTACCTCAGTGAGCGCCATATCCCTCATCCTGCTGGCGGCCGCGGGCCTGGCCATCGCGCTGGGCGGCGCCGCCCTCCTCCTGCTGCGCGGCCTGCACCGCGAACTCGCCGACCTGGGCGGCCGCCTGGACGCGGCGGTCGCGGCCCGCGCCACCGCGGACACCGCCACGGCGGCCGTGTCTGCCATGTCGGTGCCGGCGGCCCGCCCCGCGCCGGCCGACGAGATCCGCACCGCGGTGGCCCAGGCGCTCGCCGAGGAGCGGGAGCGGGAGCTGGCCGAGGCGCGCGCCTTCTGGGCCGCGCAGGAGACCCGGGACGGCGAGGCGTCGCTCCTCGCCGGGCACGGCACCGAGTACGAGGTCTCCCCGGAGGCGGACCGCGCCCTCCTGGAGGCCCTGCTCGACGGGCGCCTCGACGGCTCCGAGGGCCTCACGGACCGCGACGGTGACCTGTTCGTGCCCCGCCAGGCCGACCCGGGCGACGGCCTCACCGACGACCGGACCGACGACCGAGGGGGCCCCTTCGACGCCACTCTCGCCGGTGCCCTGGACGACTACCCGGGCCTCACCGACCTCGGCGCGTACGACGACCCGTACCCGTTCGCCGCGGACACCGACGACGCGGGCGCCGACGCCGCCGAACTGGCGGCCGCCCGCCGCCGCCACCCCTCGCACCCGGACTTCACCCTCTCCGGCGAGCCCGTCGGCCCCTCCCCGGTCCCCGCCGCCGGCACGCCGACGCTCGCCGAGCACGAGCGGACCGTGCGCCGCCTGACCGAGCTCGCCGACGCCCGTACGCCGCTGCTGGACGTCCGGCCCGGCCCGCTCGGCACCCTGGACATCTACGCGTTCGAGGACGGCACCACCGTCTGCATGTCCCCCGGGCACCGGGAGACGGCCGAGCAGCTCGCCGACGCGCTGGACGCGGGTCTCACCCCGCTGCTGCTGGGCGGCTCCAGCGTCTCCGGCGCGTACTCGCTGACGTTCGAGATCGGCGACGACCGGATCTACCTGCTCGCCGACCGCGTCATCGCCTCGCTGTAGCCGGGACGCGCCGCTCCGGTCACAGCTTCGCCCTCACCTCGGCGACCAGCCGCAGCACCTCCTCGAGCTGCTCCGGCGTACCGGAGTCGGCCAGCGCCACCGCCAGGTCGTGGCCCGCGACGGAGAGCTGGTCGCCCGCCGCGAACGGGCCCGCCTCCGGCAGCGGCCGGGGGTCCCGGCCCGGGAACTCCAGCAGCTGGGCGCGGCGCGCCAGCTCCGCGGCCAGACCGTGCGCCTCGGCCGCCGCGCCGCGCAGCAGCGCACTCTGCGGCATCGCCCGCAGCCGGTCCGCGAGAAGGTCCACCTCGTCGGTCAAGGGCGTCACATCCAGCACGCCGCCACCCTACGCGTCACCGGACGAGCAACCGTGCGCCCCCGATCCACGGAGCCGGACGGTTGCCAATACCCCCGCGCTCAGGCACCGTGGCGGGAAGGACTCCAAGCGGCAGCATCCGGAGGCGCCGATGTCCCAGACCTTCTCCGCCGAGACCCATCAGAACCTGCTCTCCCGCATTCCGCAGTGCACCGGTCGCGAGATCTCCGAGTGGATCCGCACCGTCGACGAAGGGCCGTCCCTCTTCCGCTTCGAGGAAAAGGTGAGCTGGCTCCGCGGGGAGCACAACCTCACCTACGGCTACGCCAAGGCGATCGTCCACGAGTACGACCTGAGGCGCGCCGCGCGCCACCTGTGACCACGCCCTCCGGAAGGGCACCGAATCCCGGAACGGACAGACGGAAGGGCCCGCGAGGCGTTCGCCTCGCGGGCCCTTCCCACGTCTGGTCCGGCCGCCGTGGGCCGCCGGGTCAGTCGCTGTTGAGGATGGACAGGAGCCGCAGGAACTCCAGGTAGATCCAGACCAGGGTCAGGGTCAGACCGAATGCGGCCAGCCACGACTCCTCGCGCGGCGCCCCGTAGGCGATGCCGTCCTCGACCTGCTTGAAGTCCAGGGCGAGGAAGCAGGCGCCGAGCACCACGCCGAGGACGCCGAACAGGATGCCGAGACCGCCGGAGCGGAACCCGAGGCCGTCGCCGCCCGCGAAGACGGCGAACAGCAGGTTGACGCCCATCAGCAGGATGAAGCCGATCGCGGCCGCCATCACGAACTTGTAGAAGCGCCGGGTCACGCGGATGATCCGCTGCTTGTACATGAACAGCACCGCGGCGAAGACCGCCATGGTGCCCAGCACCGCCTGCATCGCCACGCCGTTGCCGACATAACTGTTGAGGTAGTTGCTGATCGCGCCCAGGAACACGCCCTCGAAGGCCGCGTAGCCCAGGATCAGCGCGGGCGAGGCCTTGCGCTTGAAGATCTGCACGAACGCCAGGACCATCGCGATCAGCGCCGCGGCGATGGCGACCCCGAGGCTGACGTTCAGGATCCACGCGGCGGCGGCCGTGACGATGACCGTGCCCAGGGTGATGCCGGTACGGGCGACGACGTCGTCGATCGTCATCCGGCCGGTCTGCGCCGGTGCGGCCGGCGGGGCGCCCTGCGGGTACGGCTGGCCCGGCGCAGCGGTCTGCTGCGCGTAGGGGTTGGTCGCGTACGGGTTGTTCGCCGCCGGACCGGCCGCGTACGGGTTCCCGGCCTGCTGCTGGCCGGCGAAACCGGTGGCGGCACCGCCGTCTCGGCTGAGTCCCCGTCGCGAGAAGACCGGGTTGCTGCTCCTCATCTCACTCCTCCATGACCGCACGGCGCGGCCTTGCCTCCAGAGTAATGCCTGGGCAAAAACAGCACGCTAGTGCAGCGGTGAGAACGAGCGGAAGGCCCGTGATTGTTCCGAGACCACGAGTGACCTTTTCCGTTGACCCGCATGGTCCAGCAGAAGGCGCGGCCCAGGCCCCCGCGTTCCCACAATGGTGCCCATGGCAGTGCAGCGTGAACGTCGACGCGTGCGGGAGGACTGAACCGTGGACGGGACGGGCCTCTACCTGTACGGCGTGGTGCGTCCCGGCCGCCGCCTGCCGGCCGCGCTGTGCGGTGTGGGCTCGCCGCCCGGGGAGTTGCGGCTGGTCACCGCACGGTCGACCGCCGCCGTGGTCAGCGACGCGCCCGCCGGGCTCCGCGCCCGGCGCCGTGACCTGCCGGCCCACCGGGACCTGCTGCTGGCGCTCGCCTCCGGCGGGCGACCGGTGCTGCCGATGGGCTTCGGCAGCGTCGCCCCGGACGAGCAGACGGTCCGCGAACGACTCGCCGCCGCCGAGCCGTGGCATCTGGAGTCGCTGGAGCGCGTGGCCGGCCGGGTCGAGCTGAACGTCAAGGCGGCCGTCTCCGATGACGGCCCGGAAGCGCTGATGCGCGAGGACCCGCAGGTGCGGAGGCTGCGGGACGAACTGCACCGGGACCCCGGCTACGAGGCGAGCATCCGGCTGGGCGAGACGGTGGCGGCCGGTCTGGACCGCCGGGCGCGGCACGCGGCACGCCGGGTGATGGACGACCTGGCGGCGCTGGCCGTGGCGTCGGCCGAGGGGCCGGCGGCGCCCGACTCCGTACGCAGCACCTCGTTCCTGGTCGACGCCAAGCGGCAGGACGCGTTCCGTGCCGCCGCCGAACGCCTGACGGCCCGGCACCGGGACGCCCTGGTGCTCCGGGTCAGCGGCCCGCTGCCCTGCTACAGCTTCGTCACGCGGGAGACGGCCGACCCCGCCTCCCGTACCGCGACCCGGGCCGGCTGAACCGGGGAGGGGCCCGGCGCTCAGACGTGGATCGCGAGCTTGAACTGCGCGTGGAGCAGGCGCCGGGGCCGGTCGTCGTTGTGCGCCACCTTCAGGCCCAGCGGGGTGTCGGGATGCACGAAGATCGCATGGGTCTTGGTGAAGCACTGCATCCCGGGCGACGGCCGCCGGTGATCGGTGCCGGTGGAGTCCTCCCCGCCCGCCAGGCCGAGCGGGTCGCGCACGAAGCGGTCCCGCAGCTCGGTGTAGTCGCCGGCCTCCCAGTGGATGTTCGCGACCAGATCGCCCCAGCCGTCGGCCGCGGGCCAGATCAGCCCGGACCGCTCGTCCGGGTACGTGGACCCGTCGCCGTCCGGCTGCCGGGTCTGGTGCATCCCGTGCCGGTCGTACGACTCCCGGCTTCCGTAGGGAAAGCGCACCAGCCGGTATCCGCCCGGCTCGATCATCTGACCGTTCCCGTGCACGTACAACGAGCAGACCAGTACCGCCATGCCGCCTCCCGGCTTCGGACCGACGCCCCGTACACAGCTTTCCCCTTCACCGGGCCGCGGACTCGCCCCGGACGCACGGTGCTTCAGCTCGACGCGCCGACGAGGGAGAGGGCTCCGAGCATGAGGAGGACGACCAGGAAGGGCGCCAGGGCGGCGAGGGCCAGGCGCAGGTCGGCGGACCGGCGGCGGGGCGGGAGGAGCCAGGAGGCGACGAGCAGGGCGGCGGGCAGCAGCAGTCCCCACTGGTAGACGGCGTGGGCGAGTTCGAGGGAGTCGTGGAAGCGGGCGGCCTCCGCGTCGCCGCACGAGGCGCAGCCCATCGAGGCGATCGCCAGGACGATGAAGCAGATGTAGGCCAGCGGGAACGTCACCACGGTGGCGAGGACGCGGCCGAGGAGCGCGTCCCCGCGCGACTGCGGGCTTCGGGCCGCCTGCGCGGCTCCGCCGGCCTCGCCGGCCTCGCCGGGCGGAACGGTCGCGTCGGACGAGCCGGCGTCGGGGGACGTCGTGGGCTCGACGGACGAAGAGTAGTCGGACGAGCCGGCGTCGGGAGACGAGGCGTCGTCGGCTGCGGTGGCGGGCGCTGCGTCACGGGTCGTCGTCATGTCCCCCAGTCCACCGCGGCGCCCCCGTCGGCACATGAGTACGCGTGCTCAGTGTGCCGCTGTGTGTACCCAGGCTCCCGGCGGCCGGTCCTCACCGCCCGGCCGGGCGCGGCGACGTGCCGAAGCCGCTGCGGTGTGCCGTGACGCGGCGGGACGCGGGGCGGCGCCGTGCGTGCGCGGCGCCGCCCCTCGGACGGGATGCGTCAGCCCACTAGCAGGGGAAGGCGACTCCCCGGGCGGCCATGTAGTCGTGCGGGTTGTCGCCGAACCCGAAGCCGCCGTCGAGGTGCACCTCGAAGTGGAGGTGCGGCCCGGTGGACTGGCCCTCGCTGCCCATGGAGGCGATCCGCTGGCCGGAGGCGACCGTGTCGCCGACGGCGACGAAGCGCTCGTACATGTGGCCGTACTCGGTCACCGAGCCGTCCGCGTGGCGAATGCGGATCCACTGGCCGTAGCCGCTGGCCGTGCCGGAGTGCGTCACGGTGCCGGCGTCCGCCGCGTAGAGGGGCGTACCGCGGGTGTTGGCGATGTCGAGGCCGTCATGACCGCTGTGGTAGTCCTGGCTGATGACGCCGGCGGCGGGGCAGGCGCCGGTGAAGGCGGGGCCGTGGGGCTGCGCGACCGCCGGTGCGGCGGTGAGCGCGGTCAGCAGTGCGCCGCCGGCCAGCGCCACGGCGGCCGTGCTGCGGGCGGTTCGGATTCCGCGGGGAAACAGGGGCATGTGCTCTCCTCGGGCATGATCGTGGGGGGCGCCGTCCCGTTCGAGCAGCGCCGGGACGGCGGAAGATCGTGCACACGACGAGCCGCGAACGCGGGGAGCCGCGGCCCTCCCCCGGTCGGGAGAGGACCCCGGCGCCCGCGGCGGCGCTCGCCGGTCAGGTGGCCGCAGCCTCGGCGATCAGCTGATGGGCGATGCCCTCGGCCTGGTCGTAGCGCTCGGGGTACGCGGAGCGCTGGACGCTCTGGGCGAGCTGACCGGCGGTGTAGCCCGGGTTGTTCGCGTCGTTGGGTATGGCCTGGTCCAGGAACGCGTTGGTGGCGTGGACCGGGTCCATGCACTGCTCGGGGGTTCCCCAGCCCTGGCTCGGGCGCTGCTGGAAGACACCCAGCGAGTCACGGTCGCCGCAGTTCAGGTTGTGCATGTGCGACTCGACCCAGCCCGCCTCGAAGGCGGCGAGCATGACCTTCGGGGTCACGGCCCGCTGGGTGGCGATGTCATGGACGACGTTGATGATCGCCGGGTCGTGGGTGGGGGGAACGGTGCAGGCCGCGTCGAGGATCTCGGCGTTCGCCCGGGTGTCACCGGCGCGCGGCGCCGGGGGGACGTCCGAGCCCGCGGCCGAGGCGGTGGCGGAGAAGCCGGTGAGGACCAGGACGCCGGCGGCGAGGCCGACGGCGCTGCGGGAGAGGAGACGGCCTCTGCCGCTCTTCGCGAAGCGTGTCATGAGGTTGTGGCCTTCCATGTGGGGGGTCGGGAACGCGCGTAGAACGAGCGGTCCCGTGGAAAAGGCGTGCACACCTGCTGCTCACGACCGGGGTACCTGTGGGGGGAACGCAGACCGTGGGCAAGCAATTTCGAAAAGGGAACGTACAAGCCGGTCAATGGGCCGTCAACAGGTGCACGGAAACCGGCCTCGACGCATACGAGGGGCGCGAACAAGCCTGCTGGGGCGCGCTTTTGCCCGGGGCGAGCACCACCGCACCACAGCGGATCGCCGGGAACCGCGCCCGTTTCAGTGGTGGCACCACTGGCGCTTTGTGCGCGCAAACGTCGCTCTCCGGATTGCGCACAGGAAAGGGACGTCGCAAAGTGACACGACGTTGCTTTCACGCGCGTGCACGTCCTGTATTCCGACGGCCGCCCCGCGGCGGTCGGCACCCGTCACGCTTGACGCACCGGACGCACCGGACGCACCGGACGGTGGGACGGAGCGACGGGAACGGGGCCTCGTCGAGGGCATGGGGCGTGGGGGCGGGGAAGGGGGGTGGTGCCCGGAGCCGGACTTGAACCGGCACGACCCTGAGGGCCAACGAGGTTTAAGCTCGTCGTGTCTGCATTCCACCATCCGGGCACTGGCTCCACGCCCGCACCCCGCTCGGAGCTGGCACAACGCCGGAGCGTGAGCGACGGCCCACGCGGGGTACGGAGAGAGACTATCCAGGACCGCGCCCGAACTGGGGATCGCGTCCTCGAAGTTGTCTTATTTTAAGGCTACCTGACGACACGTCAGAGCAGGTCGGAGGGCCTTCCCCGCTCTGCCTCGCGGCAGCGGAAGCGGACGGGAATTGACGCAAACCGTCCGGTCTGCACAACCGCCCGGAAGGCGCCCGCACCGGACCGCGTCTCAGGGGCGCCGTCCTCCCCAGGTAGGAGCAGGGCTGCCGGGAGTACCTCCCAAGGCTCCCCCGGAAACCGGTTCCCGGACGGATCCCGGCGCGGGGAACGGCCGGGACGATGGACACGTCATCCGGTAGTACACCCCGACAGGAGCGCAGCCTCGTGACCACCACCTTCACCGGCGCCCCCGCCGCCGCCACCGCGCAGACCGGCGTCGCCGCCGCCCGTGCCACGGACCTGTCCAAGGTCTACGGACAGGGCGAGACCAAGGTGGTGGCCCTGGACAGCGTCTCCGTCGAGTTCCGGCAGGCGCAGTTCACCGCGATCATGGGCCCCTCCGGCTCCGGCAAGTCGACGCTGATGCACTGCATGGCCGGGCTCGACTCGGTGACCAGCGGCAGCGCCCGCATCGGCGACACCGAACTCACCACGCTCAAGGACAAGAAGCTCACCCGGCTGCGCCGGGACCGCGTCGGCTTCATCTTCCAGGCGTTCAACCTGCTCCCGACGCTGAACGCGATGGAGAACATCACCCTTCCGATGGACATCGCCGGCACCCGGCCCGACCGGCAGTGGCTGGACCGCGTGGTGGACACCGTCGGCCTCGCCGACCGGCTCAAGCACCGGCCCAACCAGCTCTCCGGCGGCCAGCAGCAGCGCGTCGCCGTCGCCCGCGCGCTGGCCTCCAAGCCGGAGATCATCTTCGGCGACGAGCCGACCGGCAACCTGGACTCCCGCTCCGGCGCGGAGGTCCTCGGCTTCCTGCGCAACTCCGTGCGCGAGCTGGGCCGGACCGTCGTCATGGTCACCCACGACCCGGTCGCCGCGGCGTACGCCGACCGCGTCGTCTTCCTCGCCGACGGCCGCATCGTCGACGACATCACCGGCCCCACCGCCGACTCGGTGCTGGACCGTATGAAGTCCCTCGACCCCCGCACATGAGCCAGGGGGTGCCAGACACCCCTCAGGCCGTTCACCGGACCGCGTCCGGCCGGCGGCGAGCCCACCCGAGACCCCACAGCTTCCGTCCCGCGCCCGCCGCGGGACGCTCACCCAGGACTCACACATGTTCCGAACAGCCCTGCGCAACGTGCTCGCGCACAAGGGCCGGCTGCTGATGACCGTGCTCGCCGTCATGCTCGGCGTGGCCTTCGTCTCCGGCACCCTGGTCTTCACGTCCACCGTCTCCGAGGCGTTCCAGAAGAGTTCCGAGAAGGGCTACGGCCACGTCGACGTGGCCGTCGAGCCCGGCGACGGCGAAGACGCGAAGGACGCGGCGCCCGGCCCGCCCCCGAACCTCACCCAGCAGACCCTGGACGAGGCGGAGAAGCTGCCCGGTGCCGCGTCGGCGACCGGCGTCGTCTCCGGCTTCACCGCGGTCGCCGACAAGAACGGCGACCTGGTCGGGGACGGCTGGGGCACCCGGGGCGCGAACTACTACGCCGGCCCGGACGGCGCGGACCCGCGCTACCCGATGCGTGACGGCCGGGCCCCGGAGCAGCGCGGCGAGATCGCCCTCGACGCCCGCACCGCCGAACGCACCGGCTACCGGGTCGGTGACACCGCCCGGATGTCCGTGAGCGGCCCGGTGCGTGAGGAGAAGGTCGTCGGCGTCTTCACCACCGACGACGGCAACGTCGCCGCAGGCGGCACCCTGGTGCTCTTCGACAACGCCACCGCGCAGCAGCTGTTCGCGAAGCCCGGCGAATACACCGAGATCCAGCTGAAGGCCGCCGCCGGCACCTCGCAGCAGGAGCTGAAGAAGCAGGCCGTCGGCATCCTGCCCGAGCGGGCCGAGGCCGTCACCGGGCAGAAGCTCGCCGACGAGCAGTCGAAGATGATCGAAGAGCAGATGTCGGGCATGCAGACGACCATGCTCGCCTTCGCCGGCATCTCCCTCTTCGTCGGCGTCTTCATCATCGCCAACACCTTCACCATGCTCGTCGCCCAGCGCACCCGCGAGCTGGCGCTGCTGCGCGCGGTCGGCGCCAGCCGCCGCCAGGTGACCCGTTCGGTGCTGGTCGAGGCCGTCAGCGTGGGCCTGGTCGCGGCCGTCGCCGGGCTCGGCGCGGGCATCGGCATCGCGGTCGGCCTGCGGGCCCTCGTCGGCCGGCTCGGCGCCATGCCCGACGGTCCGCTGATCGTCACCCCGACGACCGGCGCCGCGGCCCTGGTGGTCGGCGTCCTCGTCACCGTGCTCGCCGCCTGGCTGCCCGCGCGGCGTGCGGCGAAGATCCCGCCGGTCGCCGCCATGGGCAGCGTGCACGCCCCGGCCACCACGCGCTCGCTGGTGCTGCGCAACACGCTCGGCGCGCTGCTCGCCGGCGGGGGCGCCGCGCTGGTGCTGTACGCGACGGGCATGGACGACGGCAAGGTCCCGATGGGTGCGGGCGCAGCACTGCTGCTGGTCGGCGTCTTCGTTCTGACGCCGCTGCTGTCCCGGCCGCTGATCGCCACCGCCGCCCCGGTGCTGCGGCTGTTCAAGGTGAGCGGCAGGCTCGCCCGGCAGAACGCGGTGCGCAACCCGCGCCGGACCGCCGCCACCGCGTCCGCGCTGATGATCGGCCTGACGCTGATCACCGGGCTGACCGTCGTCGCCGGGGGCGTGCAGCAGGCCATCGGGAAGATGGCCGCCGACTCGCTCAAGGCCGACTACCAGGTCTCCATGGCGAACTTCTCGCCGCTCTCCCCCGACGTGGAGAAGAAGCTCTCCGCGCTGGACGAGGTCGAGGCCAGCTCGCCGCTGCGCAACTCCGCCTCCCGTATCGACGGCGAGACCGAGTACCTGACCGGCGTCGACGGCGCGTCCATCGACCGGCTGCTGACGCTCGACTTCACGCAGGGCTCCTGGGCCGGCGTCGCCGACGGGGACAAGGTCGTCGTCGACACCACCACCGCGCGGCAGCACGACTGGAAGCTCGGCTCCGACTTCCGCGTCACCTACGCCGACGGCAAGCGGGGCACGCTCACCGTCAGCGGCCTGTACGAGAGCAACCAGCTCGTCCGCGGCATCATGCTGGACACCGGCACCCTCACCCCGCACATGGCCAAGGTGACGGACATGCAGGTGATGGTGAAGACCCGGGACGGCGCGAGCGCCCAGGTGAAGGACGCGCTGGAGAAGGCCCTCGGGAACAATCCGGCCGTCCTCGTCCAGGACCAGCAGGACATCTCCGAGGACATCGCGAAGATGATCAGCCTGCTGCTGAACATCCTCTACGGCCTGCTGGCCATGGCCGTCGTCGTGGCCGTGCTGGGCGTCGTGAACACCCTGGCGATGTCGGTCTTCGAACGCGGGCAGGAGATCGGCATGCTGCGCGCGATCGGCCTCGACCGGCGCGGCGTGAAGCGGATGGTGCGGCTGGAGTCGCTGGTGATCTCGCTGTTCGGCGGGGTGCTGGGCATCGGCCTCGGTGTCTTCCTCGGCTGGGCCGTCGGCGAGCTGATCGCCGCGGCGGGCCTGACGACGTACGCGCTGGTGCTGCCCTGGGACCGGCTGGCCGTGTTCCTGGGGCTGGCGGCGCTGGTCGGGGTCCTGGCGGCACTGTGGCCCGCGCGGCGCGCCGCACGGCTCAACATGCTGGCGGCCATCAAGACCGAATGACCCCCTCCCCTCCCCGACCGCGGGGCGGCACCCCTCCGGGGGTGCCGCCCCGCAGTGCGCGGTGCGGTACTCCCGCGCGCCTTCCCCGCGCCGGGAGGGGTCAGCCGCCCCAGAGGCGGGGGCGGAGGGGGAGGCGCGAGTCCCCGTCGGGCGTGGTCCGGACGGCCAGCACCTGGTTGACGCCGATGCGGTTGCGCTCGAAGGCCAGCGCCGACGCGGCCATGTAGAGGCGCCACACGCGCGCCCGCCCGGGCGACACGAGCCGCAGGGCGTCCGCCCAGCCCCGCTCCAGATTCCGCACCCACGCGCGCAGCGTCAGCGCGTAGTGCTCCCGCAGCACGTCGACGTCCCGCACCTCCAGGCCCGCCTCCTCCAGCAGCGCCACCGTGCGGCCGAGCGGCGCGAGCTCCCCGTCGGGGAAGACGTACGCGTCGATGAAGTCGTCCACGGCGTACGCCGCCTCGTCCGCGACCGGGCGCCGCGCGATCTGGTGGTTGAGCAGCCGCCCGCCGGGCCGCAGCAGCCGGTGCAGCACCTCGGCGTACTCGCGGTAGCGCTCCGCGCCGACGTGCTCGGCCATGCCGATTGAGGCGATGGCGTCGTACGGACCGTCGGGGATCTCGCGGTAGTCCTGCACGCGGATCTCGACGCGGTCGGTCAGGCCCTCCTCGGCGATCCGCTTCCGCGCGTGACCGGCCTGCTCGCGGGAGAGGGTGACGCCGACGACGTCCACGCCGTGCGCGCGGGCGGCGTGCAGGGCCAGCGAGCCCCAGCCGCAGCCGACGTCGAGGAGGCGCATCCCGGGGCGCAGGCCGAGCTTGCGGCAGATCAGGTCGAGCTTGGCCCGCTGGGCGTCTTCGAGGGTCCCGCCGGGCTCCCAGTAGGCGCACGAGTAGACCATCGACGGGCCGAGCACCAGCGCGTAGAAGTCGTTGCCGACGTCGTAGTGGTGGCTGACGGCCACGCGGTCGCGGCGGCGGGTGTGCCGCAGGCCGCCGCGGCCGCGGGCCTCCTCCGGCGGGGGCGGCGGCGCGGGCCACGGCCCGGCCAGCGCGACCAGCTCGCGGGCGGCGGCCCGTACGGCGGGGTCCCGCGCGAGGGCGAGCAGGCCGCGGCGGGAAGCACCCTCGCCGCTTTCGCCGGAGTCGCCGCTCTCCCAGAGGAAGCCGGCGATCAGGTCGAGCAGCGCGTACAGATCGCCGTCGACGTCGATCTCGCCGGCCACCCAGGCGCGGGCCAGGCCGAGTTCACCGGGCCGCCACAGCAGTCGGCGCAGGGCGCGGCGGTGACGGATCACCAGGGCGGGCGCCCCGGGCGGACCGGCCTCGCTGCCGTCCCAGGCGCGCAGGCGCACGGGGAGCGGAGTTCCCAGGACTCTTCCGGCGAGTGCGTGCAGCCGCGGTGCGGCACCGGCCATGGCACACCTCCGAGGGGAGAAGCGACGACTCGAGAGCGACGACTCCTCCCATAACACACCGGAGTCGTCCGGTATGCCCACCGTTTCCGGGAATCACCGGCACGCGGTACGCCGAAGGGGCGTGAGCCCCACGGATGGCTCACGCCCCTTCGGCGTACGGGTGGTGACGAGAATCAGCCGGCGTTGGCCTTCTCCTTGGCGGCCCCGGCCTTGACGGCGGACTCGGTCCTCGCGGCGGACGCGGCGGCGGTGACCGGCGCGGCGGCCTCGTAGAACTCCTCGCGCGGCTTCTCCATCGCGCCCAGCGAGACGACCTCGCGCTTGAGGAACATGCCGAGCGTCCAGTCGGCGAACACCCGGATCTTGCGGTTCCAGGTCGGCACCGCCAGGCCGTGGTAGCCGCGGTGCATGTACCAGGCGAGGCGGCCGCGCAGCTTGATGCGCAGCTTGCCCAGGACGACCATGGCGACGCCCTTGTGCAGGCCGAGACCGGCGACGGCGCCCTTGTTGGCGTGCTTGTAGTCGCTCTGCGGGAAGCCGCGCATCCCGGAGATGACGTTGTCGCCGAGCACCCTGGCCTGCCGCAGCGCGTGCTGGGCGTTCGGCGGGCACCACGCGCCCTCGCCGGCGGCGAGGTCGGGGATCTGGGCGTTGTCGCCGGCGGCCCAGATGTAGTCGGTGCCCTGCACCTGGAGGGAGGGGCGGGTGTCGACGTGGCCGCGCGGACCGAGCGGCAGGCCGAAGCGCTTCAGGGCCGGGTTCGGCTTGACGCCCGCGGTCCACACGATGGTGTTGGAGTCGACCTCGAGGCCGTTGGAGAGCACCACGTGGCCGTCGATGCAGGACTCCATGGAGGTCTTGAGGTAGACCTCGACACCGCGGTCCTGGAGGTGCTCCTTGCCCCACTCGCCGAGCTTGGGCCCGACCTCGGGGAGGATCTTGTCGGCGACGTCGACGAGCACGAAGCGCATGTCCTCGCGCTTGACGTTCGGGTAGTAGCCGGCGGCGTCGCGGGCCATGTCCTCGACCTCGCCGATGGTCTCCGCGCCGGCGAAGCCGCCGCCGACGAAGACGAAGGTGAGTGCACGGCGGCGGACGTCCTCGTCCTGGGTGGAGTCGGCCTTGTCGAGCTGCTCCAGCACGTGGTTGCGCAGGCCGATGGCCTCCTCGACGCCCTTCATGCCGATGCCGTTCTCGGCCAGGCCGGGGATCGGGAAGGTGCGGGAGACGGCGCCGAGGGCGACGACCAGGTAGTCGAAGGGCAGCTCGTACGCCTCGCCGACCAGCGGGGAGACGGTGGCGACCTTGCGGTCCTGGTCGATGGTGGTGACGCGACCGGTCAGCACCTCCGCCTTGGGCAGTACCCGCCGCAGCGGGACCACGACGTGGCGCGGGGAGATGGACCCGGCGGCCGCTTCGGGGAGGAAGGGCTGGTAGGTCATGTACGACCGGGGGTCGACGACGGTGACGGTGGCCTCGCCGTACCGCATCTTCTTGAGGATGCGGCGAGCCGCGTACAAGCCGACGTACCCGCCACCCACTACGAGGATTCGAGGACGCTCCGTGGTGCTCATGCCATCGAGTATCCAGCACCCGTGAGGGGGGTGCTCGTGAGGGCCTTCACAAGCATCCCGGGTACTTCTGTTACCATGCGCGACCCGTGCCCGCCGGGCGCGCGCACGAGGGGTGTACCACCGGGCCTCACGGCCCTTCCGTCACGGCTGTGAGCTGCGGCGACGAAAGATGTCACGAGTGGACCGGTGACGTCGACGCCGCTCTCCGCGGCCGTCCCGCACGGGCGCCGGGCGGGCCCGCGGAGCACCCTGCGGCGTCGTGCGGGTGCTTATCCGGCCTTCACATCGCCGTTGCGCGGGCGATCGGGGACTTTTCCTTGTGAAGAAGTTCACGAAGTTCGTCGCGCCCGGTCCCCACACGGGCCGCGAAGACCCTCCGCAGGCCGCTCACCAGGGCGCAGTCGCGCTCCGACGGGCTCCGGGCTCCAGGCTCCAGGCTCCAGGCGACGAACGGCCCACGCGGGCGCTCCCCCGGCGTGGGCCGCTGTCGGGTCACGTCACGAACAGCCCCCGGAAACGGTCAGAAGGTCGCGGTGAAGCGGTACGCGTGGTGGTCGGAACCGGACTTCGGGAGACGCTTCACCTTGGAGTTGCGCACCGAACCGGTGGCGTACGCCTGGTCGATCGGCACGCCCTTCACGCCCTCGACGCGGATGTAGTCGACGTTGGCCGGCAGCTTCAGCGCCTTGTGCCGGTTGAAGTCACCGACCAGGAAGATCGGCAGCTTGGGGTGCCTCTCGTGCAGGTTCCTGACCGACGTGCGGAGCTTCTCCGCGTGCTGCAGCCAGCGTGCCTGGCGGTTCGGGTGCTTGTGCCAGGCGCCGGAGATGAAGTGCGTGTTCATCGCGATCAGCCGCTTGCCCGTCTTCCGGTGCTTCAGGACGGCCCAGACGACGTAGCGGTTCGGCGTCACCTTGGCCTCGCCCTTGTGCGTCAGCTTGGCGTAGCCCTTGACGAACTCGAACGTGTCCTTGCGCCAGGAGATCGGCACCGCCCGCGCCGCCTTCTTGTCCGGCAGGAAGTGACGGTATGCGCCGAGCTTGTTCTTGAGCCGCTCCCGGTCCTGGGGGTCGTTCACCTCCTGCCAGCCGATGACGTCGGCGAACGGCTTGTACTCGGCGTTGCCGCGCAGCACGTTGTGCGTGCCGACCGTGAGGGTGACGGCGGCCTTCGTCCCGGACGCCGCACCGGCCTCCTGGGACGGCGCGGCGTGGGCGGACACGGTGGAGAGCACGACCAGGGAGGCCATCGGGATCGCCACCGAGGCGACCAGCGTCTTCCTGCGCTGTTTCACGGGTAACTCCTCGCTGCTGAACGGTCTGTGCGGGCGACACTCCGCTCATGACCCCGAGCCACGGGCAACGCGTCGGCCGGCGCATCGTTGCCTCCCGGTGAGCGGCGCATGACCGGTACGCGGCCACTCCTGCACGCTGACCGACCACAAGTACCGGCCGGAGATACAACTGGCCTACAAACCCGCGCAGTCCGCGTTCACGACGAGCCGTGTCCGACGCCGGAGGCCGACGACCTGACCGTTCCGGGAAAGCGGAACAGCGCCCCCGGCGGATGACCGCCGAAGGCGCTGTTCCGTCCAGCACAGCCGCTCAGGGCCGCCGCTCAGGGCCGCCGCTCAGGGCCGCCGATCGGGTGCGGCGCAACTGTGCGCGATGCCGTCGAGGATGTCGTGCTCGCTGACGACGACCTCCTCGGCACCCGTCCGCTCCATGACCGTGCGCAGCACCAGCGCCCCGGCCGCGATCACGTCCACCCGCCCCGGATGCATCACCGGGACCGCGGCCCGCTCGTCGTGCGTCGCGGCCAGCAACCAGGCCGTGACGTCGTCGACCTGACCACGGGTCACCCGGGCGTGATGGATCGCGGCGGAGTCGTACGCGTCGAGTTCCAGCACCATGCCCGCGACGGTGGTGACCGTCCCGGCCAGCCCGACGAGCGTGCGCGCCTCGTCCAGCGGCACGACCTCCGCGGCCTGATCGAGCGCGGCGTCGACGTCCGCACGGACGGCGGCGATCTGGTCGGCGGTGGCCGGGCCGCGCAGCCCGTGCCGTTCCGTGAGCCGGACGCAGCCGACGTCCACGGAGCGGGAGGCGCGCACCCGGTCGTCGCCGAGCACGAACTCGGTGGAGCCCCCGCCGATGTCCACCACGAGGTACGGGCGCGGGTGCGCGGAGCCGGCCAGCTCGCGGGTGGCGCCGGTGAAGGAGAACTCCGCCTCCTGCTCGCCGCTGATCACCTCGGGCTCCACGCCGAGGAGGTCCACCACGCCGCGCACGAAGTCGTCCCGGTTCTCCGCGTCCCGGGAAGCGGACGTGGCCACGAAACGCACCCGCTCGGCGCCCAGCGCGCGGACCCGGCCGGCGTAGTCGCGGCAGGCGGCGAGAGTGCGTTCCAGCGCCTCCGGCGCCAGCCGCCCCGTGCGGTCCACGCCCTGCCCGAGCCGCACGATCTCCATGCGGCGGTCCAGTTCCTTCAGCTCGCCCGTCTCCGGGTGCAGGTCGGCGACCAGCAGCCGGATCGAGTTGGTGCCGCAGTCCACGGCCGCGACGCGCGTCATCGGGCGTCCTTCTCTCCGTCGTCCTCCAGGCCGTCCGCGGCGCCGTCCGCCGGTTCTCCGCCGCACGGCGCGACGCACGGGCCCTTGCGCCACCACTCCGGCAGCATCGCGAGGGCCTCGTCGCCCAGCGGGTTCACCCCCGGCCCGGCGGCGAGGGAGTGCGCGACGAGCACGTGCAGGCATTTCACCCGGTCCGGCATGCCGCCCGCGCTGGGGAAGCCCTCCAGCACCTCGACGGCGTCCCGCCGGGCCAGGTAGTCCTCGTGCGCGGCCCGGTAGGCGGCGGCCAGCTCCTCGTCCTCGTTGAGGCGGGCCGTCATCTCCTTCATCACGCCGTCGGCCTCCAGCGTGCCGATCGCCGAGGCGGCACGGGGGCAGGTCAGGTAGTACGTGGTCGGGAACGGCGTACCGTCCTCCAGCCGCGGCGCGGTCTCGACGACGTCGGGCAGGCCGCACGGGCAGCGGTGCGCGATGGCGCGCAGGCCGCGCGGAGGGCGGCCGAGCTGTTCCCGGAACGCGGCGACGTCCGCGTCGGTGGGGGGCGTGGAATCGGTCTGGGGCGGAGGGGTGTCCATCGCGGGGGTGTTCTCTTCGCTGCCGGTGTCGGGTGTGCGGGCGTTCCGTGCCGTCACGCGGCGCGGCGGTCCGGCCGGCCGCGCGCGAGGGCGGGGTACGCGGGAGAGCTTACGGGCCGGTCGGGGGGCGGCGGGGCGTCTACCGGGAGCCGGCCTCGTTGCGGCCGGCGGCGTCCCGTGGGGCGTCGTCACGGTCGGCTGTGTCCGCTGCGTCGGCGGCGTCGAGGCCCTCCCACAGGTTGCGGTACCAGGGCCGGTCGGAGGCGTCGCCCTGCGGGCGCCGTTCGTCCTCGGCGCCGCGCTCCATCAGGTAGCCGGTCTCGCCGGGGCGCAGCATGTGCAGCCGCTCGCGGGCGCGCTGCTCGACGAACGCCGGGTCCTGCCAGCGCGCTTTGAGCCGCCGCAGGTCCTCCACGCGCTCCTGGCGCCGTTCGACCTCCTGGCGCAGCTCGTCGATCTCGGACTGCTGGGCGATGTACTGCCGCAGCGGATAGGCGAGGGCCACGACCAGCGAGCACAGGACGAGTGCGAGCAGGGCCGCGCGGCCGGTGAGGCGGCTGCGGCGCGGGGCGCGTACCCGGCGGCTCTGGGCCCGGTAGACGCGCTCTGCGGCCTGGGAGCCGAGTGCCCGGAGTCTCGCGGTGGTCGAGAAGCGGTCCGCAGGCACGTTCCTCCCCGGCGTCGGACGTCACGGTCTCCTCGGCGCGCGTGCCGCACACGCGCCCGTCCCCGCCACCGTACGGGAACGGTGGCGGGGACGGGCGCGGAGCGCGTCGCGGGTGGCGCCGGTTTCGCCCGGTCGGGGCGTTGCGGCGCCGCGGGCCGGCCGCGGTCTCAGCCCTTGAAGCGCGGGAACGCCGAACGGCCCGCGTACACGGCGGCGTCGTCGAGGATCTCCTCGATGCGCAGCAGCTGGTTGTACTTGGCGACGCGGTCGGAACGGGCGGGGGCGCCGGCCTTGATCTGGCCGCAGTTCACCGCGACGGCCAGGTCCGCGATGGTGACGTCCTCGGTCTCGCCGGAGCGGTGGGACATCATGCACTTGAAGCCGTTGCGCTGGGCCAGTTCGACGGCGTCCAGGGTCTCGGTGAGCGAGCCGATCTGGTTCACCTTCACCAGCAGGGCGTTGGCGGCCTTCTCCTCGATGCCGCGGGAGAGGCGCTCGGGGTTGGTGACGAACAGGTCGTCGCCCACGAGCTGCACCTTGTCGCCGAGCTTGGCGGTCAGCGTCGTCCAGCCGGCCCAGTCGTCCTCGTACAGCGGGTCCTCGATGGAGACCATCGGGTACGCGTCGACGATCTCCTCGTAGTACGCGGCCATCTGGTCGGCGGTGCGGTTCTCGCCCTCGAAGACGTAGGAGCCGTCCTTGTAGAACTCGGAGGCGGCGACGTCCAGGGCGAGGGCGATGTCCTGGCCGGGGGTGTAGCCGGCCTTCTGGATCGCCTCGAGGATGAGGTCGAGCGCCTCGCGGTTGGAGCCGAGGTTCGGCGCGAAGCCGCCCTCGTCGCCCAGGCCGGTGTTCAGGCCGCGCTCCTTCAGCACGGACTTCAGCGCGTGGTACACCTCGGCGCCCCAGCGGACGGCCTCGGAGAACGACTCGGCGCCGACCGGCGCGATCATGAACTCCTGGACGTCCACGTTGGAGTCGGCGTGCGAGCCGCCGTTGAGGATGTTCATCATCGGCACCGGGAGCTGGTGCGCGTTCGGGCCGCCGAGGTAGCGGAACAGCGGCAGGTCGGAGGCCTCGGAGGCGGCGTGCGCGACGGCGAGGGAGACGCCGAGGATGGCGTTGGCGCCCAGCGAGGACTTGTCCGCGGTGGCGTCCAGGTCGAACATCGCCTGGTCGATCAGGCGCTGCTCGGTGGCGTCGTAGCCGACCAGCTCCGGGCCGATCTGCTCGATGACGGCGAGGACGGCCTTCTCGACGCCCTTGCCGCCGTAGCGGCCGGTGTCGCCGTCGCGCAGCTCCAGGGCCTCGAAGGCTCCGGTGGAGGCGCCGGACGGGACCGCAGCACGGCCGGTGCTGCCGTCGTCGAGGCCGACCTCGACCTCGACCGTGGGGTTGCCTCGCGAGTCGAGGATCTCGCGGGCCACTACGACGTCGATGGACGGCACGTGGGTCTCCTTCGTGTGTGTCTGGTTCCTGCCCCCGCAGCCTAACCGCACGGGCCTCCCGGTCGTTTGTTCCGGTGGTAAAG
Source organism: Streptomyces sp. CNS606 (assembly GCF_000426325.1). Lineage (NCBI taxonomy): Bacteria > Bacillati > Actinomycetota > Actinomycetes > Kitasatosporales > Streptomycetaceae > Streptomyces > Streptomyces sp. CNS606. The sequence continues at coordinate 97,339 of NZ_AUFD01000015.1, forward strand.
AAAACACTCCGTTACGGAACCGAGCCATAACGGAGTGTTCAGGAAGCGGTCACCGAGCGGAGGGAACCGGTCGGCGGGCGGCGTGTCCGCGCAGCGGCGGAGCACCGCTCACCCGGACGGCCGGTGCGCGTCGGCCGCGGGTCAACGCAGCTCGCCGCCGGTCAGCAGGTCGAGGCGCTGACCGGGAAGGATCAGGTCGGGGTCGTCGCCGACCGTCTTCCGGTTGCCGTCGTAGAGCGCCGGCCAGCCGCCCGTCAGGTCGTGCTCGGCCGCGATGGCCGACAACGAGTCGCCCGGACGCACCAGGTAGCCGTCCTCGGCGTCGCCGGGCTTGCCGTGCTTGCCGCGCGCGGAGCGGTCGTCGTCGACACGCTCGTCGCCCGGGTCGCCGCGGTGACGGCCGGCGCCCTCCCCGTCCCCGCGCCCCTCGGACTCGGAGGGGTCCAGGCCGGAGCCGGTGCCGCTGGTGCCGTCGGAGGACTCCTCGGGCGCGGGTTCGGTCCCGCCGGACGGGGGGTCGCCCGAGGGGTCGTCGCCGTTCGCGTCGTCACCCGTCGAACCGCCGCCCGTGGAGCCGCCCGTGGAGTCGTCGGGGTCACCGCCGCCCTCGGACGAACCGCCCGAACCGTCGCTGCCGCCCGAGCCCTCGGGGTCCTCCCCGCCGTCGGAGTCCTCCCTGTCGTCGGAGCCGTCGGAGTCACCCGGGGCGTCCGGGAGTTCGGGCACGTCCGGGATCTCCGGGTCGGGGACGTCGGGGAGTTCGGCGTCCGGCAGGTCCGGCAGCTCGGGCACCTCCGGCACCTCGACGTCCGGGAATCCCGAACCCTCCGGCAGCAGCCCGGCGCCACCGGAACAGCTGGGCCACGCACGGGGGCCCTGGTCGGCGAGGATCTTCTCGGCGACCTCGATCTGCTGGCCGCGGCTGGCGAGGTCGGGGCGCGCGGCGAGCACCTTGCCGCCGTACTCCTCCCACATCTCCATCGTCAGCTGGAGCCCGCCGTAGTACCCGTTGCCGGAGTTGGCACTCCACAGGCCGCCGCTCTCGCACTCGGCGACGCGGTCCCACGTGGCGCCGTCGGCCGCCTGGGCGCCACCCGCCGCGAACAGCGGCAGGGCGAGGCCGGCGCCGGTCACGCCCGCCGTGACGAACAGCGCGGGAGCCTGACGGGGTCGCCGGTGACGGCCGTTCCCGGAGCGCATGCGAACCCTCTCGTCGTTCCGTGCGAATCGATCGCCGAACGTAGCCGCACGGCCAGGTCCGTCACAAGCCAATGTCACAAGGATCACGTGAAGGTCACGGGCAAAGTGCGCAATCCGCGCATGATGAGGCCGCCACGCCACCGCAAGTCGTCCGGATCGGATGCCAGTTGCAGATCCGGCAGACGTCCGAAAAGTGCGGACAACGCGATCTGCCCCTCGAGCCGGGCGAGTGGCGCGCCGAGACAGTAGTGGATGCCGTGCCCGTACCCCAGGTGCTGGTTGTCGGAACGTGCCAGGTCGAGGACGTCCGGATCACCGAACCGTTCCGGGTCGCGGTCGGCGGCGGCCAGCACCACCAACACCGGCTCACCGGCGGCGATCTGCCGCCCCCCGATCTCCAGCGGCCGCGTCGCGAACCGCCAGGTCGCCATCTCCACCGGCCCGTCCCAGCGCAGCAGCTCCTCCACCGCGCCGGCCAGCCACACCTCGTCCCCACCCTCCAGCGCCTCGTGCAGCCGGGCCCGTTGGGCGGGATGGCGCAGCAGCGCGTAGGTGCCGTTCCCGATGAGGTTGACGGTCGTCTCGAAGCCGGCGAAGAGGAGGATGAACGCCATCGCGGCGGCCTCGTTCTCGGTGAGGTGCTCGCCGTGGTCGGAGGCCCTGATGAGATCGGAGATGAGGTCGTCTCCCAGGCCCTCGCGCTTGCGGTGGATGAGTTCGGCCAGGTAGCCGCGCATCTTCTTCACCGCCCGCCCCACGCCGCCCCGGGGGGCGTTGCCGTGCCGGAGCATCATGGCCGCCCAGTCGCGGAAGTCGTCCTGGTCCTCGGACGGCACCCCGAGCAGGTCGCAGATCGCGTAAATGGGCAACGGGAACGCGAACTCGTGGATCAGGTCGGCCTCCCCGCGGCCGGCGAAGGCGTCGACCAGCCGGTCCGCGAGTTCGCGGACCCGCGGCTCGAACGCCGCGACCCGCCGGGGGGTGAACGCCTTGGAGACCAGCCGCCGCAGCCGCGTGTGGTCCGGCGGGTCGATGTTCAGCAGGTGCGTCATCAGGTTGGCGCTGCGTTCGCCGGGAATGCCGACCTTGCCCTTGCCGTGCGCGGCGCGCTCGGCGTGCGTCTCCGGGTTCTTGCTCAGCCGCGGGTCCGCGAGTGCCTGCCGGGCGTCCGCATAGCGCGTCACCAGCCACGCCTCGACCCCGGACGGCAGCGTCGCCCGGTGCACGGGCGCGTGCGCCCGCAGCCACGCGTATGCGGGGTACGGGTCGGCGGCGAACCGCCAGTCGAACAACGGCGGCATGTCGGGCGGCGGAGCAGGTCTGTCGTCGTCGTGCACGCCCCGACCGTATCCGCCGCAGCCGACGACGGCGGGCGGCCGGTCAGTCCTGCGGGAAGTCCTCCGTCGCCAGGCACAGGGCGAACCCCAGGGGGGCCAGGTCCAGGCCGTCGCCGAACTTCGCCGTCAGCTCGCTCTCGTACCGCTCACCGTCGGGGTGACCGAACGCGTGACACTTCCCCGAGTACGGGTCGGCCACGACGTAGACGGGGATTCCCGCCGAGGCATACGTGCGGAGCTTGGTGCCGTAGTCGTTCTCCCGTGTCTCACGGGACACGACCTCCAGGACGAACTGCACGTCCCGGTAACGCAGGCGGCCCTTCTCGTCCACCTCGGCGTCGTCCGCGAGCTTGAGCAGATCGGGGGCGAAGCCGTTGCGAAAGCCCGGCAGCGGAAGGAGTACGTCGGACTTGGTGCGCGCCCGCCGCCCGAAGACTTCCTTGATCTGCAGCAGCACCAGCTCGATGATGTCCCAGTGCGTGTTCCTCTGCGGCGACACGACGACGGCCCCTTCGACGATTTCGGCCTTGAAGCCCTCGGGGATCGTCATCCGTTCCAGGAGCGCGAGCTCCTCGTCCAGCGCGGATGCCTCGGCGTCGCCCATATCGATCCTGTCGGCCAGTTCGACGGTCATGGTGCGCTCCCTCCCCGCCACGCGTCCGCGCAGCCGCGCGGTTCAACGATACGGGCACGGCGCCGGTCACGCCCCGCTTCCGGCCTCCGCGGTGCGGAGGGTGTCGCGGTAGGTGCGGGCGGCGGCGCGGAGCGCGGTCTCCGGGTCGGTGCCCTCGGCCTCCGCGCGGGCGGCCAGCGCGAGGAGTTCGTACCCGACGCCCGGGACGCCGGCGGGCGGCGCGGGAAGACCGGCCGACCGGGCGCGGCTCGACAGCTTCGCGGCCAGCGCCAGCGCGGGCTGCCCCAGCGGGACGCCGTCGGTGACGGACTCCCGCCGCTTCTCGAGGGCCTTGGTCCGCATCCAGTGCGCCTTGACGTCCTCGGGCGTCTGCGCGCTCTCGTCGCCGAAGACGTGCGGGTGCCGGTGGATCAGCTTCGTCACGATGCCGGCGGCGACGTCGTCGACCGAGAACGGCTCGTCCGGGTCGTCCTGCGCGATGCGCGCGTGGAAGACGACCTGGAGCAGCACGTCGCCCAGCTCCTCGCGCAGTTCGTCCCGGTCCCCGGCCTCGATCGCCTCGACGAGTTCGTACGCCTCCTCGATGCCGTACTTGGCCAGGTCCTCGTGGGTGCGCACGCTGCTCCACGGGCAGTCGCGGCGGATGCGGTCCATCACCTGCACCAGGTCCAGCAGCCGCGCGCCCGGCAGGTCGTACGCGCCGGGAAGCAGTTCCAGCGCGGGCATCTCCTCCCGGCCGGAGCCGGCCAGCCGGGCCAGGCCGTCGGTCAGCCGCGGCTCGCCCTCGGCCGTGGCGAGCACCACGACCGTACGGCCGCCGTCGCGGCACGCGTCGACCAGCTCGCGCGCCGTGGGCGCCTCGACGTCGACCGCGACGTCAGCCTCTTGCACGTACGGAAGCTGCGGGTGACCGGAGTCGGCGCACACCACGCGGTCCGCACCGCGCAACGCCTGCCAGGCGGGCCAGGACAGCAGGCCGGGCGCGACGCGGTGGCTGGTGGTCAGCAGGACGATGCGGCCGGACGCGGGTGCGGACTCGGGCCCGGGAGCCGGGCCGGGAGCGGGTGAAGGGGACACCTCTGCAACCTAACCCAGCTCCCCCGCACGCCGGGGCCCGGCCGGTGGCGGCCTCAGGCCCGCTGCTGCTCCAGCGCCTTCTCCCCGGTGACGTCGTTGAGCCACGGCATCTTCTCGGTGGTCAGCGCGCTGCTCTTCGCGTCCCAGGTGCCGTACCGGGGGTTCACGACGATGTCCATCTCGCCGGACAGCTCGGAGAAGCGCTTGTTGAGCTCCTGGTTGCCCTGCGGCGAGGCGGGGTCGATGTCCCAGGCCTTGGCGACCTTCTGCACGGCGACGTTCAGCCAGACCCAGTCGTCGGCGGCGGACGGGGCGATGCCCTGCTGCTCCAGCAGAGCCTGCCGGAAGCCCTTCGCGCCGCCGGTCTGCTGCTCGTACACGTCGCGCTGCCGCTGCAGCTCGCTGCGGGAGACGCCGACCCCGGCGTCCTTGAGGGCCTGCTCGACGACGCGGTGGCGGATCATGCCGTCCAGGGTGGAGCGGGTGAGCTGCCCGGTGCGGCGGATCATCTGCTCGCCCTGCGGCATCTCCCGCTGCGCCGCGCGGGCCTCGCCGACGCGGGACTGGAGCTGGGCGAGGGAGATGCGCTCGCCGTCCACGACGGCCGCGGCCCCGGGATGCGTCTCGCCGCAGCCGGTCAGCAGCGGCGCCGCCAGCAGCAGTGCGGCGGCGGTGGAGACGGTGACGGCGGACCTACGGCGGTGCATGGAAGCCTCCCGGGCGGCGGCGAAAGCGGTTGTGCGCTGTTTCACAACCTGGCGATGATCGATGGTAGGGAGTCCGCGCGGCTGTGACCACCGCTTCGACACACCCGTCGCGTATCGGCCCCGCCGCCGGAACGGACGCGTGTTTGCCGGGTCACTCTCCGCAGCTGTCGAGCATCGAGGTCAGCGCGGTCTTCTCGGCCTCGGTGACCGACAGCGCGTAGTGGTGTTTCACCGCCACCCAGTGGCCCGCGTAGGTGCACCAGTAGGAACGGCGCTCGGGCTTCCACTCGTCCGGAGGCTCGTCGCCCTTGGACTGGTTGACGTTGTCGGTCACCGCCCACAACTGCGGGCGTTCCAGGTCGTTGGCGAAGGCTTCGCGCCGCTCGTCGTCCCAGGCACGGGCGCCGCTGCGCCACGCCTCGGCCAGCGGCACCATGTGGTCGACGTCCACGTCGGAGGCGTCCGTCCACACCCCGGCGTCGTACGGGCTGTGCCAGGTGCCGGAGACGGCGTAGCAGTCGGCGTCGGTGCGTACGTCCTTCCCGTCCCGCTTCAGCACGACCTCGCGGGTGTCGCACGCGCCCCCCTGGTCCGACCAGTGGGCGAACCGGTCGCGGGAGTAGCCGTCCATGGTGCCGGGCTGCCGCACGTCCAGCTCCGCGAGGAGGCGCCGGGCCTCGCCGTCGCCGGGGGCCGCGGTGGACGCCGGCGGCTCCGGCGCGGCGTCCTCGAGATCCTCCACGCCCTCACGGACCGTTCCGCACGCCGTGCACACCGCCGCGAGCGACACGGCCAGCGACACCGCCGACAACGTTCGCGTCCACCGCCGCGCTCGCGACGCCCGCCCCATCACTGCCACGCTGCCTCCCCGGCTCCCCTGCTCCCCGCCGCTGCCACTTGTGCGGGCGGCTTCATCCTGACAGCCCGGACCCGCCCGGCGGGAGGGCGCCCGCCGGATCCGACGCGACGTCAGCCGCCGGTGGCTCCCGCGCCGTCGTCGCCGCCGAGCAGCGCGGCGGCCTCCTCGGCCAGCGCGCCGAGCACCCGGCGGTGGGGGAACGGGCCGTACGAGACGCGGGCCACGCCGAGTTCCTGGAGCCGCGTGGGAGACGGAGCGCCGGGGGTTCCGAGGAGGCTCAGGCGTCCGGGACCGAAGCGCTCGGCGAGCGCGGCGACGGCTTCCTCGTCCGTGCAGCCGGGGACGAACACGCAGTCCGCCCCCGCCTCGAGGTAGGCGAGGCCGCGGACGGTCGCGTCCGCGAGCAGGTCGGCAGCCGGCCGCCCGTCGCCGCGCAGGTAGCAGTCGGTGCGGGCGTTGAGCACCAGCGGCACGCCCTCCGCTGCGCCCGCGCGCACGGCGGTGGCGACGCGTTCCGCCGACTCGGCCGTGGGGCGCATCCCGTCCTCCAGGTTGGCCCCGGCCACGCCGGCCCGCACGGCGCGGCGGATCGTGCGGTCCACGTCGCCGTAGCCGGCCTCCAGGTCCGCGGTCACCGGCAGATCGACCGCCGCCGCGATCCGTGCCACGGCGTCCAGCATGAGGTCGGCGGGGATGTGCTCGCCGTCGGGACAGCCGTGGCAGGCGGCGATCGCGGCACTGGCGGTGGCGACGGCGCGGCAGCCGGGGACCTCCGCGACGGCCCGGGCGGAGGCCACGTCCCAGGCGTTGACCAGCACCAGGATCGCCGGATCGTGGTGCAGGCGGCGCAGTTCGGCGGCCCGTTCGGCGGCCCCTTCGGCGGCCCGTTCGGCGGCCCCTTCGGCGGCCCGTTCGGCTGCGCGAGCGGTGCTGTCGGTGCGCGCGGAGGTGCGCGACGATGCGGTCATTCTCGGCCTCCAGGGGCTGGGCGAGCACACGGCTCGGTGGTGGCTGCGCCACCCGGCCGACGCGTGCGGGCTGCGGGTGCCGCGCCGACGAGCATGCCGTGCGCCGGGGGTCCGGGCCAGCGGTTTCCCGTCACCTACGTCCGGGTCCGCCTCCGCGCCCCCACCGTCGAACTCCTCTTCGACTAGCCTGGCGGGATGACCTGGCAGACCTACGGATCGTTCGTGGTCTTCGCCCTGGTGCTGATCGTCATACCGGGGCCGGACTTCGCGGTCGTCACCAAGAACACCCTGAGCGCCGGGCGTGTCCGCGGCGCGTGGGCGAGCGCCGGGGTGGCCTCCTCCAACGCGGTCCAGGGCATGGCCGCCGCCGTCGGACTGGGCGCCCTGATCGTGGCCTCCCAGCCGGTGTTCACGGCCGTCAAGTGGGCCGGCGTCGCCTACCTCGCCCACCTGGGCCTGCAGGCACTGCGCTCCGCCTGGCGCGGCGACTCCGCCCCGGTCCCGGCGGACGGCGTCGACGGCGGCGGCGGCGCGCTGCGCGGCTGGCGACAGGGCTTCCTCTCCAACATCACCAATCCCAAGGTGCTGGTCTTCTACCTCGCGGTGCTGCCCCAGTTCCTCCCCGGCGACGCTCCGCTGTGGCAGTCCTCCGGTCTCGCCCTGACCCACGCGGCGCTGTCGCTCGGGTACCTGCTCCTCCTGGTCACCGGCCTGCACCGGGCCCGCCGGGTGCTGAGCCGCCGCACCGTGCGCCGCGCCCTCGACGCGGTCACCGGCACCGTCCTCCTCGCCTTCAGCGCCCGCCTCGCCCGCGACCACGCCTGACAGCCATAGGAGCATCCTCGGGCCCGACCGCGCCGGGGCCGCCCGCCCCCTCGGCAGGGAGGAGCGGGCGGCGGGGGCGTCGCGGCGAAGCCGGGCGTCAGGTGCCCGGGACGGAGGTCAGGAACTCGCCGACCCAGGCGAGCAGGTCGCGGCCGACGACGGGCTTGCCGCCGATCCCGCCGCCCGACTTGGGCCGCGGCACCAGCACCTGCCGCGTCGTCTGCTTGATGACCGACCGCGGGTACAGCCGCTTCAGCCGCAGCTCCTGCGACTCCCGCAACTCCACCGGGGAGAAACGGATGTTGGAGCCCTGGAGCGTGATGTCGGTGACGCCGCACGAGCGGGCCAGCATCCGCAGCCCCGCCACCAGCAGCAGGTTCTCCACCGGCTCGGGCAACGGGCCGTACCGGTCGGCGAGTTCCTCCCGGACGGCCGCGATGTCGGCCTCGGAGTTCGCCGAGGCGATCGCCCGGTACGCCTGGAGCCGCAGCCGCTCGCCCGGCGCGTAGTCGTGCGGGACGTGCGCGTCGACCGGCAGCTCGATCTTGACCTCCAGCGGAGCCTCCTCGACCTCGCCTCCGGACTCCAGCGCGGACCGGTAGTCGGCGACGGCCTCGCCCACCATCCGCACGTACAGGTCGAAGCCGACGCCGGCGATGTGCCCGGACTGCTCGCCGCCCAGCAGGTTGCCCGCACCGCGGATCTCCAGGTCCTTCATGGCGACGTACATGCCCGCGCCCATCTCGGTGTGCTGCGCGATGGTCGCCAGCCGCTCGTGCGCGGTCTCCGTCAGCGGCTTCTCCGGCGGGTACAGGAAGTACGCGTAGCCCCGCTCCCGGCCGCGCCCGACCCGGCCGCGGAGCTGGTGCAGCTGCGACAGGCCGAAGTTGTCGCCGCGCTCCACGACGAGCGTGTTGGCGTTGGAGATGTCGATGCCGTTCTCCACGATCGTCGTGGACACCAGCACGTCGAACTTCTTCTCCCAGAAGTCGACGACGACCTGCTCCAGCGCCGACTCCGACATCTGCCCGTGTGCGGTGGCGATGCGGGCCTCCGGCACGATCTGCCGCAGCCGCGCCGCCGCCCGGTCGATCGACTCCACCCGGTTGTGGATGTAGAACACCTGGCCCTCGCGCAGCAGTTCACGCCGCACGGCCGCGCCGATCTGCCGCTCCTCGTACGGGCCGACGAACGTCAGCACCGGGTGCCGCTCCTCCGGCGGTGTGGTGATGGTCGACATCTCGCGGATGCCGGTCACCGCCATCTCCAGGGTGCGCGGGATCGGCGTCGCCGACATGGTCAGCACGTCCACGTTGGCCCGCAGTTTCTTCAGCTGCTCCTTGTGCTCGACGCCGAACCGCTGCTCCTCGTCGACGACGACCAGGCCCAGTTCCTTGAACTTCACCTCCGAGGAGAACAGCCGGTGCGTGCCGATGACCACGTCGACCGTGCCGTCCCGCAGGCCGTCCAGCACGGCGCCCGCCTCGGTGTCGGTCTGGAAGCGGGACAGCGCCCGCACCTTCACCGGGAACTGCCCGTACCGCTCGGTGAACGTGCCGAAGTGCTGCTGCACCAGCAGCGTCGTCGGCACCAGCACCGCGACCTGCTTGCCGTCCTGCACCGCCTTGAACGCGGCCCGCACGGCGATCTCCGTCTTGCCGTAGCCGACGTCGCCGCAGATCAGCCGGTCCATCGGGACCGACTTCTCCATGTCCTCCTTGACCTCGGCGATCGTGCTGAGCTGGTCCGCGGTCTCCATGTACGGGAACGCGTCCTCCAGCTCGCGCTGCCACGGCGAGTCGGGGGCGAACGCGTGGCCGGGGGCGGCCATCCGCGCCGAGTACAGCTTGATGAGGTCCGCGGCGATCTCCTTGACCGCCTTCTTCGCCCGCGCCTTGGTCTTCGTCCAGTCCGCGCCGCCCAGCCGGTGCAGCGACGGCTGCTCCCCGCCGACGTACTTGGTGACCTGCTCCAGCTGGTCGGTGGGCACGAACAGGCGGTCGCCGGGCTGCCCGCGCTTCGCCGGCGCGTACTCCACCAGCAGGTACTCGCGGGTGGCGCCCTGCACGGTGCGCTGCACCATCTCGATGTAGCGGCCCACGCCGTGCTGTTCGTGCACGATGAAGTCGCCGGCCTGCAGCGTCAGCGGGTCGATGGTCTTGCGGCGCCGCGCGGGCATGCGGGCGCCCTCCCGCCCGGCCGCCTTCTGCCCGGACAGGTCCGTCTCGGTCAGCACCGCCAGCTTCAGCGCCGGGTCCACCAGGCCGTTGTCGATCGAGCCGCAGGCCACGTGCACGACGGACGGCTCGATGCCGCCCAGGTCGCCCTCCAGCCGGGCCGCGACGCCCTCGCCGCCCAGCACCTCGACCGTGCGGGCCGCGGGACCGTGGCCCTCGGTGACGTACACGCAGCGCCAGCCGTCGGCCAGCCAGCCCTTGGTGTCGGCGAGCGCGCGGGCGGTGTCCCCGCGGTACGTCTCCGGGGCGCGCATGCCGAGCTGGAGCACGTCGTCCTCGTCGCCGGCCACGGAGGTGTCCGGCGCGAAGGGACTCACCGACCACCACAGCATGCCCAGCTCGCGGGCCCGCTCCCGCACGTCCGCGATACCCCACAGCGAGGCCGCCCCGACGTCGACCGGAGCCTCGCCTCCCCCGGCGGAGGCGGCCCACGACGCCTCCAGGAACTCCCGGCTGGTCGCCACCAGGTCCGCGGCCCTGGTACGGACCCGCTCCGGGTCGCACACCACGCCCATCGCCCCGGACGGCAGCACGTCCAGCAGCAGCTCCATGTCGTCCACCAGGACCGGCGCCAGGGACTCCATGCCCTCCACCGCGATGCCCTCGGCGATCTTCCCGAGCAGTTCCTCCAGCTCCGGGTGCTGCTGCGCCAGCTCCGCCGCGCGCCGCCGCACGCCGTCGGTCAGCAGCAGCTCCCGGCACGGCGGCGCCCACAGGCCGTGCTCGGCGATCTCCAGGGACCGCTGGTCGGCGACCTTGAAGTACCGGATCTCCTCGACCTCGTCGCCCCAGAACTCGACCCGCAGCGGGTGCTCCTCGGTGGGCGGGAACACGTCCAGGATGCCGCCGCGCACCGCGAACTCGCCGCGCTTCTCCACCAGCTCCACCCGCGCGTACGCGGCGGCCGCCAGGCCCTCGGTGATCTCCCCCAGGTCCGCCTCCCGGCCCTGGCGCAGCGCGACCGGCTCCAGGTCGCCCAGGCCCTTGACCTGCGGCTGGAGCACGGACCGTACGGGCGCGACCACGACGGAGACCGGGCCGGTGGTGGCGTCCGCGGGGTCCGGGTGGGCGAGGCGGCGCAGCACCGCGAGGCGACGGCCGACGGTGTCGCTGCGCGGCGACAGCCGCTCGTGCGGCAGTGTCTCCCAGGACGGGTACTCCACGACGCCGTCCGGCGGCAGCAGGCTGCGCAGCGCCGCCGTCAGGTCCTCGGCCTCGCGGCCGGTGGCCGTCACGGCCAGCACGGGGCGGCCGGCCTCGCGCGCGAGCGCGGCGATCGCCAGCGGCCGGGCGGAGGCGGGGCCGACCAGGTCGACGTGATGGCGGTGGCCCTCGGCCGCGGCCCCGACCGCCTCGTCGAGGGCGGGGTCGCGCAGGACCACGTCGAGCAGACCGTGCAGGCTCATGAAGGCATCCGTCCGGGGTGGCGGACCGGGGGCGTCCGGTCGGGTGGGCAACACGAAGAGCCCGACATGCGTCCGCAGGCCGGGGTCTCCAGCGTACGACCACCCGCCGACAGCCGTCCGCCGACCGGACCGGCTATGCTTGGTCCAGCAGTTAGTCCACCTTTCGCCCCGGCCCTGCGAGGCACTCATGGACGCAGCCCACCAGTACAACGTGCACGAGGCCAAGACCCACTTCTCCCGGATACTGGAGCAGGTCGCCACCGGCGAGGACGTCGTGATCAGCAAGGCCGGCACCCCGGTCGCCAAGGTGGTCCCCCTGCGGCCGACGGTGCGCCGCACCGGCAGGGGGTCGCTGCGCGGGCAGATCCACCTCCACGACGACTTCGACGAGCTCCCCGACGACCTCGCGGAAGCCTTCGGGATGCGCTGATGCGACTGCTCCTCGACACGCACGTGGTGCTCTGGTGGCTGGACGACTCGCCGGAGCTGAGCGACGAGACGAAACATCTGATCGACACGGAACCGGCCATCTATGTCAGCGCCGTGACACCGTGGGAGATCGCGATCAAGCAGTCGCTCGGCAAGCTCGACGGTCCTGCCGACCTGCCGGAACGCGTCCGGGACAGCCAGTTCAGCCCGCTGCCGATCGGCGCGGGGCACGGCGTCCGTGCCGGACGCCTGCCCGCCCACCACAGCGATCCGTTCGACCGCGTCCTGGTGGCCCAGGCCCAGATCGAGGGCATGACGGTGGTGACACGGGACAAGTGGATCCCGCAGTACGACGTACCGGTCATGCCGGTGTGAGACGGCGAGGGCGCCCGGAGCCGGACTCCCGGCCCCCGGACCCCCTCGCCGCTCCCGTCACTCCGTGGCGATGGCCGCCAGCACGTTCATGCGGCCCGCGCGGAACGCGGGGACCAGCGCGGCGACCAGGCCGACCAGGGCGGACCCGGCGAAGACCCAGCCGATCGTCGCCCACGGGATCTCCAGCACCTTCATCCCCTCCAGCGCGAGCAGCTGCTGCGCGGTCGCGCCCCAGCCCATGCCCAGGCCCAGCCCGAGCAGCGCGCCGAACAGGGCGATGACCACCGACTCCAGGCGGATCATGCGCCGCAGCTGCCGCCGCGACAGACCGATCGCCCGCATCAGGCCGATCTCCCGGGTGCGCTCCACCACCGACAGCGCCAGCGTGTTCACCACGCCCAGCACCGCGACGACGATCGCCAGCGCCAGCAGCCCGTACACCATGTTGAGCAGCTGCCCGACCTGGTCCTGGAGGGTCTGCTTGTAGTCGGCCTGGTCGCGCACCGTGTACTGCGGGTACGGCTCCAGCGCCTTCTTCAGCGCGGCGTACGCGGCGTCCTCCTCCCCGTCCACGGCGCTGCCGAACATCAGCGCGTTCAGCGGCATGTCCTTCTCCGCCACGTACCGCTCCGCGGTGGCGATGCTCGCGTACATCGCGCCCTTGTCGATCACGGCCTCGTCGGAGGTGACCGCCCGCACCGTCAGCTCGGCCGTACGCCCCTGCGCGAAGTCGACCCGCAGCGTGTCGCCGGTCCGCAGGCCGTGCTTCTTCGCGAAGCCCGCGAACACCGACATGCCGTCCTTCGCGTACGCGTCCGCCAGTTCGCCCTGCGTGGTCTCCACCCGCAGCACCTCGGCGTACGAGGGGGTGGCCGCGTTGAGCGTCTCACCCTCCAGCGTCGTCCCGTCCGGGGTGGTGATCGCGATGTCCAGCAGCTTGTACTCGGTGACGTCGGCCAGCCCGCCGGCGCTCCGCACCTTCTCCGCGGCCTGCGGGGTGATCGGCTGACCGGTGTCGGAGCCGACGATGAAGTCGGCGCCCACCGACTTGTCCAGCTCCTCCGTCGCCGAGGCCACCATCGAGGAGCCCACCACCGACAGCGACGCGACCAGCGCCAGGCCGATCATCAGCGCCGCCCCGGTGGCGCCGGTGCGGCGCGGGTTGCGCAGCGCGTTGCGCTCCGCGAGCCGCCCGACCGGGCCGAACAGCCGCAGCACCACCAGGCTCAGCGCCCGCACCACCACACCGGCCAGCAGCGGGCCGACCACGATGAAGCCGACCAGCGTCAACACCACGCCCAGCGCCAGCATCCCGGCACCCGCCGACGCCTCCTCGGCCCGCGACGCCACGTACAGCGCCGCCGCGCCGACCGCCGTGAGCAGCACGCCCAGCACGGCCCGTACGGCGCCCGCCCGGCCGTCGGCCGGGGTGCCCGCGTCGCGCAGCGCCGCCATCGGCGACACCCGGCCCGCCCGGCGGGCCGGCAGCCACGCGGCGAGCACCGTCACCACGACGCCCAGCGCCACACCGATCACCGGAGTGGTCGCCTTGACCGTCAGTTCCGAGGTGCTGAGGTTCATGCCCATCGCGCCCATCAGCTCCATCAGGCCGACGGCCAGGCCCACCCCGGCACCGAGGCCGACGACCGACCCCACCACGCCCAGCAGCAGCGCCTCGGTCAGCACCGACCGGTTGATCTGCCGGCGGCTGGACCCGATGGCGCGCATCAGCCCGATCTCCCGGGTGCGCTGGGCGACCAGCATGGAGAAGGTGTTGACGATCAGGAACACCCCGACCAGCAGCGCGATCCCGGCGAAGCCGAGCATCGCGTACTTCATCACGTCCATGAACTCCGCGACGTCCTGCCGGCTGTCGTCCGCGGTCTCCGCCTGCGTGCGGTAGGTGTACGCGTCGGAGCCGACGGCCGCGACGACGTTCTCCTTCAACTGCTCGTGCGTCACCCCCTCCTCGGCCGTGACGACGACGCCGGTGTACGCACCTCGGTCGCCGAGCAGCACCCGCTGCGCGGTGGCGGTGTCGAAGTAGACGACCGCCGCACCGGGGTTGGTGACCTCGAAGGCCGCGATGCCGGAGATGCGGGCCGTGTGGTCGCCGGTCACGGCGAGGGTGCTCAGCTCGTCGCCGACCTTCAGGCCGTGCTTGTCCGCGGTGTCCGCGTCGACCATCACCTCGGTCGGTCCGCGCGGCGGGTGGCCGGCGGTGACCTCCATCGAACGCCGGTCGACGCCCGTCCAGTTGGAGGCGATCGTCGGCGCGCCCGTGGTGGAGCCCATGTTCTCGTTCTCGGCGTTCACCACCGTCACGCTCATGCTGACGACGACGCCCTCGGCGGACCGCGCGCCCTCCGCCCGCTCCGCCTTCGCCAGCGCCCCGGCCGGCAGCGACGCGGGGCGTCCGGTCGCGGACACCTCCTCGTCCTCACCGGTCTCCTTCGGCGACACCGTCACGTCCCCCGAGGTGGCGGCGAACAGCTTGTCGAAGGTGGCATTCATGGTGTCGGTGAACACCAGCGTGCCGCTGACGAACGCCACCGACAGCACCACGGCGACCGCGCTCAGCGCCATCCGGCCCTTGTGCGCGAGCAGGTTTCTCAGCGAGGTCTTCCACACGGTCACGACGCGCTCCCCGCCACCGCGCCGGCCGGCCGCTCCCCGCGCGCCCGGAGCGGCTCGCCCGCGGGCGCGAACATCCGCATCCGGTCCAGCACCTTCTCCGCGGTCGGGCGGTGCATCTCGTCCACGATGCGCCCGTCCGCCAGGTACAGCACCCGGTCCGCGTACGCGGCGGCGACCGGGTCGTGCGTCACCATCACCATCGTCTGGCCGAGTTCGTCCACCGAACGCCGCAGGAACTCCAGCACCTCCGCGCCGGAGCGCGAGTCCAGGTTGCCGGTCGGCTCGTCACCGAACACGATCTCCGGACGCGCCGCCAGCGCCCGCGCCACCGCGACGCGCTGCTGCTGGCCGCCGGACAGCTGGTTCGGGCGGTGCTTCAGCCGCCCGCCCAGCCCCACGGTGTCCACCACCCGGCCCAGCCAGGCCCGGTCCACCTTCCGGCCCGCGATGTCCATGGGCAGCGTGATGTTCTCCGCCGCGTTCAGCGTGGGCAGCAGGTTGTACGCCTGGAAGATGAAGCCGATCCGGTCGCGGCGCAGCCGCGTCAGCTTCTTGTCCTTCAGCCCGGTGATCTCCTGGTCACCGACCCGGATGCTGCCCGAGGTCACCGTGTCCAGACCCGCCAGGCAGTGCATCAGGGTCGACTTGCCGGACCCCGAGGGCCCCATGATCGCGGTGAACGCGCCGCGTTCGATGTCCACGTCCACACGGTCCAGCGCCACCACCCGGGTCTCCCCCGAGCCGTACGCCTTCACCACCTGCCGCGCCGCGGCCGCAACGGCCGCACGGCCCCCGTCGCCCCCGGTCCAGGTCTCCGCTACCGCCGTCGTCACGTGTCCTTCTCCTCCGCCGAAACCGTTCGGTCGCCTCGTGCCGGGACGGTTCTCCCGGACGGTGTTCAGCCTCCTGGAGCGGCGGCGGCGCCACGATGGTGCCCGTCGCCGTTCCCGTCCGGGGGTTTGCCCCACCCCGCACGCCCGGCGGCCCGTAGCAACACGGTAGGAACGCCCACCCGGCTCCTCGTCCTGCCCAGGGACGAACCGCCACCGATCCCCCGGTGGGTGCCACCCCTAGGGGGTCGCGGCGACGGTCCCCGACACCCGTGCGGCGACGCGGGCCGCCCGCTACACGCCGACGGGCACACCGCCCGGCCCGACCCGGTGCACCCGGCCGAGGTCGCCGGCCAGCAGGTCGGCATGGGCGAGTGCGAAGTCGCCGTTGGGCAGACTGCCGGTGTACCGGGCCCCGACGACGCGGTCCGGCAGGAAGCGCCGCAGCTCGTGCCGCATGCCCCGGCGGTACGTCACCGGCGCGCCCTGTTCCGGCGACGCCTCGTCGGTGCCGAACAACACCCAGTGGTCCACCCCGACCAGGCCGTCCGGGTCCGGCGGGCCGCCGGTGTGACAGTCCAGGGCGGGGGCGGTCAGCACGTCCGGGTCGTGCGGCTCGTACCAGAGCAGCAGCGGCTTGGCCTCCCGCGCGTCGGCGTTGTCGAAGCAGCACACCGCGACCGAGTGGCCCGGGTAGGCCCGGGCGTAGAAGGCCATCAGCTCCGGGTCGAGCCGCGGCCGCTTCCGCTTCGGGACCTTCGCCAGGGCGCCGGGCAGCAGCGTCGGATCGTCGGCGAGCAGCACGGTGTACACGTCGTGGTCGAACACCTCGACCGCGCCGCCCGGAGCGGCGCCCATCCAGTCCATCGGCGCGGCGGCGCTGCGCGTACGCGGACGCACCGCGTCCACCATGCGCCGCAGCACGTCCGTGTCGTCGCCCACGGGCAGGAAGTGGCGGCCGGTCACCCGCCGCGCGGGCAGGTGCAGCAGCATCGCGTTGGGGCCGGACGCCCGGTTCAGGGCGGTGTTCTGGTAGCCGAGCACGTGCACCAGCCCGTGCTGCGGATGCCGGCACCGGCCGGCGTACAGGGTCGTGCCGGAGAACTCTGCGGGGGCGAGAGAGACGCACATGCCACGCAACCTACCGACGGACACCGACAGTTCGGGTCCGCGGTTCGAGTCCGCGGTTCGAGTCCGCGGTTGGGGTCCGCGGTTGGGGTCCGCGGTTCAGGTCCGCGCGAGCCGGGCGGGCAGCAGACCGGTGAGGAGGGTGGCGAAGGCCGCGTCGGCGTCCTGGCCCAGGAACCAGTCGCCGGTGTGGTCCAGGCAGTAGACCCGGCCCTCGGCGTCGACGGCGAGGAGACCGGTCGCGTCGTCCGGGTCGCCGCCGACCGGAACCTCCGCGCCCAGCGGCGCCACCGCCGAGTCCAGCGCCCGCCCCAGGTCGGCGAGCGTGCGCGCCGCGTACAGACCGTGCAGCGGGTCGAGGTGCAGCCCGGTGGGCGCCAGGTCGCGGCCCGGCCCGCGCGGCACCAGGTGCAGCCCGCCGAACTCGGCCCACGCCTCGACCGCCGCCGGGAACACGGCGTGCTGGTGCCCTCCGGGCGCCACGTGCGCCCGGAGGGTGTCCGCCCACACCTCCGCGTCCCGCATCTCCCACCGGCCCGGACGCCAGCCCGCTTCCCGCAGCACCGCGTCGACGGCGACGGGGAACCGGGTGGCGGAGCTGCGCGCGTGCGGAACGCTCACGAACCCTCCCCCTCGCCCTCGCCCTCGCCCTCGCCCGCACCCGCCTCGGCGTAGGCGCCGGGGTCGACGGCCGCGACCCCGAAGTGGTCCAGCAGACGGGCGCACGACCGGCACGGCGGCGCGTAGGCCCCGTGCCGCGGATCGCCGTCCTCCCGCACGTGCCGGGCCGTCAGCCGCGCCTGCCTCAGCGCCTTGCGGGCCTCACCCTCACTCATGGGCCGCTCCGCCTTCCGGCCGCTGCGCGCCGCGTCCGCCGAGGTCAGGAAGCGCGACAGCAGCACGGCTTCGGAGCAGCGCCCGGGGCTCCGCCCGCGGTCGGCCGCCGGCAGCCCGGCGAGGAAGTCCGCGACCAGCGGATGCAGTCCGGGCGGGGTGTCCGACCGGCTGCCGGTGCCGGTCAGGGTGCTGCCGCGGACCGAGAGCGCCCCGGCGACGGCGGGAAGGATGCCGTCGCGGCGGTGGTGGAGGAACGGCGCCGCGGCGAACGCGGCGGCGGGCCCGCCGGACCCGGCGGCCGCGCCGTCCCGCATCAGGCCGAGCCGCGGGTCGTCCGCCCGCGGCCCGGAGGGCGGGGCCGGCGGCGCCCCGGCCTGCCGTGGAGCGATGTTCATGGTCGTGCTGTCCTTCCGCGACCCCCTGGCGTGGAGATCCGCGCTCAGTATGCCGGGAGACGCCCCCCGCCGGACCGCGGGTTCCTCCGCCGAGCGGCGATGACCGGGCCCGTGCCGAACGCATAGGCTGTGCGGGTCAGCCAGACGCAGCAGGGGAGCTTCCAGCCATGACGACAGGTCGGCGAGGGACGACGACCGCGCCTCCGAACGCGGCCTACGCCGGGCAGGTCGTGCGGTTTCCCGATCCGGTGCGCGCCGCACGCCACCCGGACGGGGTACGCATGGACGAAGCGGGCCACCCGGACTTCTCCCGCTACGCGCGTGCCGCCGCCGAGATCGCCGAACCCCCCGAGGGCTTCGGCGGCGACGAACTCCGCCTGACCGACGTCGTCTCGGCCAACGCCGCCCTGCACGCCGCGGGCCACGAACTGTGGGCCGGGCTGCCGCCCGTCGCCACCCCGCACGGCTGGGTCTGGCACCACGTCGCCCACTCCCGCCGGATGGAACTCGTCCCGGCCGAGGTCAAGGCGCTGTTGCGGCACCACGCCGGACTGGCCACCGCCGCCGTCGACCACGACAAGCTCGGCACCCGGCCCCTCCAGGAGACCCGGCCCGTCCACGTCGCCGTCCCCCAGCCGGTCGCCGTCACCGAACGGCAGGTGGTGGAGGCGGAGGAACGTCTCGGCTACCGGCTCCCCGCCGCCTACCGCAGCTTCCTCAAGGCCGCCGGCGGCAGCGCGCCACGCGGCGTCGCCCTCGACCCCGACCTGGGACTCCTCCTCGACCAGCCGTTCTTCACCCTGCGCGACGAGGCCGCCGTCAACGACCTCGTCTACGTCAACAAATGCCTGCGCGACCACCTCACCAAGGACTACCTGGGCGTCGTGTTCACGCAGGGCGGCATCGTCGCGGTCAAGGTGCGGGGCGAGGCGATCGGCAGCGTCTGGTTCTGCCCCCACGACGACGCCCGCGACCACGACGGCCTCGACGTGCGGCAGCGCACCGAGACCCTCCTGCGGCCCTGCGGCGACGACTTCGACGACTTCCTGCTCCGGCTCGCGGGCAACCCCCCGGAGCTGGAGACCGTGGCGAAACTGATGGTCGACGGCGGCTTCACGCGCGCCGTACCGGTGGAGGGGTGAACGCAGTGGTGACCTTCGCAGAGGCCCAGGACCGCGCCGAGCGCTGGATCAACACGGACGTACCCGGCTACCAGCGCCGCGCCGTGCAGCTGCGCGAGTTCGACCTCGGGTTCGTCGCCTGGGCCGAGGACCGGGAGGACGGCCCCACGTCCGAGGGCGCCCGCACCCGCCTGGTCATCGCCCGCGACGGCGGCGAGGCCACGCTGTGGCCGGGGCTGCCCGTGGACGAGGTCGTCCGCCGGTACACCGAGGAGTACGGCGACGCCGGCCCGGCGCCCGCCCCGGTCCCGCCGCAGCGCGTCGACCTGGAGGCCACGTCCTTCCTGCTCACGCCACCGGAGTGGCTCCAGGAGGCCGCGGACCGGATGGGCATCCCCGACCGGCGCCGGCCCGACGACGCGTCGGCCCCGGGCGCGGCCGCGCCCGACGGGACGAGCAGCGGGCGGGACGCAGGGGCCGACGGGACGGACGCCGGGTCCGCCCCATCCGGCGACCCTTCCGGCGCGTGGCCGGAGGCCGGCAGCAGCGGCGGAAGCACCAGCCCCTGGGACGCCGCCGACACCAGCAGCTCCGGCGAGGGATTCGGCCAGGAGCCGCCCGCCACCGTGTTCGCGCCGCCGCTGAGCGGCAGCGACGACGAGGACACCCCGCCACCCGCCGCACACGGCGACGAGACCCCGACCGCCTTCCTCGCCGAGCGCGCCGCGCCGGCCAGGACCACCACCGCGCCCGCCGTCGAGGACGACCGGGTCGGCGCCGTCGACGAGCCCACCGCCACCGGCGAGCACCGCACGTCCGGCACGTCCCCCGGCACGTCCGGCACCCACGGCACGTCCCAGGGCGCCGGCACCCCGCCGCCTCCGCCGGCAGCACCCCCACCGGCCCCCACACCCGGCGCCGGCCTCACCGACTTCGACACCGACCGCCGCCCGTCCTCCCCGCCCAAGTCCTCCCGCGGCCCGTCCGTGCCGCCCCCGCCCGGCCCACCACCGGCACCCGGCACCCCGAGCGGCGCCGGAAGCACCGGCGGCGGCAGCACCGGAACCGGAAGCACCGGCGGCTACGTGCCGACCCAGATGGTCTCCGCCGACGACATCGCCTCCCAGGGCGGCGACGCCCCGGAGGGCGGCTCAGCCCCGGACGGGCCCGCCGACGGCCCCGGCGGTCTCCACCACGCCGCGACCATGCTGGCCGGCCCCCTCCCCGGCGGCCCCGGCGCCGCCCCGACGCCCCCCCCCCCCGCCGCACCGCAGCCGCCGCACACCCCCGGCACACCGCCACCGGGCGTCCCCGCCCCGCACCCGGGCCCGCCCCCACACGCCGCGGCCCCGATGCCCCACGGCACGCCCCCGCCGCACGCCGGCGCGGCACCCCCCGCCTACGGCCCACCCCAGCAGCCCGGCGGCGCCCCCACCGTCGGCCCCGGCTACATGGCCGTCCTGCGCTACCGCGCACCCGACGGCTCCGAACAGCAGCTCATCCGGCGCTCCGCACCCGGCACCCCGCACCCCGAGTGGCAGATCCTGCACGAACTCCGCGCGATGAACGTGCCGCCGCAGCAGGTCCTGGAACTGCACACCGAACTCGAATCCTGCGACCTGCCCGGCGGCTACTGCGCCCGCATGATCCGCGAGACCTGGCCCCAGGTACGCGTCAGCCACACCGCCGCCTACGGCACCGACCACGCCTCCCGCCAGCAGGGCATGCGGCACCTCGTCGAGCACCAGGGCGAACTGCACCAGGTCGCCGACGCGCCGCCGCGCCCCGCACCCCACCGCGTACCGCTGCCCCCGCCGCACCAGATCCAGCTCGCGCCGCCCATCCCGCCGGACGCCATCGGCCACGAACTGGCGCAGGCGTTCGGCCCGCAGGGCGTCTTCCGCTTCGACCAGCGGGCCGTCTCCCGGCACGGCGTCCCCGACATCGTCGGCCAGGTGCTGGTCTGGGCCGGCGTACCCGTCGACGTGGGCCCCTTCTTCTGGGGCCAGGCCCAGCCCGGCCGCCCCGTGCCCACCCTCGCCGAACTCGCCCAGGAACGCGGCGCCCGGCCCGCGCCCGACGCCGGCTCGTACCTCGTCATGGGCAACGACTTCGGCCGCCAGCTCTGCGTCCAGTACGGCACCGCGCACATCGTCGCCGTCCCGCTGGACGCGGAGGCCGACGGCAGCTCCGCCACCCCGCAGTTCGTCAACACCGGTCTGCCCGAGTTCATCCGCTGCCTCGCCCTGCTCGGCCGCATGTGGCGCCTGCGCTACGGCCTCACGCCGGAACAAGCCGGCCGCTGGACCGTCGACTTCCAGATGCAGCTCGCCATGCTCGACCCCGCCGCCCTCTCCACTCCGGAGAACTGGTGGTCGGTGCTGCTCGAACAGATGTGGGACGGCCTGTTCTGAGGCGTGCCCCGCCGGCACCGCCGGGTCACCCGACAGGGTGGCCCGGCAGAACGACGCGCTGACGCACCGCCACCACCGCCGAAGCCCCGTCCCACGGCGAAAACACCGGTCACACGGGCCACAACCGCCTTCCACCCCGCCCCGACACCCGCCTGAATCCGCTCGCTTGCGACAGGATGTGCCGATTACGGCCCGACGGGAGGCATGACGCATGCTGGAACGCGGGTACGGGCGAACCGGGCACACCCGACCGCGTCGCCACCCCCTCGCGGCACCCGCCGCGCGAGGACACGCAGCAGCTCGAGACAAGGGGCATCCATGAGTGCGTCGTCGCCGCACGGCTTCGTCGTCGTACGTCGCGGCTACCGGCCCGACCAGGTCGACGGCCGCGTAGCCGACCTCACCCAGGAACGCGACGAGGCCGGCGAACGCGCCGCCCGGCTCACCCTGCTCGCCAAGGAACTCACCGAAGAGGCCGAACGCCTCCACCACCTCGTCGCCACCCTCCCCCCGCAGACCTACGAAAGCCTCGGCGCCCGGGCCCAGGAACTCCTCGCCGAAGTGGAAACGGAAGCCGCCGAAGTCCACAGCACGGCGGAAACGGAAGCCCGGCACCGCACCGAACAGGCCGAACACGACGCCACCGCCACCCGCGACGCCGCACACGAGTGGGCCTCCCGCACCCGCGAGGCCGGCGAAGCCGCCGCCCGCCGCACCCGCGACGCCGCCCAGACCGCGGCCGACGAACTCCGCACCGCCGCCCGCGAAGCCGCCGCCGAGATCCGCGGCGAAGCCGCCGACGCCCACGAGGAGATGACCCGGCGCTGCCAGTCCCTCCTCGCCGACCAGCGCAAGGAGCACACCGCCGACAGCGACGCCCTCGACCGCGAACTCGGCGAACACCAGGCCGCCACCGCGGCACGCCTCGCCGGCCTCGACGACCACGGCCGCACCGTCCTCGCCGAAGCAGAACGCGCCCACGCCGAGGCCGAAGAGGCCGCCCGCCACCGCCAGGAGGACGCCGAGGCCCAGGCCGCCGACCTGCTCGCCCAGGCCCGCGCACAACAGGACCGCATCGAACGCGACACCGACCGCATCCTGCGCGACCACGACGAACAGGCCGAGGAACTCCGCTCCCACATGGCCCACGTCCGCAGCAGCCTCGCCACCCTCACCGGCCGAGGCAACACCGTCGACGACACACACGACACCGACGGCGACGACGGCGACGCCCCCACGGACCGCACCGAACCCCCTGCCGACGGCGCCGAAACGGAACCCGGCCGCAACGACACCGCCACCGAAACGGAACCCCACCTGCCGGAGCAGACGAAACGCTCCGACGGCTGACCCGGCCACCCCGCGAGGCGGCGCCGCTCAGGCCGCGCCGCCCTCCGGAATCACCGCCGACACCCGGAAACCCCCCGCATCCGTCGGCCCGGACACGAACACCCCGCCCAGCGCCGACACCCGCTCCCGCATACCCACCAGACCGTTCCCCCCGCTCGGCAGACCCGCGTCCGCCACCCCCGCCGACGGCGGCTCGTTCTCCACCTGCAACGCGACCTCCCCCTCGCGATGCGCCAGCCGCACCCGCGTCCGCGCACCCGCCGCATGCTTGTGCACATTCGTCAGCGCCTCCTGCACCACCCGGTACGCCGTCCGCTCGACCCGCGCCGCGTAGCCCGCCGCCGGGGACTCCCCCGACACCGACAGCTCCACCGCCATCCCCGCCTGCCGCGACTGCCCCACCAGCACCTCCAACTCACCCAAGGACGGCCCCGCCGCCCCGTCCTCCTCCGGAGGCCCGTACGCCGCACCCGGCCCCACACCCGACGGCACCCGCGCACCCTCCCCGGACGACGACACCGACGCCCCCTCGGACGCCGCCCCGGACGCCGCAGCCGCCAGATCCGCCAGCCGCGAAGGCCGCTCCCCCTCCGCACGCTCCCGCTCCGCCGCCGGCACCGCACGCCCCCCACCGTCCGCGGTGCGCAGCACACCCAGCATCGTCCGCAGCTCCGTCAGCGCCTGCCGCCCCATGTCCCCCACCAGAGCCGCGTTCTTCGACGCCTTCTCC
The DNA here is from genome assembly GCF_000426325.1 of Streptomyces sp. CNS606. Taxonomy (NCBI): domain Bacteria; kingdom Bacillati; phylum Actinomycetota; class Actinomycetes; order Kitasatosporales; family Streptomycetaceae; genus Streptomyces; species Streptomyces sp. CNS606. Next base: position 120,835 of record NZ_AUFD01000015.1, read on the forward strand.
GGATCCTTCAACGCCACCGCCTGCAACGCCGCCGCATGCACCACCATCAGACTCACCCGATGCGCGACCACATCGTGCATCTCCCGCGCGATCCGCGTGCGCTCCTCGTTCCGCGCCCACTCCGCACGCTCCTCGGCCCGGTCCGCCAGAAGCGACAGCTCCCACTCCAGGCCGTCCGCCCGCTCCCGCAGGCTCTCCACCAGCCGACGCCGCGCCCCCGCGTACATCCCCAGCAGCAACGGCGGCACCGTCACCCCGACCGACGCCGCCAGCGACACCGTCGGCACGAACCACCCCGGCGGATCGAACCCCGACTCCTGACTCACGCTCTGATGCACCCGGACGAACGTGATGATCACACCGCCGACCACCATCATCCCGGCCAGCCACACCGTGATCCGACGCGGCACGTCCGACGCCGCCAGCGTGTACAGGCCCACGGTGCTCAGCAGAAAACCCATCTCCGCAGGCGTCACCGCGATCGCCACCAGCACCACGACGATCGGCCACCGGCGCCGCAGCACCAGCACCGAACCCGCCACCACCCCCAGCAGCACCCCGAACACCACCGGCACACCGGCCGTGCCCGAGAACTTCACCCCCTCCGCCGCACACTCCGCGGCCGACAGCACCCCCAGCACCACGTCCAGCACCATGCCCCGGCGGCGCTCCCACCACCACGGACCGCCGCCGCCCTCCGGCGCACCCGACCGCCCGCCCTGGTCCTGGGCTCGAGCAACTTCCCCCGACTCGGTCATACCGCCCACCCTAAGACCGCCCCGGCCCGCTCTCCCGACCGCGTGCACCACTCGAACTGGTGAATGCGACGCCCTTTCGCCCCATGCGACCGCATGTGCGACGAGAGTGAGCACATGACCGACACACACGGGGCATCTCAGGACGGACCGCTCATCCCGCACCAGCGGCGCCGACGCAACGGCGACGGCACGGGCGGCATCCTGCGAGGCACCGCCACCTACGAGGAGCTGCGCGCCAGGGCGGTCGCCCTCCGGCGCCGGGGCCTCAGCCGCCGCCAGATCCGCGACGCGCTCAAGGTCCACAACAACGACCTGCTCAACCGCCTCGTCGCAGACGAGCCACCCCCGGCCTGGACCCGCCGCCCCAACGCCAAGGACGACCTCCGCGAGCGCGCCCGGGAGCTGCGCCGCCAGGGCTGGACCTACGACCGCATCCAGCTCGAACTGGGCGTCTCCAAGTCGTCGATCTCGCTCTGGGTCCGGGACCTGCCCAAGCCGGAGCGACCACCCCGCACCCGCGAGGAGGCGTCCGCGATCGCCCGGAAGGGCTGGGAGCGGACACTCCAGCTTCGCGAGGAGGAGCGGCAACACGTCAAGAACACCGCACGACAGGAGATCGGAGGCGTGAGCGAACGGGAGCTGTTCCTGACGGGGGTCGCCCTGTACTGGGCGGAGGGGGCGAAGGACAAACCACATGCTCGCCGGGAACGCGTGGTCTTCATCAACAGCGATCCGGACGTCATCGGCCTCTTTCTGGCCTGGCTGGACCTCCTGGGCGTGGACAGAGACGACCTCAGGTTCGCGGTCTCCATCCACGAGTCCGCCGAGGTGGAGAATGCGGAGGCGTACTGGTCCGCACACGTCGGCGTCGAAGTGACGCAACTCCAGAAGACGACCCTCAAGAAGCACAACCCGAAGACCGTGCGCAAGAACGTAGGCCCCTCTTACCGTGGCTGCCTCGCCGTGCGGGTGAGCCGAAGTGCCCAGCTGTACCGCAGAATCGAGGGCTGGTGGTCCGGCATAGTAGAGTCGTGCACGCAGCCGGGGTAACGCGGAATGTCCGATTTCCCCGACATGGTCCCCCGTGGTGTAAATGGTTAACACTGTCGGTTTTGGTCCGACCATTCTAGGTTCGAGTCCTGGCGGGGGAGCAGAGCTAGGTTCGGGCCCTGGCGCCGATCAACAGTGGTCTCCGGTGCAGGGGAAGCCCACCGGTATCCTGCGGGGGTCATCTTCACCCGAAGCCGAAGGGCACACCGTGAGCGCCAACCGCCCGGCAGCCGTCGTCGTTCTCGCAGCGGGTGAGGGCACCCGCATGAAGTCGGCGACCCCGAAGGTCCTGCACGAGATCTGCGGCCGTTCTCTCGTCGGCCATGTCGTCCACGCCTCCCGCAGCCTCGACCCCGAGCATCTGGTCGTCGTCGTGGGCCATGCGCGGGAGCAGGTCACCGCGCACCTGGCGGAGGTGGACGGCGGCGTCCGTACCGCCGTGCAGCAGGAGCAGAACGGGACGGGCCACGCCGTGCGGCAGGCGCTGGAGGAGTTGTCGGCCGCCGGTGTCGCGCTGGACGGGACCGTGCTCGTGACGTGCGGCGACACTCCGCTGCTGACGGCCGGGACGCTGCAGGCGCTCGCCGACGCGCACGCGGCGGAGGGGAACGCCGTGACCGTGTTGTCGGCGGAGGTGCCGGACGCGACCGGGTACGGCCGGATCATCCGGGACGAGGCGAACGGCGCGGTGTCCGCGATCGTGGAGCACAAGGACGCGTCGGACGCGCAGCGCGCGGTGCGGGAGATCAACTCGGGGGTGTTCGCGTTCGACGCGAAGCTGCTGATCGACGCGCTGGGGAAGCTCCGGACGGACAACAGTCAGGGCGAGGAGTACCTGACGGACGTGCTGGGGATCGCGCGGGAGGCCGGGCACCGGGTGGGTGCGTCGGTCGCGGGCGATCACCGGGAGATCGTGGGGATCAACAACCGGGTGCAGCTGGCGCAGGCGCGGCGGATGCTGAACGACCGGTTGCTGGAGGGGGCGATGCTCGCGGGGGTGACGGTCGTCGATCCGGCGTCGACGTGGCTGGACGTGACGGTGTCGTTCGGTCCGGACGCGGTGGTGGAGCCGGGGACGCAGTTGCTGGGGGCGACGCATGTGGCGGCGCGGGCGGAGGTGGGTCCGGGTTCGCGGCTGACGGACACCTCGGTGGGCGAGGGCGCGTCGGTGGTGCACACGGTGGCACTGGGGGCGGAGATCGGCGCGGGTGCGTCGGTGGGTCCGTACACGTACCTGCGGCCGGGTACGCGGTTGGGCGGGGGCGTGAAGGCGGGCAGTTTCGTGGAGATGAAGAACGCGGAGCTGGGCGAGGGGACGAAGGTGCCGCACCTGTCGTACGTGGGGGACGCGTCGATCGGTGAGCACACCAACATCGGTGCGGCGAGCGTGTTCGTGAACTATGACGGTGTGCACAAGCACCGGACGTCGATCGGCTCGCATTGCCGGACGGGTGCGGACAACATGTTCGTGGCTCCGGTGACGGTCGGGGACGGCGCGTATACGGCCGCGGGTTCGGTGATCACGAAGGACGTGCCGGCGGGGTCGTTGGCTGTTGCACGGGGGCAGCAGCGGAATATCGCGGGCTGGGTGGCGCGGAAGCGGCCGGGCAGTGCGGCGGCGCAGGCGGCGCAGCGTGTGGAGGATGGATCTTCGGAGGGTTCGGAGGGGGTGTGAGCTGCGCCCCGGTGTGCGGTGTGGGGTACGCGGGGCAGGTCGGCGGGGTTTACGGTTAAGGGGCACTCACGCCCAGCGGAACGCAAGGAGACTGTGCTGTGACCGGGATCAAGACGACCGGCGAGAAGAAGTTGATGCTCTTCTCCGGCCGCGCTCACCCCGAGCTTGCGGAGGAGGTCGCTCAGCAGCTGGGTATCAGTGTGGTCCCGACGAAGGCTTTCGACTTCGCCAACGGTGAGATCTACGTCCGCTTCCAGGAGTCCGCTCGTGGGGCGGACTGTTTTCTGATGCAGAGCCACACTGCTCCGATCAACAAATGGATCATGGAGCAGTTGATCATGATCGATGCGTTGAAGCGGGCTTCGGCGCGGAGCATCACGGTGATCGTGCCGTTCTACGGTTATGCGCGTCAGGACAAGAAGCACCGTGGGCGGGAGCCGATTTCGGCGCGGATGATCGCGGATCTTCTGCGGTCGGCGGGTGCGGACCGGATTCTCACGGTGGATCTGCACACGGATCAGATCCAGGGTTTCTTCGACGGTCCGGTGGATCATCTGTTCGCGCTGCCGATTCTGGCGGATTACGTGGGCGAGAAGGTGGACCGGTCGAAGCTGACGGTGGTGTCGCCGGACGCGGGCCGGGTGCGGGTGGCGGATCGTTGGGCGGACCGGCTGGGTGCGCCGCTGGCGATCGTGCACAAGCGGCGTGATCCGGATGTGGCGAACCAGGTGACGGTGCACGAGGTGGTCGGCAGCGTCGAGGGCCGGGTGTGTGTGCTGGTGGACGACATGATCGACACCGGTGGCACGATCTGTGCGGCGGCGGACGCGTTGTTCGCGAACGGCGCGGAGGACGTGATGGTGACGGCGACGCACGGGGTGCTGTCGGGTCCGGCGGCGGACCGGCTGAAGAATTCGAAGGTGAGCGAGTTCGTGTTCACGAACACGTTGCCGACGCCGGGTGAGCTGGATCTGGACAAGATCACGGTGTTGTCGATGGCGCCGACGATCGCGCGTGCGGTGCGTGAGGTGTTCGAGGACGGTTCGGTGACTTCTCTCTTCGAGGAGCAGGCCTGACCTGCCGTCCCGGCTCCGGCCGGGGGTGATCGATTTTCGTGCGGCCTTCCGCGCCGGGTAGACTCCTGGGGTTGCTCGGCGAGGGAGGCCGTTCGCGTGTCGTCGCAAGGACGCGCGGGTGGGGTCTCCGTTATCGACGCGCTCTTCGTAGCAGGCCTGTCGTGGGCCGGGTGACTCCCTGTCCAACGGAATGTCCATACGAGGAGCGCAGTCATGGCTGACGTCAACCTTTCCGCGAAGATCCGCAGCGAGTTCGGCAAGGGTGCCGCGCGCCGTCTGCGCCGCGAGGAGAAGGTCCCCGCCGTCATCTACGGTCACGGGGCCGAGCCGGTGCACGTCGAGATGCCCAGCTACGACCTGATGATGGCCCTGAAGACCCCGAACGTCCTGATCAACCTGGACGTCGAGGGCAAGAAGGAGCTGGTGATCCCGAAGGCCGTGCAGCGTGAGGCCATTCGCGGCTTCCTGGTGCACATCGACCTGCTCACCGTGAAGAAGGGCGAGAAGGTCCACGTCGAGGTCCCGATCCACATCGAGGGGGAGCTGGCCCCGGGGCAGCACGTGCTGGAGCACGGCCTGAACTCGCTGCCGGTCGAGGCCGAGGCGACGCACATCCCGGAGTCGGTGACGGTGTCGATCGAGGGTCTGGCCGCGGGTGACTCGGTGCAGGCCAAGGACATCAAGCTGCCGGGCAACACCTCGCTGGCCGTGGAGGACGACGTCATCGTCATCCAGGTCCTGGCGCCGCAGATCGAGGAGCCCGCCGACGAGGAGGCCGAGGGCGAGGAGCCCCCGGCGGAGGCGGAGAGCACGGAGGCCGCCGCGGAGTAGTCCGCGGCTTCGCCGGACGTCGGGTGGCCGCCGTCCCGGGTGCCTCGGGCACGCGGGGCGGCGGTCGCCGTACTGGAGTTCTTACACGGCCGCGGAGGGCCTTCGATGACGACGAACACCGGTGGTGGCGGCCCCGTGCCGGAGGGGCCGTGGCTGATCGTGGGGCTGGGGAATCCGGGTCCGCAGTATGCGGGGAACCGGCACAACGTGGGGTTCCTGGTCGCGGATCTGCTGGCGGAGCGGATGGGCGGCCGGTTCAAGGCGCACCGGTCGCGTGCAGAGGTGTGTGAGGGGCGGGTCGGTACGCCGGGGGTGTCGAGCCGGCGGGTGGTGCTGGCGAAGCCGATGTCGTTCATGAACGTCTCGGGTGGGCCGGTGACGGCGCTGCGGGACTTCTACAAGGTGCCCGTTGCGCGGATGGTCGTGGTGCACGACGAGTTGGACATCGGCTATGGCGCGCTGCGGTTGAAGCTGGGGGGCGGGGACAACGGCCACAACGGGCTGAAGTCGATCACGAAGTCGCTGGGTCCGGACTATCACCGGGTGCGTTTCGGGGTGGGGCGTCCGCCGGGGCGTATGGCGGTGGCGGATTTCGTGTTGCGTGATTTCTCGGGTGCGGAGCGCAAGGAGCTGGACTATTTCGTGGACCGGGCGGCCGACTCGGTCGAGTCGTTGATCGCGGATGGTCTGGAACGGGCGCAGAGTACCTACAATTCGTGAGCGCATTTCCTCGATAAGCGCACCTTTCGGGCAGTCGGTTGACCCGGGGGGCGGAATGGCTGAGTATCGCGCCATGCCCCACAGCACCGTGAGACGCAGCCGCGTCCGTCGCGCCGGTGAGAGCGCGTACGGGCTCCTGCTGGTGCTCAAGAACACCTTCATGGCGCTGCTGGCGCTGCTGCTGGTGGTGGCGGGCGCGTGGGCCTCGTGGGACGCGGCGCAGCCGGCGATGCGGGCGGGGGTGGCCGAGCGGGGGACGCTGGTCGTCGAGCGGTGCGGCGAGGAGCGTTGCCGGGGTGTGTTCTCGCCGGAGGGCGGGGGTGCTCGGCGCGACGGGGTGTGGGTGGCCGCGCAGGTTGCGGACGGCGGCGGTGAGCGGCTGGAGGTCGCGCGGCTCGCGGAGGGTGAGGAGGCGGTGCGTACGGATGCCGCCGGTGTGCTTTTCGCGTGGGTGCCGTTGGCGGGCGGGCTGTTGTTGGCGTCGCTGGTGCTGGCGGGCGGGCTGCGGATGCGGCGTACGGGGTGGGTGGCCGGACTGCTGGGCGCGGCCGTGATGGTGGGGGCGTTCGTACTGTTGTGACGCGCCCTCGCGGCTGTTTGTGAGGTGGCGTCAGGGGGGCGTGTGGCGGGGGGTGTTGGCGGTGTGGCGGCGTTGGCCGGCGGCGTCGGCGGGCTCGACACTGGATCGTTATGCCTCGCCAATGGTGCAGTGGTGACGTAAGGGGACCAGTGGGACAGTTCCCGCTTGACCGGATTCCGGGCGGCGCCGGAAGCTGTGCCGGTCACGTATCTCGCGCATTCCCCTCGCGAGCCCCCTCTTCTTCACCCGAAGTTGGTATGCCCATGCGCGCCCTTTCTTCGGCGTCCGTGGTGACGGTTGCCGCAGCGGCTTCGCTGCTGTGGGTCCCCGCCGCGTTCGCGTCCCCGCACGGTGGTTCCGGCACGGTGCGGATGCACGACGCCGCCTCGGGTGGGCAGTTGTCGGGCGAGGACCGCCGGGTCTGTTCGTTCTTCCTGGTCGCGGCGGGTTTCGACGGGCGGCAGCAGGTCGGCTGGAAGGTCGTGGAACGGGCTTCCGGCACGGTGGCCGAGACGGGTGAGCTGCTGCTGGACGGTGAGGGCTCCGGGCGGAGCGGTGATCTGGCGCTGGACGAAGGCCGCTACCGGCTGGTGTGGGACCGGCGGGGGGCCGACGGCGAGGGCGGCGGGCACCGGGCGTTCGAGGTGGACTGCGACGGTGTGTCCGCGGAGGAGACCGCGGGCGGGCCGCAGGCGTCCGCTTCGCCGTCTTCGTCCGCGTCGGCGGAGCCGGGCGCGGGTGGAGAGGACGCGGAGGCCCCGGACGGCGACTCGGGCTCGACGCCCACCACCACCGAGCCCGCCCCGGAAACCACGACGGACGAGGGCGCGAGGCCCACGCCGGACGGTTCGGACGAGCGTTCCGAGGCGCCGGGAGCTACGCGTTCCGGGGATCTGGCGGAGACGGGCTCGGAGGTTCCGGCCGGCGCGTTGGCTGCGGCCGGGGCGTCGCTGCTGGGCGCGGGCACGTATCTGGTGCTGCGCCGCCGGGAAGGGCGTGCGCACCGGCGCTGAGCGCGGCAGGTCACGGCAGGCGTCAGGGCGCCGCTCCCCCGTGGAGCGGCGCCCTGAGCGTTGTGCCGGCGCGGTGTGCGCAGCGTGGTGTGCGGCCGTCAGCGCCTGGTGCGCTGGGCGGGGATGAAGGGCAGTGCGCCGGGCGTACCGGCGGTGCCGGGCGGGAGCGCGGTGCTGCCGCTGCGGTGCTGTGGGGTGTGGCCGCTCGCGCTGTCGCCGTCGTGCCGGCTGTCGGCGTCGGTTCGGCTGCGTTCGGTTCGGCTGCGTTCGGCCGCGGCGACGAGGTCGTCGAGGAGCGGGCCGGTGGTGGTGGCCGGGCGGGTGCGGCCCCCGGCGAGGACGAGGGTCACCAGGGGTGAGGCGAGTGCGGCGACGCCGCACAGGCCTATGCCGACTCCGGTGAGTGCCAGAGCTTTCACAGCTACCTCCATGACGCCCCGGCGGAGGGCGGTTCTCGAGGTGTGTCGGGGGGATGGGGGTTCGTGGGGTGGGAGGGGGACGGGGGTGTGGTTGCTCCGCCCGTCCGGGCGTTGGTCGGCGTCCGGACGGGCAGAGCGTGAGGGGGGAGGTCGCCGCTCAGGGTGGTCGGCCCTGGGCGGCGACCTTCGGGGCGTCACGCGGTTCGGTCTACCGCACCGGTTCCTGCGTGGTCCCGGCAGTACAGGACCTTGCCACCCCGGGCCGCCCTAGTGAACTGTTAAGCATGGCAGGTCCCTGCCACCGAGGGCGTCCTGAAGGCCCGCGGAGTTGCAGCACGTTGCCACTTTCGAACGGTTCGCGCACGTCGCCGCGGGTGCGGTGGGGCCCGTCCCTCCTCCGCCCGCACGGCGAGGCGCCGCCCACCCCGGGGGTGAACGGCGCCTCGGTACGGACCTGTTGGCTACCCGTTAACCAGTGTTGCGCAGGCCGGCCGCGACACCGTTGACGGTGAGCAGCAGGGCACGGCTCAGGTCGGGGTCGGGCTCCTCCTCCCTTTCGGCGGCCTGCCGTTGACGGTCCAGCAGGGCGACCTGGAGGTAGGAGATCGGGTCGAGGTAGGCGTCGCGGATCTGGAAGGTCTGCCGGAGTACGGGATCGGCGTCGAGCAGCTTGTCCTCGCCGGTGATGCGGAGCACCTCGGTGACGGTGAGGGCGTGTTCGGCCTCGATGGTGGCGAAGACGTGCCGCAGCTCGCCGGGGACGAGGGTGTCGACGTAGTGGCGGGCGATCCGCAGGTCGGTCTTGGCGAGCGTCATCTCGACGTTGGAGAGGAAGTTGCGGAAGAAGTGCCAGTGCGCGTAGGCCTCGTCGAGCACGGTGTCGAGGCCGGCCTCCCGGGCGGCGCGCAGGCCGGTGCCGACGCCGTACCAGCCGGGCACGATCTGCCGGGACTGCGTCCAGCCGAAGACCCACGGGATGGCACGGAGGCCCTCGAGTCCCTTGCCGCTGTCGGGGCGGCGGGAGGGGCGGGAGCCGAGGTGGAGTTCGGCGAGCTGATCGACGGGGGTGGACGCGAAGAAGTACGCGGGCAGGTCGGGGTCCTGCACCAGCGCGCGGTACGCGGTGTGGGCGGCGTCGGAGACGGTGTCCATGGCGGCGTCCCAGCGGGCCAGGGCCTCGTCGGACTGGCGCGGCGCGGTGTGCAGCGCGGATGCCTGGAGGGTGGCCGCGACGGTCAGTTCGAGGTTCTCGCGGGCCAGGGACGGCACCAGGTACTTGTCGGAGATGACCTCGCCCTGTTCGGTGACCTTGATCTCGCCTTCGAGGGTGCCCCAGGGCTGGGCGAGGATCGCGTCGTGGGTGGGGCCGCCGCCGCGGCCGACGGTGCCGCCGCGGCCGTGGAAGAGGCGGAGGCGCACACCGTGGCGGTGGGCGACGTCGCGGAGCCGGCGCTGTGCGCGGTGGATCTCCCACTGGGAGGTGGTGATGCCGCCGAACTTGGAGGAGTCGGAGTAGCCGAGCATGACCTCCTGCCGGTCGCCTCGCAGGGCGACGAGCCGCCGGTAGGAGGGGTCGGACAGCATGGCGTCGAGCAGTTCGTCGGCGATCTTCAGCTCGTCCGTGGTCTCCAGCAGCGGGACGATGCCGATGCGGGCCCAGCCGGCGTGCAGGTCGATCAGCCCGGCCTCGCGGGCGAGCACGGCGGCGGCGAAGACGTCGTCGGCGCCCTGGCACATGGAGAGGATGTAGGACTCGACGACCTCGGGCCCGAAGGTGTCCAGGGCGCGGCGGACGGTCTGGAAGACGCCGAGGGTGCGGGCGCCCGCGTCGTCCAGCGGGGCCGGGCTGGGGGCCAGCGGGCGGCGTGAGCGCAACTCCTTGGCAAGCAGCTTCTGCCGGTAGTCGCGGGGCATGTCGAGGTAGCGCCAGGACTCCTCGCCGAGCCGGTCGAAGAGCTGGCCGAGTGCCTGGTGGTGGGCTTCGGCGTGCTCGCGGACGTCCATGGTGGCCAGCTGGAGGCCGAACGCGGCGAGGGTGCGCAGCAGCCGTTCGAGGTGACCGTCGGCGACGAGGCCGCCCTTGTGTGCGCGCAGCGAGGTCTGGAGCAGGGTGAGGTCGGCGAGGAGTTCGCCGGTGCCCAGGTAGTCGCGGCCGGGGGCGTGCGGGGCGTCGGCGGCGAGCCGGTCGCGGGTGTTGAGGAGCTTCTGCCGGATGCAGGTGGCCTTGAGCCGGTAGGGCTCCTCGGCGTTGAGCCGCTTGTAGCGGGGGCTGATCTCGGGGAGCCGTTCGAGGTCGGCTTCCAGGGAGTCGAGCAGTTCGTCGGTGGCGCCGCTGTTGCGGACCGAGTTGGAGAGCGCGCCGCGGAGTTCGTCGACGTGCAGCAGGGCGTCGGTGATGCCGTGCTCGTGCTGGAGCAGCAGCACGTCCCAGGTGACCTGGGGGGTGACGTTGGGGTTGCCGTCGCGGTCGCCGCCGATCCAGGTGCCGAAGGTCAGCGGGCGGCTTCCGGGCGGCAGCGGCGCGCCGGCGCGTTCGAGTTCTGCGGACAGGTCCTCGAGGACGTCGCCGACGGCGCCGGAGTGCAGTTCGTCGAGGTAGTAGACGGCGTTGCGGGCCTCGTCGGCGGGCTCGGGGCGGGCGACGCGCAGCTCGTCGGTCTGCCAGACCAGGTCGATGTTCTCGGCGAGGCGCAGGTCGGTGCGGCGGCGGTCGTTCTCGTCGGCGTCGAGCAGTTCGGCGATCTTGCGGAGCTTGGTGAGGACGGACCGGCGGGCGGCTTCGGTGGGGTGGGCGGTGAAGACGGGCCGGACGCCGAGGTTGCGGGCGGTCTCCCGCAGGTGCTGGGCATCGGCGTCCTTGAGCATGTCGGCGGTGCGGGAGAGCAGGCCGCCCTCCGCCGCGCGGCGGGCCCGCAGCTCCCGGCCGCGGTGCACCTGCTCGGTGACGTTGGCGAGGTGGAAGTAGATGGAGAAGGCGCGCACGAGCTTGGTGGCGGTCTCCAGGTCGGTGCGTCCCAGGAGGGCGGCGGCGGCGGCCTCGCCGTCACTGCGGGTGAGGGCGCGGACGCGCTCGACGAGATCGAGCAGCTCGGCCCCTTCCTGGCGTACGAGGGTCTCGCCGAGCAGGTCGCCGAGGCGCCGGATGTCGGCACGCAGGGCTGTGTTGTCGGCGTTGTCGGCGTTGTCGGCGAAATCGGGGCTGCCGGGGTTGTCGGGCTCCTCCGGCCGGCTGGTGGTGTCGCCGGCGGTGTCGCTGTCGGCACTGCTCACGGGTGCGGGCTCCTTGGCAAGCGGGTGGGCTTTCCGGTGTGCTTCCGGCTGGTCACGGACCGCGCTGTCCGACGCCGTACAGGATAGGCCGCCGGGCGCGGAGGCCGTGGCGGGTGTCCGGGTGCCGGTCACGCTGGGTGGGCACACCGGCCCTGTTGCCCCGTCGCTGAGGGCTGCCATACTTACGACGCCGTAGGTTACGGTTCCGTAGCCTGCTGGGGCGTGTGGTGAAGGCGGCGTCGTCCCCGCCGGGGCCCCGGACCGCCACTCCCCGCACGCTCTGACCCCCGCCCCCGCTCCCCCGAGGGACAGCACCATGACTCCTGGCCCGGACGTCCTCGACAAGGATTCGAGCTCCCGAACGGCTTCCCCCACCGCGCCCCCCGAGCTCGCCACGCTGGGTGGCGAGCAGCGGCGATCGGTCGAGCAGGTCGCCCTGCTGGCCTTCATCGTCCTCCCCTTCCTCGCGCTGCTCGCGGCGGTGCCGCTGGTCTGGGGCTGGGGCGTGAGCTGGCTGGACCTGGGGCTGCTCGTGGCCATGTACTACATCGGTTGCCACGGCATCACGATCGGTTTCCACCGCTATTTCACGCACGGCTCGTTCAAGGCGAAGCGGCCGCTGAGGATCGCGCTCGCGGTGATGGGCTCGCTCGCCGTGGAGGGCCCGCTGGTGCGCTGGGTGGCCGACCACCGCAAGCACCACAAGTTCTCCGACGCCGAGGGCGACCCGCACTCCCCGTGGCGGTACGGCGAGACCGTGCCGGCGCTGATGAAGGGCCTGTGGTGGGCCCACGTGGGCTGGATGTTCGACGAGGAGCAGACGTCCCAGCAGAAGTACGCCCCGGACCTGGTCAGGGACCCCGCCATCCGGGCGGTCTCGCGGCAGTTCGTGCTGTGGACGGCGGTGTCGCTGCTGCTGCCGCCGCTGATCGGGGGGCTGGCCACCTGGTCCTGGCAGGGCGCGCTGACCGCCTTCTTCTGGGGTTCACTCGTACGAGTGGCGTTGCTGCACCACGTCACGTGGTCGATCAACTCGATCTGCCACGCGGTCGGCAAGCGGCCGTTCAAATCCCGGGACAAGTCGGGCAACGTGTGGTGGCTGGCGGTCCTGTCGTGCGGCGAGTCGTGGCACAACCTGCACCACGCCGACCCGACGTGCGCACGTCACGGCGTGCTGCGCGGGCAGCTGGACTCCAGCGCGCGGATCATCCGCTGGTTCGAACAGCTGGGCTGGGCGTACGACGTGCGCTGGCCCAAGCCGGACCGAATCGACTCCCGCCGCCAGGAGCGTGCCGCCGAAGCGGCATGATGGTGTCCGTGCCGACCGACGACCGCGCGAACCACGTCAACCCGCAGGACATATCCCCCAAGCCGGGCGCGGCTCCGACCTCCCGGCGGGCCCGCAGACGCATGACGGGCAAGGAGCGCCGGGAGCAGTTGCTCGACATCGGGCGCTCGCTGTTCGCCGAGCGCGGGTTCGAAGCGACGTCGGTGGAGGAGATCGCGCACAAGGCGGGGGTGTCCAAGCCGGTCGTCTACGAGCACTTCGGCGGCAAGGAGGGCCTGTACGCGGTGGTCGTGGACCGCGAGATGCGGCAGCTCCTCGACATGGTGACGGGCGCGCTGACCGGTGGCCACCCGCGGGAGTTGCTGGAGCAGGCGGCGTTCGCGCTGCTGGACTACATCGAGCAGTACACCGACGGCTTCCGCATCCTGGTGCGCGACTCGCCCGTCGCGCAGTCCACCGGCACCTTCGCCTCGCTGATCAGCGACATCGCCACCCAGGTCGAGGACATCCTGGGCCGCGAGTTCAAGATGCGCGGCTTCGACCCGAAGCTGTCGCCGCTGTACGCGCAGGCCCTGGTGGGCATGGTGGCGCTCACCGGGCAGTGGTGGCTGAACGTCCGCAAGCCGAAGAAGGCCGAGGTCGCCGCCCACCTGGTCAACCTCGCCTGGCACGGCCTGCACGGCATGGAGCAGAAGCCCCGCCTCATCGGCCACCGCAAGTCCTGACCGGCTTCCGGGGCTCTTGTCACTCTTTCGAGGTCTCGGCGGACGCGTCGACGGTTCGGCGGTCAGGTGTCTTCGAGGAATTCGAGGCGGTTGCCGAAGGGGTCCGTGGTGTGGAAGCGGCGGCGGCCGGGGATCGCGGCGTCCCAGGTCACCGGGGCGCCGTACGCCGTCAGCCGCGCGGCGAGGGCGTCGAGGCCGCGGATCCGGATGCCGGGGTGGGCCGTGCGGGCGGGGAGGAAGCCCTGCTCGACGCCGAGGTGCAGTTCGACGGCGCCGCTCCGGAACCAGCAGCCGCCCCGCGCGGCGAGGGCGGCGGGCTTGGGCTTCTCCGGCATGCCGAGGACGCCGGTGTAGTACGCGTGTGCCGCCTCCTCGCCGCCCGGCGGCAGGGCGAGCTGCACGTGGTCGAGTGCGTCCAGGGCGAAGGCGGTCATCGGCGGACCGCCACGACGAAGACGCGGCGGAAGGGGAAGAGGGTGCCGTGCGGGGTGGGCGGGTAGGCGTCGCGGAGCGCGGCGGCGTACTCGGCGAGGAAGGCGTCGCGCGCCTGCGGGTCGTCGGCGAGCCGGCCGAGCACCGGCCGCAGTGCGGTGCCCTTCGTCCATTCCAGCACCGCGTCCTCGCCGTGCAGGATCTGCACGTACGTGGTCTCCCAGGCGTCGACCTCGCAGCCGAGCGGCGCCAGGGCGGCGGCGTATGCGGCGGGCTGCAGGACCGCGTCGGTGCGCGCGGGAGCGCCGAGGCGGTCGCGCCAGCGCGGGGTGTTGCGCAGTTCGTGCAGCAGGACGTGGCTGGGGGCGTCGAAGTTGCCGGGGACCTGGAAGGCCAGCGTGCCGCCGGGGACGAGGGCGTCGACGTAGGCGGGGAGGGCTTCGGGGTGGCCCGGCCACCACTGGAGGGCGGCGTTGGAGAAGAGGACGTCGTGCGGCTGGGCGGGGCGCCAGTCGGCGAGGTCGGCGTGGACGAAACCGAGCGTGCCGCCGCCCGCGGTCGGTCCGGCGTGGGCCGCCGCCCGTGCCAGCATGGCCGGCGAGCTGTCGTAGCCGGTGAGGTGCGCGGTGGGCCACCGCTCGGCGAGGAGAGCGGTCGGCGCGCCCGGGCCGCAGCCGAGGTCGGCGACGCGAGGCACCTCGCCGCGCCTGGGGGGAGGGTCGGGCACACGGGCGAGGAGGTCCCGCAGCGGGCGGGTGCGGTGGTCCGCGTAGCGGGCGTACTGCGCGGGGTCCCAGTCCGGGACGGCTCGGGCTTCCTGGGCGTCCGGCGTCTCCATGAGGCGATCATCCACCCCAACTATCTCGACGTCAAGAGACTTCACGTCGACAGAACTACTACACTGATCTCCATGGAGGACGAGGTCGACCGACTGGTTTCAGCATGGCGCCGGGAGCGCCCGGACCTCGACGTGGAACCGCTGGAGGTGCTCAGCCGCGTCAGCAGGCTCGCCCGCCACCTGGACCGGGCACGGCGGATCGCGTTCGCGGAACACGGCCTGGAGCCGTGGGAGTTCGACGTGCTGACGGCGCTGCGGCGCGCGGGCACGCCCTACCAGCTGTCCCCCGGCCAGCTGCTCACCCAGACGCTGGTCACGTCCGGCACCATGACCAACCGCATCGACCGGCTCGCCAAGAAGGGCCTCGTCGAGCGGCTGCCCGACCCCAGCGACCGGCGCGGGGTCCTGGTGCGCCTGACCGCCGACGGCCGCCACCGGGCGGACGGCGCGCTGGCCGGCCTGCTGGACCAGGAGCGGGCGATCCTGGTGGAGCTGTCCCACACCCAGCGCGGCGAACTCGCCGACCTCCTCCGCCAGCTCACCGCCCCCTTCGACAACACGCCGATCTGAGCCGCGCTCCCCGGCAGCGGCCCGGCAGGCACCGTGCCGCCGGGTGCCGTCAGGAATCCACCGCGCCCGGGCCGACCGGCGGCACGCCGGCGCGGCGGGCCAGGGCGACGGCGGCGAGAGTGGAGTGGACGCCCAGCTTGCCCAGCACGTTCTGCATGTGGGTGCGCACCGTGTGCGGGGAGAGGTAGAGCCGTTCGGCCACGGCCTTGCGGCCCAGCCCGGCCACCATGCACCGCAGCACCTCGTATTCACGGGGCGTCAGCGCATGGACCAGCCGTTCGCTCTCCGAGCGGTGCTCGCGCGACGCGGTCAGCTCCTCCAGCACGCCGGTGAGGAGCAGCGGCGGCAGATGCGTCTCCCCCTTGAGCACGCCGCGCACCACGTGCAGCAGGCGGCTCAGCGAACTGTCCTTGGCAACCCAGCCGCAGGCGCCCGCCTGGAGGGCGGCGGCGGCCACGGCGGGATCGTCGCGTTCGGCGAGGACGACCGCGCGCAGCCCGGGATGGGCGGTGCGCATCCGGGCCAGCAGCGTCAGGCCGCCCGGGCCCGCGGCGGCGGAGCCCGGTCCGGCGCCGGGCGACCCGTCCCGGCCGCCGGCGAGCTGACCGGGCGTGAGTTCGCTGCGCGGCGACGGAATCGCCAGCGGCGGCGATGCGGCCCCGGAAGGTTCGGGCGGTGGCGGGGCGGCGGACGACGGCTCGTCCGCGGGCGGGGCGGGTCCGGGGCCGCTCAGGTACGCGTCGACCAGCAGCACGGCGAAACGGCGCCCTTCGGCCGCGCCGCGCTCGAGAGTGTGTACGGCTGCCGCGCCGCTGCCCACCGCGGTCACCTCGACGTCCTGCTCGGCGGCCAGCGCCGCGGCCAAGGACTCGGCGAAGATCCGGTGATCGTCGACCACCAGGACACGGATCCGTTGCATGTGTCGCCCCCATGACGGTGCGGACGCGTCACCCGGTACGAGGACACGGCGACACCCCGGCCGCCGCCGGTCTCACGTACCGCCGCTCTCCCGTGCCCGGGTGACGCCCCCGGTTGTCTCGCCCCCTGACGAACGCACCCGCCGACCCCCATCGGCGCGGTGCACAAGGGTCCACCCTACGGCGGGGAGCCGGAGAGGGAAGGGAAACCGCGAAACTGGCCGGTTCCCCACACTCTGCCGCGACCGGCCCGCCCGCCGGGGCCCGGCACCGCGCGCACCACGCCCCGCACACGGCGCCGGGGCACGCCGCGCCCCTCCGCGCGCCCTTGCGCCGCGCCCCTCCGCGCGTCTCTCACACGAAGCCGCGCACCCGGTGCTGCATCACCCGGTACGGCCAGCCCTGCGCGGTGTTCCACTGGCTGACGGCCAGGTGGAGGTCGGTGAGCGTCGAGCCGGGGATGACGTAGCCGCCGTAGAGCTGGGCCACGTGCGCGTCGTCCTCCTGGCCCCACTGACCGCCCCACACCAGGGTGCGGCGGTGCGCGGTGTGGAGGTTGGAGGTCGGGTAGTCCATGAGGATGCCGTCGATGCGGTAGTCGCCGGCGTTGAACCAGGTGAGCAGCCACTTGCCGCCCAGCGGACGCAGGCACAGCTCGCCGAACCGGCCCTCCAGCACCGGCGTCGGCGCGTGGCCCCACGCCCACACGCCGTCCCGCCAGCCCCACGGCTCGTACGCCGCGAGGTCGGTGAGGCGGTCCTCCCGCACCCGGTGCAGGATCAGCGGCTTGTCGCGCTGGAAGCCCGTCGAGAAGACGTACACGTAGCCGTCGTTCCCCCGGCCCCAGGTCAGCAGCTGGAACAGTCCCCCGGCGTGGTTCGCGGGGAACTTCGCGCCGGTGTGCTGCCAGCTCGCACCGGAGTCGTCGGAGCGCCAGATCTCCGTCCACACGACGTTGCCGAGGCCCTTGTTGACCATGGCGTGCAGGTACATGGTGCCGCCGATGGTGATCACGTCGGAGGGCAGCACCGTGGAGAACACCGGGTTGTTGTGCTCGTAGAACCACAACTGTTCGGCGGCCGCGCCTCCGTGGGCGCCGGACCAGGTCACCCCGGCGTCGAGGTCGGTGGTCTCCGACCACAGCGCGACGGGCGAGCGCCACCAGCCGCCGCCGACGCGGGCCTGCTCGAAGGTGTCGCCGAAGACGAACAGCGTCCGTCCGTCGGGCGTCCGCGCCGGGATGCCGAGGTCGGTGGCCTCCATCCGGAACCGTGTGGTCAGTCCGGGGCCGGTCAGGTCCTTGATCTTGGTGACCTGCAACGCCTGGGTGGCGGCGTGGGCGCCGCCCGCCGTGCCCAGTGCCGCCGCGCCGCCGAGGGCCGCCCCGGCGGTCGCGCGGAGGAACGCCTTGCGGCTCAGCCCGCGCCGTCCGTCCGTGCCGTCGCCTCTGCCGCCGGTACTCCGTCGTGCCGAACCGTCGCTCACCATGTGTCCTCCCGTGTGGGGCCGGTCGTCCCCGGGAGCTTCCAGCAGAGCCCGGACGCCGTCAACGGCCCGCGCACGCCGACACCTTCGCCCGAGGGGAACCCCCCGACCGGCCGCACACACCGCCGGAGCGGACGGCCGGGCGTGCACGTCCCGGCTACGACGGCACGCGGTGGGCGCCCGGGGACGGGACCGCGTCGAAGAGGCGGGGCGAGCGGTGGCCCGCGGCGGCGAACGCCTCCGTCACCGCGTCGCCGACCTTGGCGGTCAGCGCCTCGTCGAGCAGCACGATCGCGGAGCCGCCGAAGCCGCCGCCGGTCATCCGTGCGCCCAGCGCGCCCGCCTCCAGGGCGGTGTCGACGGCCAGGTCGAGTTCGGGGCAGGAGACGGCGAAGTCGTCGCGCAGCGAGGCGTGTCCGGCGGTGAGGACCGGTCCCACGGCGCGGACGTGCTCCGCGTCGAGCAGCGCGATCGTCTCCTGGACCCGCCGGTTCTCGGTGACGACGTGCCGCACCAGGCGCCGCAGGGTGGGCTCGTCGCCCAGCCGGGCCGTCGCCGCGTCCAGCTCCTCGACGGTCACGTCGCGCAGCGCGGACACGCCGAGCCGGCGGGCGCCCTCCTCGCAGCCGGACCGGCGTTCGGCGTAGGCGCCGTCGCCGAGGGAGTGCTGCACCCGGGTGTCGACGACCAGCAGCCGCAGCCGGTGTGCGGCCAGGTCGAGGGGGACCTGTCGGCGGGTGAGGTCGCGGGTGTCCAGGTGCAGGGCGTGGCCCCCGGTGCAGCAGGCGGAGGCCATCTGGTCCATGATCCCGCAGGGCACGCCCACGTAGGCGTTCTCCGCGCGGCGACAGAGTCCGGCGAGGCGCGCGGGGTCGAGCCCGAGGCCGTACAGGTCGTTCAGCGCGAGGCCGGTGGCGACCTCCAGGGCGGCGGAGGAGGACAGCCCGGCGCCGGTCGGCACGGTGGAGTCGACGTGCAGGTCGGCTCCGCCCACCGGGTGGCCGGCCTCGCGCAGCGCCCAGACGACCCCGGCGGGGTAGGCGGCCCAGCCGTCGGCGGCGGCCGGGTCGAGCGTGTCGAGGCGCAGTTCGACCGGAGCCGCAGGGCCGCCGGTCTGCGCGGAGTGCAGCCGCAGCACGCCGTCGTTCCGGCGCGCCGCGGCGACCCGCGTGGTGTGCGGGAGGGCCAGCGGCAGCACGAAGCCGTCGTTGTAGTCAGTGTGTTCACCGATCAGGTTGACCCGGCCGGGCGCCGCCCACACGCCGTCCGGCGCGCCCCCGTACACCTCGCGGAAGGTCATCCCTCTCCCCGGCTCAGTCGGTCCCGGCGGTGTGCCGGGTGAAGTCCCAGGCGTCCTGGACGATGCCGGCCAGGTCGGCGCGCGAGGGCTGCCAGCCGAGCAGGCGTCGGGCGCGTTCGGCGGAGGCGACGAGGACGGCAGGGTCGCCGCCGCGGCGGTCCGCGACGACCTCCGGCACGGGGTGGCCGGTGACCTTGCGGACGGTCTCGATCACCTCGCGGACGGAGAAGCCGTTGCCGTTGCCGAGGTTGCAGACCAGGTGCTCGCCGGGGGCGGCCTTCGACAGCGCGAGGAGGTGGGCGTCGGCGAGGTCGGCGACGTGGATGTAGTCGCGGATGCAGGTGCCGTCGGGGGTGGGGTAGTCGTCGCCGAAGACGTTGATGTGCTCGCGGCGGCCCTGGGCGACCTGGAGGACGAGCGGGATGAGGTGCGACTCGGGGTCGTGCCGCTCGCCGTAGACGTGCCCGTCGCGGGCGGCGTACGCGCCGGCGACGTTGAAGTAGCGCAGCGAGGCGGCGGCCAGGCCGTGCGCACGGCACTCGCCGGTGATCATGTGGTCGACGGCGAGCTTGGTGGCGCCGTACGGGCTGGTCGGCGCGGTGGGGTCGTCCTCGGTGATCGGGGAGCCGGCCGGCTCGCCGTAGGTGGCGGCCGTGGAGGAGAACACCAGGCGGCGGACGCCGTGCTCGCGCATGGCGGCGAGGAGTTCGATGCTGCCGCCGAGGTTGTTGCGCCAGTACTTCTCGGGGTCCGCGACGGACTCGCCGACCTGCGAGCAGGCGGCGAAGTGCAGCACGCCGTCGTAGGAGGGGTCGAGGTGGCGGGCGGCGTCCTGCACGCGCCCCTCGACGAAGTCGGCGCCCTGCGGGACGCCGGCCCGGAAGCCGGTGGAGAGGTCGTCCAGCACGGTGACCGTGTGGCCCGCTTCCAGCAGGTGTGCGGCGACGACGCTGCCCACGTATCCCGCGCCGCCTGTCACCAGGTACTTCACTCGTTGCCTACCTCTCGCAGTCGCTGAGCCGCGGTCTCCGGCGGCACATCGTTGATGAACACGTTCATGCCGGATTCGGAACCCGCGAGGAACTTCAGCTTGCCCGAAGTACGGCGAATGGTGAAAAGCTCGAGGTGGAGGGCGAAGTCGTGGCGCCCCAAAGCGGTGCGCGGGGCCTGGTGCCAGGCGGAGATGTACGGGGTGGGCGGCTCGCCGGGGCCGAAGATCCGGTCGAAGCGGCGCAGCACGTCGAGGTAGAGGTGCGGGAACTCGGCGCGGGCCCCTTCGTCCAGCGCGGTCAGGTCGGCGACCCGGCACCGGGGGTAGAGGTGCACCTCGTACGGCCAGTGGGCGGCGTGCGGGACGAAGGCCGTCCAGTGCTCGCCCTCGGCGACGACGCGGCTCTTGTCGGCGCGTTCGGCGGCGACCACGTCGTCGAAGAGGTTGCGGCCGGTGCGTTCGCGGTGGGCGGTGGCCGTGTGCAGCATGCGGGCGGTGCGCGGGGTGGTGAACGGATAGGCGTAGATCTGCCCGTGGGGGTGGCCGAGGGTGACGCCGATCTCGCGGCCGCGGTTCTCGAAGCAGAAGACCTGTTCGACGCCGGGCAGGCGGGAGAGCGCGGCGGTGCGGTCGGTCCAGGCGTCGAGGACGAGGCGGGCCCGCGCGGGCGTGAGGTCGGCGAAGGACGCGTCGTGGTCGGCGGTGAAGCAGACGACCTCGCAGCGTCCGGCGCCGGGGCGGTGCCCGAAGAGGCCGTCCGGATTCTGGGCGGCGAGGGGGCCGGGGCCACCGGCGAAGGAGGGGAAGCGGTTCTCGAAGACGGCGACCTGGTAGTCCGCCTCGGGGATCTCGGTACGGCGGCCCTCGCGGGAGGGGCACAGCGGGCATTCGTCGGCCGGCGGGTGGTACGTGCGCCTCTGGCGGTGGGCGGTGACGGCGACCCACTCGTCCAGCAGCGGGTCGTGCCGGATCTCCGAGGCCGTGGCGGTGGGGTCGAGGGGGCGCCGGTCGACGGCGTCGTGGCGCCTGCCGTCCCCCGTGTCGAAGTAGAGGATCTCCCGGCCGTCGGCGAGCCGCCTGGTGGTCTTCTGCACGGGCCCTCACTCCGGAGATCAACAGAATCGAACAGTAATCATCATAGCCAGAGCCCTCACCGAACGGAAGCAGCGGCGTGCACGACGACACCACTTCGCACACACACCGGACAAGATGCGCCGCGTGCGCCGACCATCCACCACGCCTGCTCATCATTTTTAAACAAAGCTGACCAACAGATCCCTTCAAGCACGGACGGAATCCGAGTACGTTCACGACGCAACCACCCCGACGGAAGCGAGTGACCCCCCATGGAACATCTCGCCGAAGGACTTCGGCTTCCTGTCAACGCGCTCGACTACACCCTGCTGGGCATCTACTTCGTCGTCGTCCTCGGCATCGGCTTCGCCGCCCGCCGCAGCGTGAAGACGTCACTGGACTTCTTCCTCTCCGGCCGCTCGCTGCCGGCCTGGATCACCGGCCTCGCCTTCGTCGCCGCCAACCTCGGGGCCACCGAGATCCTCGGCATGGCCGCCAACGGCGCGCAGTACGGCGTCTACACCGTCCACTGGTACTGGGTCGGCGCCATCCCCGCGATGGTGTTCCTGGGCCTGGTGATGATGCCGTTCTACTACGGTTCCAAGGTCCGCTCGGTGCCCGAATTCCTGCTGCACCGCTTCGGGCCGTCCTCACACCTGCTCAGCTCGGTCATCTTCGCCGTCGCCTCGCTGCTCATCGCCGGGGTCAACCTGTACGCCCTCGCGATCGTGCTGGAGGCCCTGCTGGGCTGGCCGCAGTGGCTGGCCATCGTCGTCTCCGGCTTCTTCGTGCTCGCCTACATCACCCTCGGCGGCCTCTCCTCGGCCATCTACAACGAGGTGCTCCAGTTCTTCGTCATCCTGGCGGCGCTGATCCCCCTCACCGTCGTCGGCCTGCAGCGCGTCGGCGGCTGGGACGGGCTGACCGACAAGCTCACCGGCTCCCAGGGACCGGAGTTCGTCACCGCCTGGGAGGGCACCGGCATCGGCACGGACAACCCGCTGGGCGCCAACTGGCTGACCATCGTGCTCGGCCTCGGCTTCGTGCTCAGCTTCGGCTACTGGACGACCAACTTCGCCGAGGTGCAGCGCGCGCTGTCCGCGAAGAACCTCTCCGCCGCGAAGCGGACCCCGCTGATCGCCGCCTTCCCCAAGATCCTCATACCGATGGTCGTGGTGGTGCCCGGCCTGATCGCCCTGGTCCTGGAGCCGGGCATCGGCCGCACCGCGGACGGACTCCAGTACAACGACGCGATCCCGGTCCTGATGCGCGACCTGCTGCCGAACGGCGTGCTGGGCATCGCCATCACCGGACTGATCGCCGCCTTCATGGCCGGCATGGCGGCGAACGTCTCCTCCTTCAACACCGTCTTCACCAACGACATCTGGGGCGCGTACCTGAAGAAGGACCGGCCGGACGAGCACTACGTCTCCGTGGCCCGCTGGGTGACCGTCGTCGGGGTGCTGATCGGCATGGGGACGGCGTTCATCGCCTCCAGCTTCAGCAACATCATGAACTACCTGCAGACGCTCTTCTCGTTCTTCAACGTGCCGCTGTTCGCGGTGTTCATCATCGGCATGTTCTGGAAGCGCACCACCCCTGCCGCCGGCTTCTGGGGGCTGCTCGGCGGCACCGTCGCGGCGATGGTCAACTACTTCTGGTTCTACCAGCAGGGCATCATCGACTTCCCCAGCGACCAGGGAGCCAACTTCGTCTCCGCGATCGTCGCGTTCGTCGTCGGCGGCGTGATCATGACGGCGCTCACCATGGTCACCAGGCCGAAGCCGGTGGAGGAACTGGCCGGACTGGTCTACGGAACGGTCTCCCCGGGCATGCAGGAACCGCCCGCGGAGGGCGACCAGGCGTGGTACCGCAAGCCCGCGCTGCTCGGCTGGGGTGCGGTCCTCCTCGCCGCAGCCGCCTACATCCCCTTCTCCCTCTGACCCCGCCCGCGCGACGAAGGACGGAACTCCTGTGACCGACAACGCGAAGGACCCCGGCGGGCACCCGCACGAGCACGCACACGAGCGCGAGCACTACGACCCGGCGGCGTACGCCCGGCAGATGGAGGACCTGGAACGACGCTCCAGCACCGCCGCCCGCCTCTTCGACGTACGCCGCATCATCGGCGGCCTGTTCGTCGTCTACGGCCTCATCGTCACGGTCGCCGGCGTCACCGCCTCCGAGGCCGACCTCGAGAAGGCCCAGGGCATCAACATCAACCTGTGGACGGGGATCGGGATGCTCGCGCTCGGCGTCTTCTTCCTGCTCTGGCTCCGGCTGAGCCCTGCCGTGCCGCCCCCCGCACCGCCCGGGCCCGGCGAAGCGGACCCGGCAGCCCCGGACCCCGCAGCCCCGGACCCCGGCGCTCCCCGGAGCTGACCCCGGCGGCGGCGGACCGGCTGCGGACGGGCGGGCCCCGTCGGGGTCACTCCCCGGCGGGGAGTGACCCGTTCGCGGCCCGGTCCAGCAGCCCGGTACGTGCCGCCAGCGCGGCCGCCTCCAGCCGGGAGGTCACGGCCAGCTTCCGCAGCACCCGCTGCACGTGGGTGCGTGCGGTGCTGGGGGCGATCCCCATGCCCGCGGCGATCAGCCGGGTGTCCTCGCCCTCGGCCACGCGCACCAGTACCGCCACCTCGCGCGGGGTGAGCAGGCGCAGCAGCCGCGCCGCCTCGTCGTCCGCCTCCGCCGGCGGGTGCAGCAATTCGGCGAACGCCCGCTGGAGCAGCTGCGGCGCCACGGCCGCCTCGCCCGCCCGGGCCTTGGCCATGGCCCGTTCGACGCCCTCGATCCGCTCGTCCTGCCGGACGTAGCCGGACGCGCCCGCGGCGAACGCCGCGGCGATGCCGCGCGGGCAGCGCACCGGCCCGAGCACCACCACGCCGGTCTGCGGCCGCGCGGAGCGGATACGTTTCACCGGATCGAACGCCCCCGGTGCGGACGGCGCCGCCGTGCCCAGCAGGCACACCTCCGGCGCCCGCGCGACGACCAGCTCGGCCGTCCCGGCGCCGGGCGCCGCCGCGGCGAGCACCCGGTGCCCGCGCAGTCGCAGCGCCGTGGCCAGCGCTTCCGCCAGCAGCCGCTTCTCGTCCACCACGACAACCCGCACACCCATCGAGCTCCCCCGTCACCCCGGTGCCGTGCTCATGGACACGCGCCGGCCCCGGACACATGTGCACGAAAGCTACACGGTCCGGGGCCGGTTCGCCCGATCATGCGGGAAATCGGGCCGGTGGAGGATCAGTCGACGCCGAAGACCGCCGCCAGCGGCTTGTCGCCGTCGTCACGCTCGGAGAGCAGGTCGGTCTGCAGGTGCAGCCGGCCGTATGCGAACAGCGCCCTGTCCAGCAGCCGGTAGGCGACGAACTGCTCCTCCATGTGCGTCTGCTGGAGCTTGAGCCAGCTCGTCTGCTTGCCGTTCTCCGGGTCGATCGCGACGATCTCCCCGCCCTGCTCGTAGCTGGGCAGGCGGTAGCCGATCAGCTTGCCCTCGTCGTAGCGCAGCGGCGTCATGGCGCGCTTCTCGCCCGCGGCCGACTTCCACTTGGTCGTGCCGGTCTTGATGTCGAACTTCATGATCTCGTTCGTCCGGCCGTAGTCCGCGCTCGACTCGTGCATCTGCGTGCGCATGTAGACGGCGTCGTCGGTCGCGACGATGCCGCGGCAGCCCTCGGCGGACAGGTCGCAGTCGACCTCGTAGCGGCTGCCGAGGGAGATCTTCGCCATCAGCTTCATGTCGTCGGAGACGGTCATGATGTCGGTCGGCGACGGGCCGCCGGCGCCGACCACGAGGACCAGCGGGTCGGTGGAGGCCACCGACACCGTGCGGACGCTGCCCGGGACCTTGAACTCGCTCTGCGCCTTGCCGGTCTTCGGGTCCAGCGTCTGCACGAGGTACTGCGGCTTGGTGTAGCTGCCGCACTCGACCAGCGCGATGAGCTTCGCGCCGCCCGCGTAGCCGTCGTCACGGCACTCGCCGCCGAACTCGCCGGCCCAGATGGGTTCGCCGCCCGCCAGCGGGTAGCCGACGGAGCCGCCGATCCAGGCCGCCGCCACGGTGCCCTGGCTGATGGTGACGCTGCCACCGAGGCTGTTGACGTTGGCGTCGTTGGGCATGGTCTTCTGCCACACCTTCTTGCCCGCGGCCAGGTCGAGGACGGCCATCTGGTTGCACCGCGCCTTGCTGGAGCGGGTCTCGCGGGTGACGACGGCGGTCTTGCCGTCCTCGGTCTGCTGGAGCGCGGCCGCACACACCTGTCCGTCGAGGGGGATCTTCCACGCCTCGGAGCCGTCGGAGGCGTTGAGGCCGAGGATGGCGTTGACCGAGGTCTTGACGAAGATGTCCTCGGTCGCCCACATGCCGGGGACCGAGGTGATGTCGCCGACCTTCGGGGCGTCCACGCTGAACAGCAGCTCGCCCTCGGTGCCGGACGGCTGGTGACCGTCGCCGACGTTGCCGTCGCCACCGGTGGACCCGCCGCTGTCGCCGCCGGTGGTGCCCTGCGTGGTGCCGCGGGTGTCCCCCTGCGGGTCGGGGTCGCCGCCGGAGTCCTGGGTGAGGAACCAGACACCGACACCCACGATCAGCAGCGTGGCCACGGCGGCCGCGATGATCGCGACGGTCTTGTTGCTGTCACGGCCGGGCGCCGGACCGCCCGGCGCCGCGCCGGGCGGCAGGGTCTGGGCCATGCCGGGGTGCCCGTACGGTCCGGGCTGGCCGTACGGACCGGGCTGGCCGTAGGGACCGGGCGCGGCGTACGGGCCGGGCTGGCCGTACGGGCCGGGCTGACCGGGCTGCCCGAAGCCGCCGGGCTGCGGGCCGTACCCGCCGGGGGCGCCCGGGGCACCGGGAGCGGCGCCGGGCGCGCCGGGGTAGCCGTAGCCCTGTGTCGGCTGCTGCGACACGTCGCCCGGAGCGGCCGGCCCCGGGTAGCCGTAGCCGCCGCCCTGCGGGGGCTGCTGCGGGTAGCCGTAGCCCCCGGCGGCGGGCTGCTGCGGCGACTCCTTGTCGAGGGAGGGCTTGTCCGCGGCCGGGCTCTCCGCGTGCGGGTCCTTCGACTCACCGGACCCGTCACCGGGCTGGGGCGGCTGGCTGGGGGGAGGAGGGGGCGGCTGAGACATGCGGTGTCCTCGCGGAACGGGCAGACCGTCGTGCCCGGCATCCCGAACCCCCCGTAGGGCCGAGCGAATCGGACATCGAGCCCGCCATGACTGACTGGTGAGTGAGGTTCTTTCTACCACCGGACGCCGCGCGGGAGCGTTCCGGTTCCGTCACGGCCACGGGACGGATCTGTCAAGCGCGGCGCGCCGTCCCCCCGCGACCGGCAACTCCGGTCCTACTCGCCTTCGGCGAGTTCCAGCCAGCGGGTCTCCAAGTCGTCGCGTTCGGAGGCCAGTTCGCGCAACCGGGCGTCCAGGCCGGCGACGCGCTCGAAGTCCGTGGCGTGCTCGGCGATCTCGCCGTGCAGCGTCGACTCCTCGGCGCCGATCTTGTCCAGCCGCCGCTCGATGCGCTGGAGTTCCTTCTGTGCGGCACGGGACAGCGCGGCCGGTTTCGCGGCGGCCTGCCCGGACTGACCGGACTGACCGGACTGCCCCGGCTGCCCCTTCTGTCCGGCCGGACGGGTCGCGGCCTGCGCGGCGGGCGCCTGCTCGCGTACCCGGGCCCGCCGCTCCAGGTACTCGTCGACGCCGCGCGGCAGCATCCGCAACGTCCCGTCGCCCAGCAGCGCGTGGACGCGGTCGGTGGTGCGTTCCAGGAAGTAGCGGTCGTGGGAGATGACGACGAGGGAGCCTGCCCAGCCGTCGAGCAGGTCCTCGAGCTGGGTCAGCGTCTCGATGTCCAGGTCGTTGGTGGGCTCGTCGAGGAAGAGGACGTTGGGCTCGTCCATCAGCAGCCGCAGGATCTGCAGTCGGCGGCGCTCGCCGCCGGACAGGTCGCCGACCGGCGTCCACTGCTTCTCCTTCACGAAGCCGAACTTCTCGCAGAGCTGCGACGCGGTCATCTCCCGCCCCTTGCCCAGCTCCACGCGGGAGCGCACCCGCTCCACCGCCTCCAGCACGCGCCAATTCGGGTCGACCTCGGCCACCTCCTGCGAGAGATAGGCCAGTTTGACCGTCCTGCCGACCTTGACGCGTCCCGCGGCGGGCTGCTTCTCGCCGCCGCTGCGCGCGGCCTCCTCCATCGCCCGCAGCAGCGAGGTCTTGCCGGCACCGTTGACGCCGACCAGCCCGATGCGGTCGCCCGGCCCCAGCTGCCAGGTCAGGTGCCGCAGCAGCACCTTCGGCCCGGCCTGCACGGTGACGTCCTCCAGGTCCAGGACCGTCTTCCCGAGCCGGGAGTTGGCGAACCGCATCAGCTCCGCGTCGTTCCGGGGCGGCGGCACGTCGGCGATCAGCGCGTTCGCCGCCTCGATGCGGAACCGCGGCTTGCTGGTGCGGGCGGGGGCGCCGCGCCGGAGCCAGGCCAGTTCCTTCCGCATCAGGTTCTGCCGCTTGGCCTCCTCGGTCGCGGCGATGCGTTCCCGCTCGGCGCGGGCGAACACGTAGTCGCTGTACCCGCCGTCGTACTCGTGCACGCTGCCGCGCTGCACGTCCCACATGCGGGTGCACACCTGGTCCAGGAACCAGCGGTCGTGGGTGACGCACACCAGCGCCGAGCGCCGCGCCCGCAGGTGACCCGCCAGCCAGGAGATGCCCTCGACGTCCAGGTGGTTGGTCGGCTCGTCGAGCACGATCAGGTCCTGCTCGGCGATCAGCAGCTGCGCGAGCGCGATGCGGCGGCGCTCCCCGCCGGAGAGCGGGCCGATCACGGTTTCCAGCCCGTCCGGGAAGCCCGGCAGGTCCAGCCCGCCGAACAGACCGGTGAGCACGTCGCGGATCTTCGCGTTCCCGGCCCACTCGTGGTCGGCCATGTCGCCCAGCACCTCGTGGCGGACGGTGGCGGCCGGGTCGAGGGAGTCGTGCTGGGTGAGCACCCCGAGGCGCAGCCCGCCCGCGTGCGTGACGCGCCCGCCGTCGGGGGACTCCTGCCGGGCGAGAATGCGAATGAGGGTGGTCTTGCCGTCCCCGTTCCGCCCGACGACGCCGATGCGGTCGCCCTCGCTGACGCCGAGCGAGAGGCCGTCCAGCAGGGCACGGGTGCCGTACACCTTGCCGACGGCTTCCAGGTTGACGAGGTTGACTGCCATCTCACTCCTGCGACGCGTTCCGGGACGGCGTCCCAGCCTAGACGCCCGGCTGCCGTACCCCTGCCGCCCCCGGTGACCGGGAGATCCGTCAGGCGGGGGCCTGCCGGGTCTCGGCGACGTCGGCGAGGTCGGCCCCGGCGTGGGCGATCAGCGCCTCCGGTCCGATCGGGAAGACGGTGTGCGGCGTCCCCGCCGCCGCCCACACGGTGGTGTGCGCGAGCAGCCCGCGGTCGGCGAGCACGCGCAGCGGCGTGACGTGGCCGAACGGCGGCACCCCGCCGATGGCGTAGCCGGTGGCCCGGCGGACGGCGTCGGCGTTCGCCCGGCCGACCGTGCCCGCGCCGAGCCGTTCCCGCACCAGGGCGAGGTCGACGCGGGTCGCGCCGTCCATCAGCACGAGCACGGGTTTGCCGTCGGCCTCGAAGACGAGCGACTTCACGATCTGGCTCAGCTCGCAGCCGACCGCCGTCGCGGCATCGGCGGCGGTCCGGGTGCCGTCGGGAAAGGCGCGTACCTCGACGGCATCGAGGCCCAGTGCGGCGGCGAAGCGCGGGTGCGCGGCGGACGGAGCGGTCATCCGTCCACGCTAACGCCCCACGGGCCGGGAACCGGCACGGCACCGGTCGGGCCCGCCCGCACGCCGCGGGGGCGTGCGGGCGGGCCCGAAGGAGGGGTGCGGCGTCAGCCGCCGTAGGCGTCGAGGACCTTGCGGACCACCGGGCCCGCGTACTCGCCGCCGTGGCCGACGGCGGGTACGACCGCCGCGGCCGCGATGTCACCGGAGTACGCGGTGAACCACGCGTCCGGCTTCTTCTGCCCCATGACCTCGGCCGAGCCGGTCTTCGCGCCGAAGTCGCCGCTCATGCCGGCCATGGGCGCGGCCGCGGTGCCGCTCACCGCGGTGAGGTTCATCATCTGCCGCAGGCCGCTCGCGGTCTCCGGTTTCATCGTCTGCGCGGCGCCGGTCAGCGTGCGGCCGTCGATCTCCGGGGAGACGATGTACGGCTGCTTGAAGACGCCGGTCTTCACCGTCGCCGAGACGGACGCCATGTTCAGCGGGTTCATCCGCACGCCGCCCTGCCCGATGAGGGAGGCGCCCATCTGCGCGGCGCTCTGCACCGGGACGCGGCCGTCCATGGTGGAGGTGCCGACCTGCCAGGTGAGGCCGAGGCCGAAGACGTCGCGGGCGTAGTTCGTCAGCGAGTCGTTCTGCAGTTCCGGCGCCTGGCTGATGAACGCGGTGTTGCAGGAGCGGGCGAAGCTCTGCGCGAAGGTGCCGCCCTTGATCTCGAAGTGGTCGTCGTTGTGGAAGGGCCAGTCGCCGTACTCGAACTCCTTCGGGCACGGGTGCGCCGCGTTCGGCGAGGCGAGGCCCTTGTCCATGAGCATGCCCGCGGTGACGACCTTCATCGTGGAGCCGGGGGCGTAGAGGCCCTGAAAGGCGATGTTGAAGCCGGGCGCGGGGGTGTGGGCGACGGCCAGGATCTCGCCGGTGCTGGGCTTCACGGCGACGACGGCGGCCTTGTTCTTGCCGGCGATGGCGGACTCGGCGGCCTGCTGCACGCCGAGGTCGATCGTGGTCCGGAGGGTGCCCTCCTCCCCTTCGGAGAGGGTGAGGAGGGTGGTGCCGGTCTCCTCCCCCTTCGCGTCGAGGATGCGGGTCTCGATGCCCGGCTTCCCGCCCGCCTTGTCGCCGTAGCGCTTGCGCAGGTCGGCGAGGATGCCGCCCAGCGCCGGGTGGTCGTCCTTGGTGAGTTCGGTGCCGTTGCGGTCGACGGCCTTGATCGGCGGGGTGCCCGCCTCGCCGGTCTCGATGCTCTGGCCGTCCTTCAACCCGGGGTGCAGGACGGACGGTTCCCACTGGACGAGTGCGTCGCCGGTCTTCTTGTCCCGTACGACGCTCACGGCACCGTCGTAGGACCAGTCGGCGGTGGTCTCCTCGTGGACGATCTTCGCCTCGGCCGCGAAGGCGACCTCGCGCTGCTTCGGCTTCTGCGGGGTGAACGCGATCTCGTCGACGGCGGCGTCCTCGCGGAACGCGGTGAGCGCCTTCAGCGCGGTGGTCTGGTCGTCGGTGAGGGCGGCGGCCTGCCGCTCCTTGCCGGCGGCCCAGGCGTCCAGGAAGTCGCCCGCCACCGTGCGGACTTCCTCCGCGGTCGGCGGCCCGGTCTCGACGGTCTCCGGCTGCTTCCCGTCCGCGGTCGTCGCCCCCACGCCGCCGCGGCCCGCTTCGTCGTCGCCGACCAGCGCGTACACGCCGAAGCCGGTGGCGCCGATGACGACGGCGGCCACGGAGCCGATGACCGCCATGCGCTGCCTGTCCCGCGCCTGTTCCCTGTGACCCATCCGGATAGTGCCCCTCCACCCCGCCCCGGCCGACGCGGCCGGGGACCTTGTCCGAGGCACCCTACGGCACGAACCTTGACGGACCGGGCGCCCACATCACTCCTTCGAGTATCGAATCGGTGTATCGGCGCGGCGGTTCGCGACGGTCAGATCCAGGTGTCCAGCCACATGCGCTGCCGCCAGGCGTCGAGCGGGATCGTCTCGCCGGTGTACACGGGCCAGAAATAGATGAAGTTCCACACGACGAGCAGCACCAGCACTCCGGAGGCGACGACGCCGACCAGGCGGCGGCGTTCGGTGACACCGGGCGGACCGGCGAGCGCCCCGAGCATCATGGTGACCGCGAGGCAGAGGAACGGCACGAAGACGACGGCGTAGAAGTAGAAGATGGTGCGTTCCTGGTACTGGAACCACGGCAGGTAGCCGGCGGCGATGCCGCACAGGATCGCGCCGGCGCGCCAGTCGCGGCGCAGCAGCCAGCGGTAGAGCACGTACAGCACGGCGGCGCAGCCGGCCCACCACAGCAACGGCGTGCCCAGGGCGAGCACTTCGCGGGCGCAGCCGTCCGCCGCCGTGCACCCGGCCTCACCCTTGTCGGGCGACTCGTAGAAGTAGGAGACCGGGCGCCCCAGGACCAGCCAGCTCCACGGGTTGGACTCGTAGGTGTGGCCGTCGGTGAGACCGACGTGGAAGTCGTAGACCTGCGTCTCGTAGTGCCACAGGCTCCGCACCGCGTCGGGCAGCCAGGTTGCTCCCTGGCCTGCGCCCTCGGTGCGCGCCCAGTCGCGGTGGTAGCCGCGGTCGGTGGCGAACCAGCCGGTCCACGAGGCGACGTAGGTGAGCAGGGCGACCGGCACGGTGGAGAGGAAGGCGGGCAGGGCGTCGCGGCGGAGCATCGCGGTGAACGGCCGTCCGGCACCGGCCGCGCGGCGGGAGCCCATGTCCCACAGCACGGCGAGCACGCCGAACGCGGCGAGGACCACCAGGCCGTTCCACTTGGTGGCGAAGGCCAGTCCGAGGCACACCCCGGCGGCGATGCGCCACGGCCGCACGCCGAGGTTCACGCGCTCCGCGACGTACGCGTCCGGGGACGCCCCGCCCTCCCGGTCGGGGTCGGGCGGGAGGGCGGCCGCCAGTCGTGCGCGCGCCGTGTCCCGGTCCACGAGCAGGCACCCGAACGCGGCGAGGACCCAGAACATCAGCACCAGGTCCAGCAGGGCGGTGCGGCTCATCACGAAGTGCAGGCCGTCCACGGCCAGGAGGCCCCCGGCCAGGCAGCCCAGCGCCGTGGAGCGGAACAGCCGGCGGCCGATGCGGCAGAGCATCAGCACCGAGAGGGTGCCGAGCACGGCGGTCATGAACCGCCAGCCGAACGGGTTCAGCCCCCACATCACCTCGCCGAGCCCGATGATCCACTTCCCGACCGGGGGGTGGACGACGTAGGAGGGGTCGGAGGAGAGCCCGACGTCGCCGGCTCCGGAGAGGATGCGTTCGTTGGCGCCGTCCTCCCAGGTCCCCTCGTAGCCGAACTGCCAGAGGGACCAGGCGTCCTTGGCGTAGTAGGTCTCGTCGAATATCACCGCGTGCGGCGACCCGAGCTGCCAGAACCTCAGCAGACCGGCGACCAGGGCGACGAGCAGCGGCCCGCCCCAGGCCGACCAGGCGGCCAGCCGCTCCGCCGCGCGCGGGGAGAAGCCGAAGAGGGCCGCCGGCCTGCGGGAGGGACGGGGGTAGGGCGGTACGAGCCGCTCGCGCAGCCCGGCGCGCGGCGCGGGGCGGTAGCCGAAGCGGCGCAGCCGCGCCTGCCGCCCGGGCGGCGCGGGGGGCGGGGCGGTCTCGTGCGCTGCCTCGGTGGCGGTCTCCTGGGTCGTCACAGCGCTCATCGTAAGGAACGCGCCCCCGGCCCTGCGGCACGGCAAGCCGACACTCCCCTTTGCCCCTTCCCTCCGGCACCGCGTGGCGGGCGGGCCGCGAGTTGCCCGGGGCGCGGTCCGGCGGCGAGACTCGCGCGCATGACCTCCACCGGAACCCTCGTCCTCGCCGGCACGCCCATCGGCGACACCGCCGACGCCCCGCCGCGGCTGGCCGCCGAGCTCGCGGCCGCGGACGTCGTCGCAGCGGAGGACACCCGGCGGTTGCGCCGGCTCACGCAGGCGCTGGACGTACAGGTCGGCGGCCGGGTGGTGTCCTACTTCGAAGGGAACGAGTCCGCCCGGACGCCGGAGCTGGTGGAGGCCCTGGCGGGCGGGGCGCGGGTGCTGCTGGTGACCGACGCGGGCATGCCGTCGGTGTCGGATCCGGGGTACCGGCTGGTGGCGGCCGCCGTGGAGCGGGGGGTGCGGGTCACCGCCGTGCCGGGGCCGTCGGCGGTGCTGACGGCGCTCGCGCTGTCCGGCCTGCCGGTGGACCGTTTCTGCTTCGAGGGCTTCCTGCCCCGCAAGCGCGGGGAGCGCCTGACCCGGCTGCGGGAGGCCGAGCGGGAGCGGCGCACCCTGGTGTACTTCGAGGCCCCGCACCGCCTGCACGACGCGCTGACGGCGATGGCGGAGGTCTTCGGCGGCGGGCGCCGGGCGGCGGTGTGCCGGGAGCTGACCAAGACCTACGAGGAGGTCCGGCGTGGTCCGCTCGCGGAGCTGACCGCGTGGGCGGCGGAGGGCGTGCGCGGCGAGATCACCGTCGTCGTCGAGGGCGCGGCGCCGCCCGGGCCGGAGGACCTGGACGGCGCTGAGCTGGCCCGCCGTGTGGCGGTGCGCGAGGAGGCCGGGGAGCGTCGCAAGGAGGCGATCGCGGCGGTCGCGCAGGGCGCGGGCGTGCCCAAGCGGGAGGTCTTCGACGCGGTGGTCGCGGCGAAGCGGGCCGGCCCCGGCGGGCACTGATCGCGCACGCTCCGCACACCCCGCTCCCCATGTCGCACCACCCGGTAAAGCGTTAACCTGAAAAGCAAAACCTCGCCCAGGAAAGAGGCGGTTTCTCCGCTCCGGGCCCAACTCCGGGCCAATTGTCCTCAACGCTTCCCACAAGACTGCTGCGTTTCTTCCGGCACGGGAGTCCACTGGCCGTGGGCTCTTTCGCCCGGGAAGAAGGGAGCTTCGATGACGGAGACCGGCGGCACAGGAGCATCCGGAACGACGGTGCACGAGGCGTACAGCTTCGCCTGCATGAACTGCGGCTACGGCTGGGAGCAGACGTACGACATCGAGCACCGCACGGGGCCGGACGGCAAGCCGTTGATCACCTACTGGGCGGACGGCCGGCGCGTACCCTCCCCGCTCACCCACCCGACCTGCCCCAACTGCGAGGGTCACAAGCTGCGGATCATGCGTTCCGGGCGGGTGGCCACGGCCGTGGACGCCTGGCAGCACCACTGACGCCCCGGTCGGGGCGGGGACCTATCATCGCGGCATGCCCGCTCCCGCCCAGCCCGCACCGCCGCTGCCGGAACCGCTCCGCGTGCCGGTGGCCGACTCGCACACCCACCTCGACATGCAGGACGGCACCGTCGAGGAGGCCCTTGCCAAGGCCGCCTCGGTGGGGGTGACGACCGTCGTGCAGATCGGCTGCGACGTGGAGCGGGCGGGCTGGGCGGCGGAGGTCGCCGCAGCCCATCCCTCCGTGCACGCGGCGGTCGCGCTGCACCCCAACGAGGCGCCGCGGCTGGCCGAGGAGGGCGGCCCGCAGGCGCTGGACGCCGCACTGGCGGAGATCGAGAAGCTGGCGGCGCTGCCGCAGGTGCTCGCCGTGGGCGAGACGGGCCTGGACTACTTCCGCACCGGCGAGGCCGGCATCGCCGAGCAGCAGCGTTCCTTCCGCGCGCACATCGCTCTCGCCAAGCGGCTGGACAAGGCCCTGGTCATCCACGACCGGGAGGCGCACGACGACGTCGTCCGCATCCTGCGCGAGGAGGGCGCACCGGAGCGCACCGTCTTCCACTGCTTCTCCGGCGGCCCCGACCTGGCCCGGACCTGCACCGAGCACGGCTGGTTCCTCTCCTTCGCCGGCAACGTCACCTTCAAGAACGCCCAGCCGCTGCGGGACGCCCTGTCCGCCGCGCCGCCGGAACTCCTGCTGGTGGAGACCGACGCGCCGTTCCTCACCCCCGCGCCGTACCGGGGGCGCCCCAACGCGCCCTACCTCGTCCCGGTCACGCTCCGTGCGATGGCCGAGGTCAAGGGCCTGTCCGAGGACGAGCTGGCCGGTCATGTGGCAGCGAACACGGCGCGCGCGTTCGGCTACGAACCGCGCCCGTAGACTGCTGCGGTGAGCTCCGCCCCCGATCCCCTCCTCTCCCCCGCCGACGTCCGCGAACTGGCCGCCGCGCTGGGGGTGCGTCCCACCAAGCAGCGCGGGCAGAACTTCGTCATCGACGCCAACACCGTCCGGCGGATCATCCGTACCGCGCAGGTCCTCCCGGACGACGTCGTGGTGGAGATCGGCCCCGGCCTCGGCTCGCTCACCCTGGGCCTGCTGGAGACCGCGCGCCGCGTCACGGCCGTCGAGATCGACGACGTGCTGGCCGCCGCCCTCCCCGCCACCGTCGAGGCGCGCCTGCCGTCCCGCGCGGACCGCTTCGCCCTCGTCCACTCCGACGCCCTCCACGTCACCGACCTGCCCGGCCCTCCGCCCACCGCGCTGGTCGCCAACCTGCCCTACAACGTGGCCGTGCCGGTCCTCCTGCACATGCTCGCGGGCTTCCCCAGCATCGAACGCACCCTGGTCATGGTGCAGTCCGAGGTCGCCGACCGGCTGGCGGCACCACCCGGCTCCAAGGTGTACGGCGTCCCGTCGGTGAAGGCCGCCTGGTACTGCGAGGTGAAGCGCGCCGGGGCGATCGGCCGCAACGTCTTCTGGCCCGCGCCCAACGTCGACTCCGGGCTGGTCTCCCTCGTCCGCCGCGACCCGCCCGCCACCACCGCCTCCCGCACCGAGGTCTTCACCGTGGTGGACGCGGCCTTCGCGCAGCGCCGCAAGACGTTGCGCGCCGCCCTCTCCGGCTGGGCCGGCTCCGGCGCGGCCGCCGAAGAGGCGCTGAACGCCGCCGGCGTCTCCCCCAAGGCCCGCGGCGAGTCCCTGACCGTCGAGGAGTTCGCCGCCATCGCCGAACACCGGCCGTCCCCCATCCGGAAGGAAGAGGCCGCGTGACCGTCACCGTCCGGGTCCCCGCCAAGGTCAACGTGCAGCTCGCGGTGGGCCCGCCCCGCGCCGACGGCTTCCACGACCTGGCCAACGTCTTCCTCGCCGTCGGCCTCCACGACGAGGTGACGGCGACGCCCGCCGACACGTTCCGCCTCACCTGCACCGGCCCCGACGCCGACGCCGTGCCCCTCGACCCGACGAACCTCGCCGCCCGCGCCGCCGACGCCCTCGCCGCCCACCACGGCATCACCACCCCCGGCGTCCACCTGCACATCGCCAAGGACATCCCGGTCGCCGGAGGCATGGCCGGCGGCAGCGCCGACGCCGCCGGCGCCCTCCTCGCCTGCGACACCCTGTGGAACCTCCACACCCCCCACCCGGACCTCCTCGGCCTCTGCGCCGACCTGGGCTCCGACGTCCCGTTCAGCCTGGTCGGCGGCGCCGCGCTGGGCCGCGGCCGCGGCGAGCTGCTGACCCCCCTGGAGGTCGGCGGCACCTTCCACTGGGTGTTCGCCGTGGCGGACGGCGGCCTGTCCACGCCCGCCGTCTACCGCGAGTGCGACCGCCTGCGCGGCACCGCGGACGTCCCCGAACCCCAGGCGTCCCCCGCCCTCCTCACCGCCCTCCGCAAGGGCGACCCGCACGCCCTCGCCGGCACCCTGGCCAACGACCTCCAGGCCGCCGCCCTCTCCCTCCGGCCCTCCCTCGCGGACACCCTGAAGGCCGGAAAGAGCGCCGGAGCCCTCGCGGGCCTGGTCTCCGGCTCGGGCCCCACCTGCGCCTTCCTCACCGAGGACGCCGCCACGGCCGAGACCGTCGCCGACGCCCTGCGCCGCTCCGGCACCTGCCGCACCGCCCGCCCCACCACCTCCCCCACCCCCGGCGCCACCCTCCTCTGACCCCCACTTCACCGGGCCACCTCCCCCCAGGGCCGGGCGGAGGACGGCAGCGTGGAACGTGAGAGCAGAGCCGATACCCCCGGAAACACCCGCCCGTGTTCGCCGGGTTCCCCCTCGCCTTTCCCTCCCCCAGGGGCACGGGGGTGGGCCGGGGGCGGCGGCAGGGACGTGAGGGGGCGTGGGCGGAGGGCAGGGTCGATGCGCCCGGAAACACTTGCCCGTGAT